>CAYFYM010000256.1:0-3192 GCA_964347405.1 uncultured Candidatus Bathyarchaeia archaeon | reverse complement strand
ATTGATACCCTATTCGCTGGCAGCTGGGGCAGAAGAAATCCGCCGTCGACCTCGTCCTGATCTCCTCGATCGCCGCGCTGTACTCCAAGTATAGAAACAACAGAAACATAAACAAACTTAATTCAATCTTGGGCTCATTCATGCTATAATAATTTCATATCACCAGCTCGAACGTCGCGGGGAAGAACTCGACGATGTCGCTGAACACGCCGCGCCTCGTAACCAGTGACTGGCCGAGGTCGCCCCGGAAGACGTTGGTCACCCAGTAGATGTACTGGATGTAGACCGGCTCATCTAGGTGAAGCTGGGCCCTCAGCTTATCCACGGCCCACTGAGGCGCCATGGGGCCGAGGGCTAGCCGGGCAGGGTCCCCCGGCACCAGCCTTGAAAGTGAGAATATTAACAGTGATAACCCAAACAGAACGAAAAAAGAGGAAAGGAGTCTGTACGCCACGTACTTCTTGATGTTCATCCGGTATCCCTGTGCTTAGGGTTGATTTACGCCTGTGTATAGACCGTAGTAGGTTCTAAAGCCTAGCGGTACCTTGTAGACGATGCCGCTGACCTGCTCCCCGTACGTCACGTAGGGGTAGTCCACGTAGTCCTGGACGCAGCGTAGCGTCGTAGTCTGCAGCACGTAGATCGTTGGACATACTTCGTAGATGTACTCCTGTATCTCGCCGTATTTCTGGAACCTCTCAGTCTGGTCTACCGTCCCAAGGGCGTCCTCGATCATCTCGTCGAGGGTCTCGTCGAGTAGCCACTCGTTCTGCTCCCACGTCGGGGCTGACTCGGAGTGGTATCTCATGAGGTCGCCTCCCGCCTCGGGGAAGTGCACCGAGTTGTAGACGATGACCACGTTGGGGCTTATGTCCTGGTCGGCCATGGTCTCTATCATGCTGAGCCAGGGCTCCTTGACGATCTTGACGCTTACCCCAAGGTCCGCCATGTTGTCCATGAACAGGAGGGCCACCCGCTCCTCCGCGGGGACCTCCGCGCACCAGTGGATCTCTATCTCGATCTCTTCGAGCTGATCGTAGTACACAGACTGCTCCAGCTCCTCCATGGCCTTGTCGAGATCTCTCCTGAAGGGCTCGAGGTCCGGGTTGTACCCGGGCAGAACCTCGTTGACCACGCCCTTCACCATCGTGGTGTGGGGGAAGATGTCCGTGACGGCGGTCTCGTAGTCGAAGGCGTAAGCCATGGCTCTCCTGAAGTGTACGTCGTCGGTTGGCGCCTTCCCGGTGTGCATCATGAGGTTCAGCAGCGAAGTGCCGACCTCTCCTATCATCTCGACGCCCTCGGTCTGAACCATCTCATCGAGGCTCTCTATAGGCTGCCAGCTGTCGGTGCGCTCCAGCTCACCTCTGGACATCATCGTCCTGACGGTGATGGGCTCGGTGGTGCCGATCATCTCCATGACGTCCGGGGCGTTCTCGACGAACTTGAAGCCCTCGACGTCGAGGGTCTCTCCCCAGTAGTCTTCGAACTTGTCCATTATCAGCTTCTCCTCTAGCAGGAACTCCCTCACCATGTATGGGCCTGTCCCCGCGTCGTGTGTCATGAGCCACTCTTTACCGTAGTCGCCTAGGTCATCGTACTCGCCTTCCGCTATGTTCTCCATGACGACTGCCTTGTCGAGCACGTAGAAGTTGGGCATAACGGTAAGTATCGGCCCGAAGGACTTCAGCAGATCGAACTGCACTGTGTACGTGTCAACGGCGGTTGTCTCCTCTATGTATGGGAGGAACAGGTACGCCAGACCCTCGCCCATTGTGAGGAACCTGTCCATGCTGAAGACGACGTCCTCGGCTGTTATCTCGTTCCCGGCGTGGGACATGACGCCCTCCCTTAGCTTGAATGTGTAGGTCATGCCGTCATCGGAGACGGCCCAGCTCTCGGCCAGCTCGGGGCCGACGACCCCCTCGGGGGTTATTCGGACCAGCGAGTTGTACAGGTTGGGGTGAGCAGCCGTGCTCGAGCCGTCTGAACCCACCGCCGGGTCGATGCGTGTCGGCCACGCCCATGTGCTCCTGTACGCTATGGGCTCAGCGGGTTCCGTGACTTCAGGCTCAGTGGTCTCGGGTTCCGTGGTTTCAGGCTCTTCCGCCGGTTGCATAAGCCAGTACGCTCCAGCGGCTATCACTATGACTGCTATTATCCCTACGTAAATCAGTGTTTTATTTGATGTTGATATTTTTTTCACCTAAGCACAAAGTAAATACTGGTTATTTATAACTTTCGAGAAGTTATTTAGTTAGAATTAAATAAAAATAATTGAAATTTATTCTTTTCCGAGTTTTTTCGCCAACTTCGCGAGTTCAGGGTGTACGCATTTTCCCTTGTCCAAGATCTGTTTCCCGTCCAGCCAGATGGAAACGTTCATGCATATGCCGTCGGAGTGGGAGGCCGCCGGCCTCCAAGCCATGTTGCCGATGCCGAACTCGACTGAGCCCCACACCCTCTCGTCCTCGACGACGTCCCCTGTGAGCTTCGCGCCCGGGTTGAAGCCAGGACAGAGGTGGGCTATCTTGAGCATGTTAGGGTCGTCGAAGCTCCTCAGCCACGCCTCGTACTTCACGGCGTCGTTCCCGGGGCCGAAGGCCTCGATGTCGCCGTTCTTGATGGTCATCTCTATGGGGTCCTTGATGAGGCCCAGCGGTGGGTTCACAGAGCCGTCGAAGACCAGTTTACCGTTCAGGGTCTCGGCGTACATGCCCCAGTAGACCTGCCCCGACATCATGTGGGCGCCGGGGGTGTCGGAGTAGCCCAGCGAGTAGCCTGCTCTCCTCTCCTTACCCATCTTGAAGGCCACGTCCATGCCCGCGGGCGACGTGATCCGGAACTCTTTCGTGTCCTTGACGATCTCGGTCAGCTTGTCTAGGAACTTCTTCAGCGCCGGGTAGTCTACTCTGCCGATGGTTCTCACCATCATGTCCACGTTCATGCCGACGAGGCAGTTGTACCTCAGCTTAGGGTTCTCCTTCATCGCCCTGTCGTAGACGTTGGAGTAGAATATCCACTGGTTGTTAAACTCGACCCACGCGTCGGCCCCGTTCAGAGCCCCCACCAGGGACTCCGTCGGGAACATGGGGTCAGCGGCCTTACCGACCCCGAGGGGCGAGGCGAGCCAGATCACCATGGGCTTCCCTCCGGCAGCGAAAGCGGCCCTCGCCGTCGCGTTCATCACCC
>CAYFYM010000255.1:0-2483 GCA_964347405.1 uncultured Candidatus Bathyarchaeia archaeon | reverse complement strand
CGCCTATCTGGGCTTGACCGATCACGTAGCCAACTAGGAGGCCAGTCACTAAGCCTGCAATCAGCGTCTTCGTTACAAAAGAAATTTCTTCCAGATCACATCACCTCCTCTGCTGGTTCGTTGCCAAAGCTTGACGCCGTAATAATCGAGACAGCAGAATTAACCATATAAATCTCTTAACTGTAAATTTATTCCTAATTTTAAAATACTTGTTGATTAATTCAAACCTTTCTAGAATGGAATCGAGATTCAGTTATCACATGTAACCGTGAAAAGCCTCCTAGGCCAACCATGACTCCGAACAACCTATATACCGAAGCCGCGGACAACCAAACCATGACCAAGGTCTCCGTCATAATAGGCAGCAAGAGCGACACAGAGCTGGCCGGGAAGGCTGTGAAGATGCTAGGCGAGTTTGAAGTTCCGCACACGCTCAACGTGATCTCCGCCCACAGGAACCCGGAGAAGCTCGCCTCGCACATCAAGAACAGCGACGCCGACGTCTACATCTGCGTAGCGGGCCTCGCCGCGGCCCTCCCGGGGGCCGTCGCGGCGCAGACCGTCAAGCCCGTCATCGGGGTGCCCAGGGACGTCAAGCTCGGGGGCCTCGACAGCCTCCTCAGCATGGTCCAGATGCCCAAGGGGGTGCCGGTCGCCACTGTGGCCATAGACGGCGCTAGTAACGCCGCCTTGCTGGCCGTGGAGATTCTTGCCCTTAGCGATGAGGCGCTATCGAATAGGCTACGAGAGTACCGCGTGAAACGGGCTAAGGGCTAAGATCGGTTCTACCCAGATGGGAGCCGCAGCTGCGGCAGGCCTCGTCGTACCAGGAGTAGGGTGCCCCGCAGACGCTGCAACGCCATCTCTCGTTCTGGGCCTCAAGCCACGAGTCGGGGTTCTTCTCCATCTCCAGCATGGATCTCCTGGTGTCCTCGCCCCGCTTGGCGCAGAACTCGGCCAGCCTCTCATAGTAGTTGCAGCGCCTTTCATGGAACTCGCCGCACTGGTAGCAGAACCCCAGCCCCCTGCTCTTCAGGCAGTCCCTGACTCGGCACTTGGCGCAGTTCACCCACAGCGCGTCCTCGGGGCCCGTGCAGCCCATGCAGCCTACTTCGTCGATCGCTACGCCCTGCTGAATCGCGGTCTCCTCGAGGAACCCGCCGCCGTCCCTCTCGGCCCTGTAGACGTAGCAGGCGCCGCAGTATATGCCGCAGCGGCTAAGCAAGCCTCGGTTAGCCACATCCATAGGGTGGCTTCAGAGTTGAAAACGGTTTGTAGAATAAAGTTGGGGACACGGGCGCCGGCGGGCTAGTAGCTCTTGGGCTCGGGGTCCCGGAGGATGCCTCCGCAGGTGCACTTTATGCTGCCGCTGTTGCGGGGCCTCACCAGCGTGGGGACCTCGACCTCCACCACCTCGACGCCGATGCTCTCGAACCATTTGGTGGCCTTAGGGTTCCCCGTGGGCACGAGTATCTTACGCGGCTCCAGCACGACCCCCGTGTTGGGGCCCCGCTTCACCACCGGCATCCTGGGGTCGCCGGTGTGCACCTTGACGCTGACCTCGTCGGGAGGGTTGACGAACTCCCAGCTCATCTCCGCCTCCATCCATTCCCTTAGGTAGGGGTCCACGGTCCGTGGGTCCTGCACGCTTATGTGCCTGTCGATGAGGCTGTAGTGGCTGGTTCCGAGGCTGGTGCCGTAGCCGGGGCAGACGCGTACATCCACCTCCGGGTCCTGGAGCTTCACTATGCGGGCGAACTGCATGTGCCCCGACTCGTTGGCCCTCATGACCTCGGGCTCCCTCGTGTTAGCGCGCGGGAAGTGGACCGCGATGATGAGGTGTTTCTCGTCGAGCCAGCCTATGCTGCCGCCCTCCGCCATGCCGCGGTCCATTATCATGCCCACGACGGGGCACCCCAGGTCGGCGAGGGTCTGGTAGGTGGGAAGCTCCTCGCCCCTCCTGATGTGGTCGTACATCCTGAGTATGACCTGGCCGTAGACGGCCGGGTGGCAGACGTCGTCAGTGTATATGGCCTTGACCTGGTACGGCGGGTCGAACGGGTCCGGCTTCCTGATGACCACCTCGACGCCCTCAGCCTTGTAGGCGTCCACGAGGTTCATGTGGTTCTCCACCAGCTCGTCTAGGCCCATCTTCTCGCTCATCCGCCACGCAGCAAGGCTGTCCTCGTGGGGCGGCCACGGCGTCGGGTTGCCCACCTGCAGGAACTCGGGGCCTGGGCGGTGCAGCAGCACGACCCTGAGCTTGCCCACGTTGGTGTTTGCCTTCCACTTCCTCCCCCAGACCTTCACCATGTCGTCCTCGAAGCAGCTGAGGACCTGTGGGTGGAGCCTGTGGTACTGCTCGCGGAGGCTGAGGCCCGTCTTCTCCTTGAAGTAGTCCTTGTCGACGTCGATCTCGGCTTGGAACTCGCCTTCACTCATAGAAACTAGGAAAGGATTCGTCTCATGGGTTTAAAACAACA
>CAYFYM010000254.1:0-10022 GCA_964347405.1 uncultured Candidatus Bathyarchaeia archaeon | reverse complement strand
GCGGCGTATCTTAGACCTATCTCGTCGTCGCTCACGCGCCTCCACCCGGTGTCGCCCTGGAGGCTCGCTGTGCCGTAGTGGGCGTCGCTGAGGGGGTCGCCGCAGCCCCCCACAGCTATCATGCCGTGGGTGAGGCCGAAGTGAGTTATGGACTCGGCCACCCGCTCGGCGCCGCCGTGCCGTAGCCCCGCAACCGAGACGGCGGAAACCACCTTGCCCCTGAGCCTGTGGCCGTCCATCTTGAGGCTCCGGCTCCTATCCATCACGTTCTTAAGGAGGCCGGGGACGGCGCCGAAGTAGCTTGGGGAGGCGAACACCACGCCGTCGGCCGAGAGCAGCGCCTCCTTGACGGCGCCCATGTCGTCCTCGTCGTCGAGTGGGCACCGCTTCTCCTTGACGCAGGTGTTGCACCCTATGCAGGGTTCTATGTCGAGCTCGGCCAAGTTTATCAGTTCGGTCTCTGCTCCCGCCTCCTCCGCCGCCGCGAGGGCGTGCCTGAGCAGCGCCTCCGTGTTCCGGCTCTTCCTGGGCGAGCCCTGCACTCCGACTATCCTAACCATGTTTAATCACCTAGATTATCTCCCCAAGCTTTTCAAGGAGACGGTTTGTCCTAGGGTCGGCGGGGTTCAAACACATGATCTCCCCGTCACGGGAAGACACCGCCTGAACATTTTCACGGGAACAGAGTCGCCGTGCACGGAATTGAGGCTGATGGCGCCGGGGAAGTCTTAAACGATATTAACACAAACGTTTACATGTAACTCAAAGAGGGAGACTGGGATGGACGAAAGCGGCGAGCCGCTGACAAAGATCAGCGAACTGAACACCTTCTCGAAGCGGGTGTACACGGTCGTCAAAGTGATAAGCGTGGGCGAGCCCCGCGAGGTGACGTTCAGGCGGGACGACTCACTGCACCGCGTCACAGACGCCCTCGTGGCAGACGACACCGGCAGCATATACCTGACCCTCTTCGACGAAGCCATAGACAAGATACCGGAGGACTCGGTCATCAAGATCAGCAACGGCTACGTGAGGATATTCAGGGACAGCATGCGCCTCAACATCGGGCGCTACGGAAGCTACGAGACGCTGGACGAGGCGCCTTTCAGCGACTTGAACCTGGAGAACAACCTGTCCGCCCGCGAGGTACAGGACAGGCCACGGACCAGGGACCAGAGGGAGTGGCGGAGAAGGAGAAGGTACCGCTAAAACACTTTTTATTTTAACCAATACATGGTTTCACGTGGTTCTATGACTGAGGTAAGGGTAGGGATACCGAAGCTGCTGCACAACGGGCACCTCGGCTCACCCGAGATAGACACGAGCCCCAACGCGATGGAGGAGGGCGGCCTCCTCCAGCGCCTCGAGGGGTGGGGCTGCGTGGTCGCGGACAGGAGGACGGCGACGCTTACAGAGGAGGAGGAGAAGGCCTACGGGGCAAGGTATAGGATGGCCCTCGCCAGCTGCCACCTCGCCGACATCGTAGCCGACCAGATCAGGGGCGGCTTGCTTCCCTTGGGCCTCCTGAGCAACTGCAACGGCCTCATGGGGATGCTCGCTGGGCACCAGAAGGCCGGCCAGGGGAGGAACCCCCTCCGCGTGGGGCTGATCTGGGTCGACGCCCACGGCGACTTCAACACCCCAGAGACTAGCCTCAGCGGCATGCTCGGCGGCATGCCCGTGGCGGTGAGCACCGGCCTCTGCCTCCACCACATCAGGCGGGCATGCGGCCTGGACCCGCCGCTGCCAATGAAGCACGTCACCATGGTGTGCGTCAGGGACACGGACCCCTGGGAGCAGTACCTCATCGACAAGCACGACGTAAGCAAGATAACCGTAGACGACGTCAGGCGGCTCAGCCCAGCCATAGACATGGAGATCGACAGGCTCAGCACGTTGACAGACCTCATCTACGTACACGTCGACCTGGACGTCCTCGACCCCGAGGAGATACCCGGCGCCGGCCTGCCGGTGGAGGACGGCCCCACCGCAGACGAGCTGGCGGAGGCGCTGGAGATAATGTTCGAGAACCCGAAGGCGGCGGGCTTCGGGCTCGCCTCGTACCCCGCCGGAAGGGACCCGGATGGGCGTGGCCTGGGATCGGCTTACAGGCTCGTCGAGGGCGCCATAAAGGGAGTGAAGAACAGGGACTAGGCGTCCGAGGCTACGGCTCGCCCAAGGGCAGCCAGATGGTGACCACGGTGCCCACTCCCTCCTCTGATTCCACCTCTATGCTTCCACCGTGGGCCTCCACCACCTCTCTGCAGTAGGTGAGGCCGAGCCCCATCCCAGTCTCTTTCGTCGAGAAGAAGGGCCTAAAGATCATGGACATGTCGTCCTCCGAGATGCCTTCACCGTCGTCGCCGACGGTTATTACGTACTCATCGTCTTCCACCCTTGATTCAAGCGTGAGTCTCCCGCCCCGGGGCATCGCCTCCACGGCGTTGTTGATAAGGTTATCAACGACCCTGGTGAGCTTGGTGCCGTCCGCCCATACCTTGACGCCCCGCCTAAGCCTGAGTTCTACCTCTATGTCATCGGGCAGAATCCTCCGGTCCAGAAGCCGCCTGATGAGGGCGTCGACCTCCAGCGGCTCCTTGACGAGGGATCTGACTGTGGTCATGGTGCGCAGGTCGTCGAGCAGCTCCGATATGTACTTCACGTTGTCGCGGATGATGGTCAACATCTCTGAGGACGTGGAGTTGTCCAGTTCCATCATCTGCGCGGCGTTGTTTATGCTCTGGAGGGGGCTCCTGAGGTCGTGCCTCAGCATCCTGGTGACCCTCTCGAAGCCGCTGAGTATGTTGGAGACGTTCTCCTCGGAGACGCGGCGAAGCTCGGCCTCCTGCCATAGACGGGTGAGGGACGCGCCCACGTGCAGCGCCAGTATCTCCAGAAGCTTGATGTCATGATCCGTGAACGCGTCCACAGACGGGCTCTCCATGTTCAGGACGGCTATGACCTCTCCGTCGTTGCGCACCGGGACGGCGACCTCGCTGCGCGACCTCGGAGAGGCTTCGATGTAGTCGGGGTCATCCCGCACGTCCGGGACGTACATGGTCCTCGCCTCCCTCGCGGCCCTCGACGTCACCCCTCTACCTTCGAGGGGTAGAGGCTCCAGAGGGGGCTCAAGGCCCCGTCCGGCCACGTGGACGAGGGTCCCCTCCTCGACGACCTGGAACGAGATGAAGCCTTCGCCGAGGACCTGCTCCATTATCTCCAGCGTTGCCTTCGCCACGCCTTCCACGCTGTCAACGGAGTTAAGCCTGACGGCGTGGCTGTGTAGCGCCGCGAGGTTTTCCTCGTAGACCTCCCGCACAGAGTTGTCCCTGCTCAACTAGATCACTCCCGCATCCGGCGTCTCCCGCCGCCTCCATTCCTCGGCTTTAGCGCCCCCGTCCCCCCTTTATCTTATGGCGCGGGGCGGCACCAGCGCCGATCCGCCGTTTCTTTAGCAATAATGGTTAGACAGGCAGTAATAAAGACAGTCATTTAGAGATGATCGAGGCTGGGGCCCGCTAGATCACGAACAATTCGTGCTCCACGTGGCGGTGCCTGACCCCAAGATCGGCTACACGGAACTTTCTGCCGCCGAACAGCGTCGCCTCCGGCTCACCGGCCGCCAGCGCGTCCGTTAACCTGCCGAGGCTGTCCG
Source organism: uncultured Candidatus Bathyarchaeia archaeon (assembly GCA_964347405.1). Classification (GTDB taxonomy): domain Archaea; phylum Thermoproteota; class Bathyarchaeia; order TCS64; family TCS64; genus RBG-16-57-9. Next base: position 6,367 of record CAYFYM010000254.1, on the reverse strand, counting down.
CCTTCATTATGCCGCTGCCGCTGGCGGCCCCCACGTAGCAGAGGCCCGGCGCCTCGTATAGGACCGGGGTCTCGTCGAGGCTGTTCACGGCGTACTGGCCCGCCCACATGTTCATGGGGCGCACGTCCTCGAAGCAGGGGAAGTACTTCACCAGCACGTGGTAGATGTTGTTGGTGTAGTAGTCATCCTCGGGCTGCGGGTCCTCCTCCAGCCCGAAGCCGCGGCCCAGCTCGTCGGCGCACGCCAGCCAAACGCTGCCCTCGCTGAGCTCGGGCCTGAACAGTATGTTGGCCTTGGGGAGGATGGTGAGGGGCATGACGCCCATCTCGTTGAGGCCCTCCACCTTGAAGAACGGCTCCAGCTTCTTGTCCTTGAACGCGAATATCTGCCTCTTCTTGGGCCTCTGGAAGCTGTCCAGCCCCAGCGGGTCAAGCAGCACTTGAGCCCACGCGCCCGTGGCCACCACGGTCTTCTCGGCACGTATCTCTCCCTTACTTGTCTCGGCCCCCACCACGGCTGTGTCCTGCCAGACGAAGGGCTCGCCAGGGAGCCCCAGCTCCTCCACGGGCTTCAGGACGAGGCGGATGGCCTCGGTGTTGTACATGACCTCGCCGCCCAGATCTAGGAACATCTCCTCGTAGGCCCGCACCAGGGCGTCGGCGTCGAGGCCGCCGCACTTCTCGCCGTAGACGGCGACGGCGACGTCCTCGATGCCCAGGAGCTCGGCCTCCTCGTCGTCGCCGAACTCGGGGATCAGGCACGGCACGGTTTTCTTCACCTCGTCCAGGGAGAGCACTCTGACGCTGTCCCCCCGCTTGGTGATGGCCTCTATGGCTGGCTTGACGGCGTCGTACTGGCGCTGGCTGAACAACCATAGGTAGCCTATGAACTCCAGCTTGACGTCGTGCCCCTCCTCCTCCATTTGCCTGTATGCGTCGATGCTGCTGTCGGCGAGCAGGTAGTTGGTATCGCTGGTGAATATGTTGCGGAACCCTCCCTCGCTCTTGGCGCTGTTGCCCTGGCCGGGGCCGCCGTACTTGTCGATGACCACGACATGTCTGGACGGGTCCCTCTTCTTGATGTAGTAGGCCGAGCTGAGGCCGAGGACCCCCGCGCCGATGACCAGGATATCGCACTCCATGTTTGGCTTAGTGATGGCACCACTCTTTTAACATTAATCGTCGAAGGTTCCCCCATGACGGACGGCGGCTGGTGGGAGATACTGCCCAGGAAGGTGTACTCGTCCCTGGAGAAGGTTGTGACAGGCCAGCAGTGGTACGACGTGTACAGGCTCCACGACTGGCTCTACGCCATCTACGAGGGCGGCCAGTACGACGAGGCCCTCATGTACCTGGTGATAGGCGGCGAGCGGGCCGCGGTCATCGACGGCGGCACCGGTGTAGGGCGCCTGGACCTTCTGGTCGAGGAGCTCACAGACAAGCCCTGCTTCCTGCTGCTGACTCACACCCACAACGACCACATAGGTGGCTGTAAGGACTTCACCGAGATCGCGGTGTACGACGACGCCATGAGCCGGGAGAGCGCCGCCGAGGGCCTCGGCAGGGACAAGATGGGGGAGATCATCGCGGGGGACAACGTCATCAGGGAGTATCCGCCGGGCTTCGACCCCGACGACTACTACGCGCCGCCCTACGGCGTGACGCGGTGGCTAGGGGACGGGGACACGGTGGAGCTGGGCGGGCGCACGCTGGAGGTGCTGTCCACGCCGGGGCACAGCAGCGACCACGTCTGCCTCCTGGACAGGGACTCGCGGTACCTCTGGACGGGGGACCTCTTCTACACTGGCGGCGTGACGACTTACCTCCCGGGCGGCGACCACGACGCGTTCATCGAGAGCTGCAGGCGCCTCGTGGGGCTGATGCCCAGCTACGACACGCTGCTGCCGGCCCACAACGAGCCGCTCGTCGAGAAGGAGGCGCTGGTCGAGTTGCTGAAGGCGGCCGAGGACGTCAAGGCGGGGAGGGCCACGGAGTACAGCGAGGGCAGGTCGGTGGCTGTGAACTACGACATACGGGTTAGGCGGTACCAGTACAGCAGGTTCACCCTGGTCACGAGGGCGGACCTCTAGAAACGCGGCTTCTCCAGCAGCCTGTCCACGGCTTCCTCGCTGTAGCTGAGCAGCGCCCCCAGGCTCCGGGCGATCTCCTCCTCCTTTTCCCGGGTCAGCTCCCCCGACTCCTCCAGCCTCCTCTTCCTCTCTTTGAGGCGCAGGTACTCGTCAAGCGTCTCCCTCGAGTCGGCCAGGTGGATCACTATCCTGCCTCTCGTGTACTCCGGGTTGAAGAGCAGCGTCTCCAGGAACTCCCTGTCCGTGTGCAGCGTGACGCCGTACTCCTCGGCTATGAGCCTCGTGTCGTCTATCACCTCATCATACTCTTCCTCTGTGAGGGCTGGGCTTAGGCCAAGGCGCTTCACACCGCTGCCCACGGCCTCCGCGAAGGCGTAGATCATGCCAAGGTTGTAGCTGCGTCTATCGAGTTTACCCGAGTCAAAAACGGCCATGAAGAAAACGTTGCAGAGCACTTGATATTTCTTTCCAGCCATAAAAAAACGCAGATTACTTGTAACCTGGCACAAAGCACCGAAAAACCCGGCAAATAAAAAAATAATAAAACAGCTAAAACCAGCTAAACACCCGCCCCCGAAAACCGCTTATAGTAACTAACCTACTATAAGGAACCCAACCCCCCGGCGACGTCAGTGCACTATGCCCAGCCGGTGAAGCTCCTCCCTGAGCACCTCCACCGTGTTCCTGAGCCGCGTCTGCCTCTCAACGTACTCGTCACCCGTGATCGCCCCAGCCTTAAACTGGCTATCCAACCCCGCCAACGTCGCGTCCAGCTCCGTGATCCTCGCCCTGAGTATCTCACCGTAATCCGCGGGCCCCGCCTCCTCCAGCGTCGGCGCCACGTCCGCCTGCACCACCCCGTCATGCATACGCAGAATCCTGTCAGCCACCCTCGCCATACTGGGGTCATGGGTCACCATCACCACCGTCTTCCCCAGCTCCCTGTTAATCTTCCGCAGATACTGCACAACGACCCGCGCGTTCTCGGTGTCCAGCTCCCCCGTGGGCTCGTCCGCCAATATCAGCGGCGGGTCGTTGGCCAGCGCCGCCGCCAAGGCAATCCTCTGCTGCTCGCCGCCGCTCAGCTCCCCAGGCTTATGATCCACCCTGTCCCTGAGCCCCACGACCTCGATGAGCTCCGTGCACCGCCTCCTCCTCTCCTCCCCCTTAACCCCCAGCGCCGCCATGGGCAGCTCCACGTTCTCCAGCGCCGTCAACGTAGAAATAAGGTTCATGTTCTGGAAGATGTGGCCCACCGTGCCCCTTCTGAAGCTCACCAGCTCACCCGGGCCAAGGTTGGTCAGGTCCCTGTCGAACACCCTAACGCTGCCGGCGGTCGCCCTGTCGAGGCCGCCCATTATGTTCAGCAGCGTGGACTTTCCCGAGCCGCTGGGCCCTATGAGGGATATCATCTCCCCCTTCCGGACGTTCATGTTCAGGCCCCTCAGAGCCTGGACCTCTATCTGACCCAGCCTGTAGATCTTTATCAGATCCCTCACGATCACCGCGTTTCTCTTACTCATCACTCATTCCTCCAGCTTCAGGTCCGGGGACACCGCTATCCTCCTCACAGCCACCAATATAGGCGCCACCGTGGCGACGAGCAGCAGCCCCACAATCAAGGCCAGGCTTGCCCTCGCCGACCACGGGAACGTTATCCGCCTCTCCACAGCAACCGCCACCATCTGGTTGAACAGCTGCACCTGCCCCTTCAGCGAGACGTAGCCCACCGCGCCGCCCAGCGCGATCGCCAGCAGGTCAATCCCCAGGTTCTCGAAGAGCAGGCTGAGCGCCATCTGTGACTGGCTGTAGCCCCTGATGGACATTATCGTGAGCTCCTTGGCCCGGCTCCTCACCAGCGTAGACACGATCAGCGCGACGCCGAGGCTGGCCACGAGCCCGGCGAAGTAGGCCCCCAGCTCCTCGATCCTCCTAGGACCCGCCAAGTAGATGTTGTTCAGCGCCCTCTCCATCTCGAGCTCCGTCACGTCAACCCGTTCCACGTCCCTGTCGATGGCCGTCGCCTGCGCCTTGAATGCCTCCAAGTCGGCGCCCTCGGCGAGCTTCACCACCAGCCGCCTCTGCTCTATGAACTTTTTCTTCACGTTTACCATGAACCCCTCGTTGACGTAGATGGTGGGGTTCTGAAGCACCCAGGACTCACCGAGCTCCTTGCCGAACAGCCCCACGATGTTTATCGGGTACAGCTTAGACTGCAGCTTCACGAGGAATACGTCGCCGACGTCGACCTGAGCGACCTCAGCCGCCCCCCTCTCCATCATGCCGGCGAACTCGTCCTCCGCCATGGCTTCAAGCACCTCCGGGTCGGCCCACCCCGGATCAATGTAAGCCGCGTCCCTCCACTCAAGGGGGTCTATGGCTCTGACGGGTGTGTCCCCGAAGGCAGAGACCGGGATGAAGTGGGTCTCCTCCGCCACCGCCGTGACGCCCGGTATCTCCGACACCCGAGCCTTGAGTCCCTCAACATCTTCGCCTTCGAAGAGCCACACCGACGCGTCGGCGCCGACGCTGTGCCTCACAGCCTGCACCATGAAGTCGCTCGTGCTGGCGACGTTCCCGACCACGGAGACGCTGAAGCTCATTATTAGCGCCACCATGAAGATCGAGGCGGCGACCCTCTTCAGGTTCCTGCCGGAGCTGATGGCAGAGAACCTCGCCGCGTCGCCGGCGACGAGGGACGCCAACGCGCCGAGCGCCGTCTGGAAGCCGGGCACGAACCTCAGGAACAGCTTGACGAAACCCCAGAACAGCAGTATAGGGGCTATAAAGCTAAGCAGATAGTCTGTACCCCACCACGAGTAGTAAAGCATGGTCACTATCAGGTTACCTTTGGTGGGCTCGAACATGTCAACCGTTAAACCGAAGAACAGCATCCCCATCTTGTACGCCCCGAGCAGGAAGGCCACCAAGGCCATCTGCCAATCGCCGAGGCCCTCCTCCTCAGTCGCATGTTCCCTCAGGGCGTCGACGATGTTGATCTTGGTGGCCTCCTGGGCGGGCTTGTAGACCGCCGTCAACGCTAGCGCCGTGCTGAACAGCAGGGTGGCCCCCATGGTCAGCGGGCTTACGCTGTTCAAAGCCTCGATTAAACCCATCTCGGGGATGACGACCACGAGTACGGCTGCCCCAGCCAGAACCCCGACCACCGCCGCCAGCGCGCTCACTATGAGCCCCTCGAAGACGAGGATGTAGAGCACCTGCCTGTGGGTCATGCCCCTCGTGAACAGAAGCCCTATCTCCCTGCGCCTGATGTTGAAGACCACGTCGGACACCGTCATGCCGAGGTACCAGGCGCAGAAGAAGACCGGAAGAGCCACAAGGACGGTGCTCGTCTTCATCTGGTCGGACAGCTGCGAGACCGTTGTCAATATCTCCTGCAGGTAGCTTCGAGGAGTAAACATGTACTCGGCGCCCTCGGTGTTGACGTCGTCATATATTCCCTGCAGCCTGTTCATCGAGCCTTCTATGTCCCATTGGTTGATCAGCGTCTCTCTGTCGACCATTATCAGCGCCTGGGTCGTCTGGTCGTCGACCGGCCGCCTCCTCTCCGCGAAAATAGGGTCAAGAATCTCCTCTAAGGTGCCTTCGGTCATGAGGATCATGTTGTACCTTGGTCTGCGGCTCAAGGACTCGCTGCTATGGATCAGGTCCCTCAGATAGATGTTGTACCTGCCCACGCTGATCGTGTAGGTTCTCTCGTCCAGCGCCACCGAGCCGGCGACGGTGTAGTTGCGGTGCCTGTACTCGAACCCAGGCGGGTTATACGGCAGATATGTTTCGAACCTGAGTGTAAGCGGGGCGCTGCTCTCGATAAGCGTCGCGTTCGCCGAGGAGGCGTCGACATACACCACGCCATCCTCCAGCGGACCCTCTACGGACATCCCCCCGTAGAGCGACGAGTCGTCGGGCAGAGCCAACAAAACGGCCTCGAGGGTGCCGTTGATCTCGGAGGACCGCAGCTCCACACTCAACCTGATGAAGTGGTCCACACGTTCCACACCCTCGACTTCGCCAAATATCTCGTCTATCTCAAAGTAATGGGTCTCGGTGACGTTCTTGTCCGGCGCGCTGCTAATGATGTCGACATACGCGGAATCGAGCGTCTGATCAAGTATCGCCACTCCTACGGCGTCCGCCCCCTGCAAGATGCCGCTGAACAAGGTCGCCGCTAGAGCCACGCTGAGGAACAGCGACAGGAAGAGCCCTCTCCCCCTCACGATGCGTTTTGCTGCATAGCGGAACATCTCTTACTCATCT
>CAYFYM010000253.1:0-6533 GCA_964347405.1 uncultured Candidatus Bathyarchaeia archaeon | reverse complement strand
GTTAACCACGGGCCATTCCCCGATGAATAGACGCCTCGGCATCCAAGAAACGGTGTAACGGAATGGAGTACTCCTACTCTGACCTCAAGGACAGGAAGACCCTGATCACGGGGGGCTCGGCCTCAGATAAACTCGGGTACGCCAGGAGGCTCCTCGGGGAGGCCGTGGAGGCGGCGGAGGGCCTCATCACGGTCATCGACTTCTCGCCGTCGCTCCGCACCCCCGACGGGAAGGAGGTCGGCGGCCGCCTGTACGACGGCGACCACCCCATGGTCCGGGTGCTCAGCAGCAAGCTCATGAAGACGCCGTCGCTCACCGCCGAGACCCCGGAGGACTTCGTCAGGCTCGCCGAGTACAACCGAAGCATAACGGAGGCACTGCTGGGCCAGTTCAACGGCTCCGCTGACACTCTGTTCATGAACGAGGTCCACCTTCACCTGCAGAGAGGCAAGCTGCAGACCCTCTGGGACGCCGTGAGGGAAGTGGACACCGTCATACTCACCGGCCGCATGGGCCCCGAGGGCGGCGACGAGCTGGGCACGGGCGTGCCTCGGCGCGAGAGGACCCTCATGACGCGCCTGGGCTCGAAGATGGACCAAGTGATACAGCTCTAGCCTTCGGATATATTGAGGTTCACAGACCGGGGCCGTCACCCGGTTCACGGAGGTCTCGTACGGGGCGCGCGGCTAGCCGTGGAGCGCCGCGCTGAACTGTGGCGCCCTGTCGTCGACGCTGGGCTCCTCTATGAGCACCATTATCATGGTCGTCGTGAGCAGGCCTAGCACCGAGTTTATTATGAATGGGACGCCGTAGCCGGGCACCGCCAACCCCATGACGTCGAAAGTGGTGAACCTGTAAGTGTCGTACACCCAGGTCCCCAGCACGGGGCCTATGACGCTGCCCGCCGTGAACGCGGTGCCGAAGAGCCCGAACACCCTGCCCCGCACCTCGGGGGGCACCAGGTCCGCCCTGAGCGCCCTGAACGCGGGCATGCTCACGTTGAAGCCGAGGCTCCTCACGCTCACCACGACGCCGGCCTCCGTTACGCTGCGGGTGAAAGGCAGCGCCAGGCCGGCGAGCCTGGACACGTAGTTCCCCAGCCCTATGAGGGGCTTCCTGCCCACCCTGTCCGAGAACCTGCCCGCGACGTAGCTGGCGAGGAGCCCGATGAAGCCGCTGACGCTGATGATGGTGCCGATGGCCACCGGGTCCATGCCGAACCGGTCCATGTAGAACAGCACCATTATGGGTATGATGAACCCGACGCCTATCCCGGTGACGAAGCCGTTCACCAGCAGTATCCTTAGCGGCCGCGTCAACTCCACCCTGGGCGCCTCTCCCCGTTCCTCTCCTCTGCCCGGCGTGCTCATCCGCCTAGGCTCCTTGATCAGAAGGTAGATCAACATCAGGGCGATCAAAGCGAACAACGAGTCCACGAAGTAGGGTATCCTGTAGCTCATGAGCAGGCTCGACCCGCGGCTGAGGGCGAGCCACTGGATGCCGCCGCCGAGCATCGGCCCCATGTTCCGGCCCACCATGCTCATCGACATGATGTACCCCGACGCCTCGCCCCTCCTCAGGGGGCTCACGAGGTCGATGAGGAGAGTCTCGGACGCCAGCATGGCCGCGCTGGAAGCGGCCCCGTTGAGCACCCTTATGGCGAGCAGCCACTCCCAGCTGGGCACCAGACCCGTGAGCACGCCCAGGACCACGTCCGCGCCTACGCCGACCATCATCAGCCTCTTCCGGCCGTACCTGTCGGTGAGGCTGCCCATCTTGGGGCTCATGACCGCGTGGGCGATCATGAAGCTGCTCGTGAAAAGCCCCACGCTGGCGACGGTGGCGCCAAGCTCCACGACGTAGCTGGGGAAGAACGATATCGGAAGCGCGAAGGCCAGCGACTCTATGAGCTGAACGGCGCCCAGCGTCAACACGGGCCTGCTCAGCTTACCCTCACCCAAACCTGACACCCCGGAGTTTACACCATTAACCTCGCGCAGGATATAAACTCGACTATAGTTCGGTGAGGGCCCTGCTGTATGTCTCGTAGTCCCGTTCGCTGAACAGCACGAACACGACCTCGTCCAGGAAGGTGTTCTCCTCGATGAAGCCTTTGACGGTCGAGAGGGCCGTCCTCGCGGCCTTCTCCACCGGGTACCCGTAGGCGCCGGTGCTTATGGACGGGAAGGCGATCGACTTTAACCCGTTCTCCTCGGCCACCCAGAGCGAGTTCCTGTAGGCGGCTGCCAGCAGCCTCTCCTCCTCGCTGCCTCCCCCCCGCCACACGGGGCCCACCGTGTGGATCACGTGTCGGGCCTTGAGGCTGCCGCCGCATGTGATGACCGCCTCCCCCGTGGGGAGCCCGTCCGGGTACATTGTTCTCCTTATCTCCATGCACTCCGAGAGGATCGCTGGGCCGCCGGCTCTGTGTATCGCCCCGTCCACCCCTCCGCCGCCCATCAGGCTGCTGTTCGCGGCGTTCACCACGGCGTCGGTCTCCTGGTGCGTGATGTCGCCCACCACAAGCCTCACCCTCGTACGGTTGAACATCATGAATCCAACTCCTGTGCAGGTTTATAAGTCGGTTTCCCCCGTATACCGTCTCCGTGTAGACGCCGTCCACCGCTGACGAGGTATACGGCTGAAACGGCTTCTCTGAGCCTAAAAAACGCGAAAACGGGGTTTCTATCCTATTAGGCTCCCTCACCGCTTTTCTCTGATAACTGAAGCCCGTTATACGGTGGAAAGGGCTTGTACGCCATGATATAAGCGCTTGATACGATTATTCACTCATTTTTCGAGGCTGTCTCGCTCAGTCGCTTGTAAACATGGAACTATACGTCGTATAGCTTTTTATTTTTGGTATCTTCATGAAGACTGATCATCCATGGCTACGGGGTTAGGTCAGTTTGATGCGATATACAATATCCTCATACTGGTCGTAGTCATCTCCCTCGTGGCCCGCCAGGTCAACTTCCCCGCCACCATAGCGTTCATCTTCGCGGGGCTGCTGGCGGCCTGGGTGCCAAGGCTCGCCCTGCCCGAGCTATCTCCGGAGATATTCCTCACCATCCTGCTGCCGCCGATCCTGTTCAACGAGACCCTCACCCTCGACATAGAGGGCTTGATAGACGACAGCGACATCATACTGTTCTACGCGGTTGTGGGCACCGCGTTGATGGTGGCCGCGGTGGGGCTGTACGCCCACTACATCCTGGGCCTGACTTGGATCGAGTCGTTCATGCTGGGGATAATAGTGTCCCCAACGGACCCTGTCTCGGTCATCGCGACGTTCAAGCAGCTCAGGGTGATCAGGCGTTTCCCGCTCATAGTGGCCGGGGAGAGCCTCTTCAACGACGGCGTAGCCATCGTGGTCTACAGCATACTCCTCATAATCATCGAGGCGGGCACCATAACCAGCCTCGAGGTCCTGCAGATAACGCTGGTGAAGGTGATCGGCGGCGTCCTCCTCGGGTACATAGCCGGGTTCATAGTCCACCTCATCTTCTGCTGGACCGACGACCTGTTCGTGGAGATACTGCTAACCTTCATAATGGCCTTCGGCGTCTACAGGCTGGCCGAGCAGTTCCACGCCAGCGGCGTCATAGCCGTCGTCATGGCGGGGCTGCTCCTGAACTACCGGTGCAAGAGCAGCGGAGGCATAACGGAGCACGACGAGGAGAGCCTGGAGGTGATGTGGGAGTTCGTGGGCTTCATCGCCTCCAGCTTCGCGTTCATATTCATAGGCGTCAGCCTGGAGCCCGCCATACTGATAAGCTTCGCGCTGCCAATACTCGGCCTGAGCCTCTTCAGCGTATTGTTCAGGTACGTCATGGTGTCCCTGGTCGCGGAGTTCCTGGAGAAGAGACGCAGCAAACGCATCCCCCAGAACTGGCGCGTCGGCATGACGTGGAGCGGGCTCAGGGGCGCCGTCTCCGTGGTGCTGGTCCTGGGCATCGTCGGTCTAGGCCTCCCAAACACGGAGACCATGTTCGCGCTCACCTACGGGCTGGTCCTGGGTACCAACGTCTTCCAGGGCCTCACCATGCCCATGCTTGTGAACCAGCTGAGGCTCTACAGCACGAGATCCAGGCCGGAGCCCCAGCCCCCGGAAGAAGCGCAGCCCGAGCTGTAAACGTTTATTATCCGTGCTTCACCTGCCACCATGGTTGTTATGTCAGTCGCAGAGCGGCTCATGATGCTGTCGGATCTGGAGGAGAAGTACGCCGTTGAGCTAGACCGAGAGTACAGGGGCTACGGCAACGAGGTGGTGAGGGAGCTCATCCAGTCTGTGATGGTGGACTCCAGGAAGCACGCCGGCCTCTACAAGGCCGCCGCCTACATCGTGGAGGGCAGGAGCCTATCCATCACCGACGTGGAGTACGAGGAGCTTGAGAAGCGGCTCAGACTCCACGTCGAGAAGGAGCAGGAGATGCTGGACGCCGCCAAGCAGCTGCTGGAGGAGGTGGAGGACGAGCGTGTCCAGAAGCTGCTCATAAAGATCTACGAGGACGAGCTTATGCACCACCCGTTCATGGAGTCCTTCCTCGAGACCGTACTGAAGCGTGAGACCATCACCGAGGAGGACATATGGAACATGCTCTTCCGCGACCTACCCACCCACGGGCACGTCGCCGACCCCTACGCAGACAGTGAATACGGCTTGTAGCCGTCTTTATATGTAACCTTTTATTTATATAATAATTAAATATTAAAAAATACTTCATTTTAGTATACCCACATACAATTTCAATATGATTCGTCATTATTCATAGCTATTTTTTTATTCTCACATATTGACTCTAAATTAGAACCCATGGGGGCGTGAAGCCTGGGTAAAAAAGTGGATATCATTGCTTTAATCGACATAGAGACCCCTCTGCCTGTGAAACAGTGCCTCGAGAGGTGTGACCGCGGTTTCCGGGTGGAACAGGCCTCGAACATGGGGGCTTTCCGAAGGCTCATACTGTCGAAGAAGTATGACTGCATATTATCGTCGATGGAGTCGCCGAGCGTGGGGGACGTCATCGGCTTCCAGCTGACACACCGTCCCCCTATCCCTGTGGTTCTCTTCCCACAGAATGAACTCGCCCTCCACAACCTTGAGAGCTATGAGAGGCTAGCGGGAATGATCAGGAGGAAGGTCGAGTCCAGGAAGACGCGGCGAAACACGGGCCATGGCGCACCCGCCGTCATCCTCCGGGGGGACGAGATCTACTTGAGACTGGACGGCAAGGAGGTTCTCTGGGGCCGCGAAGACCCTGACTCCCAAGACGTGGCTAAAACGATGGAGCTAGAGTTAAATGCCATCGACTACGTCAGAGACAGGCTAGCCGACGCTGTCTCCGATGTCACCAAGGAGCTCTACCTCTCCGATCTTCCGCCCGAGCACGTGAGCGACATAGTCTACGAGGGTTACAGGAAGCTGCTCCTCTGGTTCCGGGACCTTGACGTGACTCTCGGCCACCGTGAGGGTAACTAAATCCCAGATTTTTTTCTTGACGGCATACACAGGATGCTGCTCTGCACACGTGGTTGCTTGAGATACATGAACCCAGAATTATGCTAGTGTTTTTTCTCTGGATTTACCTATAACAATAAAGCTTTTTAAATGAAAAAGTGTAGAAAAGCATAGGATGCCTGAAAGAAAGTATAAGTACCACACCGTTAACCTCCCTGAGAGCCTGGCTAAGAAGATAGAGGAAGTCATCGAGAGCGGCAACCACGGATACACCAGCATTCCGGACTTCGTAAAATCTGCTGTACGCCGATACCTGAGAGATCTCGGATATCTAGTGTGAGAGGGAATCCGTAAACCTCTAAGGTGGGCAAGTAAGGAATTACCGTCTGTGTGGTTAAACAGATAGCTCCTTTCAGTGTTGCAGGTTACGTCCGTCAATCGTAAAATTTATGGTAACATATAAGAAATATTTAATGTGTCTCATGGCCGGTAAACCGTCTTTCGAGGAAGTCTGGACGAGGATACTGAAGAGGGCGGGCGAGACGTTCTTCACCAAGACGGGGATCAGGTTCAGCTACAGCGTCAAGGGGGAGAGGTTGCTGCTGAACAGGACCAACTACGAGCTGTCGAAGCGTGACTTCATGAAAGCTTACTCCCAGGTGCCCCTGAAGGGGCCGAGCGGGATCGCCTCGATGGTCAGGGGCTCCTCGTACGTCTGGGCGATCCTCCACGACGCGAGGATATCGTTGAAGGCCTGGTGACTGTGACCACAACATTGTTATATCGCTAGCGTAATACCGTTCTCATGGTGAAATGCAGAGGCTGCGGAGACGAGGTATCCGAAAACGCGTACTTCTGCCCCAGGTGCGGGCTTAGAACTGAGGCGGGGGAGGAGGCCGGCGTCAAGACGCCGCTATACACTCGACCGGGCTGGGAGAGGGACGTGGAGAAGGCGCTGAGCAACGCCGTCAAGCTCATTGACGAAGCATTCGAGGCCGCCAAGAAGGGCCTCCAGCGGGTCGCCGACGAGATAGAGGGCGAGGTCGAGAAGGTCAGGGAGAGGGACATCAGG
>CAYFYM010000252.1:0-6713 GCA_964347405.1 uncultured Candidatus Bathyarchaeia archaeon | reverse complement strand
CCGGGCCACGCCGTGTACCCCACGGGCAGGAACCGCCCGGACCCGGGGAGCGTCAAGGAGGTCGCGGAGGCACTGACACGGGCCGAGCGCCCAGTCTTGGTGGCCGGAGGCGGCGTCATAATATCCCAGGCCTGGGGCGAGGTCGTCGAGCTGGCCGAAAAGCTCTTCACACCCGTCGCCACCACCCTCAGCGGGAAGGGAACCATACCGGACGCGCACCCGCTGTCCATAGGCGTCGTGGGAAGGTACTCGTGCTCGACTGCGAACAAGGTGGTCGCCGACGCAGACACCGTGTTCTTCATCGGTTCAAGGGCCGGCGGCATGGCGACGGACAACTGGACGGTGCCCGGGCATGACGCCACCATACTGCAACTCGACATAGAGCCGGAGAACATGGGTAGAAACTACGGCGTAGCGGCGAAGATGGCTTGCGACGCCAAGGCGGGGCTCAGAGACCTTATTGCGGTGCTCGGTGAGATGACCCGGATACGAGCGAATAGACCGTACCTGGAAAAAGTGGCGGAGCTGAAGAGCGAGTGGGGGGAAGTGGCGTCCTCTGTCATGAGCTCGGACGCGGTGCCCATCAAGCCCCACAGGGTCATCAAGGAGATCAGGGACTTGCTAGGCGAGGAGGACGTTCTGGTGGCTGACACAGGGCAGATGGGCGCCTGGACAGGCGTCCTGTACCCCACGATAGCGCCCGGGAGGACCTACATAAGAGCCGCAGGGACGCTTGGTTGGAGCCTACCCGCGGCGATAGGCGCCAAGTTCGCCGCCGGTGACAGGAGGGTCCTCGACGTCACGGGGGACGGCGGCGTAGCATACCATATCTCGGAGCTGGAGACGGCCCTCCGCTGCGACAAACCCTTCGTCGCCGTAGTCTTCAACAACATTACTCTAGGCATGCTCCACTACGGCTTCAAATGGAGAGGCGGCGGCAAGGCGCTCAAGGCCTCGGACTTCGTAGACATAGACTACGGCAAGGTGGCCGAGGCCTTCAACTGCTATGGCCAGCGTGTAGAGAGACCCGGCGAGTTGAAGGAGGCAATGGAGACGGCGTTCGCCTCCGGGAAGCCAGCGATCATAGACGTCATGATAGACAGGTACGAGCTGTCGCCCACATCCCACTACAGGACGCTACCCCAAGGGCGGCCCATCTAGCTAGCGGACGATCTCGACGCCGATGGCGCCCTCATCCTTGTTTATCAGCATCTCCATCGCCTCCACCGCCTTCTCCTCGGGCATCCTGTGGGTGATCCACTTCATGATGTTCACCCTCTTCTCAGCCATCATGTGCAGGGCGTCATGGACGTTGCTGCTCCGCCCCTCCCTTACACCCCACTCAGCGACTATCCTCCCAGCCTTTCGCATAAGGTCCGAGAGGTTCACAATCAGATCCGGCTCCTCGTATAGGCCCATGAGCACATGGGTCCCTAGGCCTCCCATGCCTGTCTTGAGCATTCTCAGACCCTGCTCGGTGGCTTGTAGGCTGCCGGCTGTGTCGAAGACGTAGTCGACGCCCTCCCCGCCGGTTGCCGCCATCACCGCCTCGACGGGGTCCTCGGTCACCGGGTCCACAACCACATTGGCCCCAAGCGCCTCTGCGCAGTCAAGCCTGTACCCCACGGGCTCGGAGACGATCACCTTTGAGGCCCCCGCGTTCCTGACAACCTCCAACGCGCGCAACCCTATGGGTCCCGCTCCTATGACAGCGACGACGTCGCCCAGCCCGGCACCCGACCGCTTCACCACGCCGATCACGTACGCAAGGTCAGTGGCCACGGCGGCTTCAAAGTAAGAAACTCCCTCAGGCAGCCTATAGGCGCTCGCCACGTGACCATAGGTATACTCACCGTATCCGCTCGGGAACCGTGAAACCGGTTTACCGTCGACCTTGAAGCTGACCGGGGCCTTCTTGTTCATACACCTGGACGTCTCTCCCCTAACGCAGTGGATACACTCACCGCAGGGAACCGGGGTCGCCCCGGTGCCAGATACGTATACTCTGTCCCCCTCAGCAAGTTCAGAGACCTTGGAGCCGACCTCGACGACGTCCGCAGCGACCTCGTGGCCGCAGCACGCGGGGAGCGGCGCATAGGGGTGAAGCCCCTTGTAGAGGTGGAGGTCGCTGCCGCAGATGAGGCACGCCCGGTTACGGTAAACCACCTCGTAGGGCCCCGGGTCAGGTAGCTCGACCTCGAACCACTCGACCTCGTAGGGACGCACGACGATCGGGGAAGGGAATCTCAGAGGCAAACCAATCAACAATGAATGGTTCTGTCACGTAGATAAAATGATTCAGCGACCCTGATCCTAAATGAAAAGGATTATCACTCCATGTACGGACCCTTACGTGCTCGGATTGGTGTGATGCACCCTAAGAAGAGGCTCCCCGAAGGCTCCGAGGAGATAGCCCGGGCTAGGGGCTACATCCTCGTCAAGTACGACCTAGAGAAAAAGCCTTACTACAGCGTATTCCAGTTCTACGAGACTAGCGGAGGCACCCGCTACGTCCCCAGAGGCGGAGGCGGCAGAGACCTCGAAGAGGCGAAGCGGCAGCTGGAGAGAATAACGGGGCAAAAACTTCCTGCCGAGTGACCCTGCCCGCGGATCAAGACGGTTCAGCCAGATTACCCCGTTGAAAGTCTTTTAAGAAATCGATGCAACCCTTGCACCATGCTGTACTTCACCTACGGCAGCTTCATGGACATAGATAACCTGAGGAAGCACGCGCCAAGCGCGGAGTTCGTCTGCAGGGCGCTGATACCCAACTGGGAGGTCCAGTTCAACTACTACAGCAGCAACTACGGGGGAGGCTGCACGGGCATCGAGCCCGCACTCAACAAGCTCGTCCGCGGAGCCGTATACGAGATACCGCCTGACGAGATGGAGCACCTGGACACCGTGGAGGGAGTCCCTAACGGGACATACTACCGTCACCCCATAATAGTGGTGAGCGAGGCTGGGGAGCCCATGCTCGCCCACGTGTACCGCACCACAAACCCCCGAGGCCCCTTCAAGCCGACGAAGCTCTACCTCAAGTACATGGTGGACGGAGCCAAAGCCCTGGGCCTCCCACCGGAGTACGTCGCCTGGTTCGAGGAACAAGAAACCATCGATTAGGCCAACCCAAGACGATAAAAACCCAATAATAAGCCATATCCGTTTCACCTTGAATAGATTTGAAGGCACCTGTTGTCTACGGGACGCGCCGGGAAGGCACCTGAAAAAGGTTCAAATTAAAAAGAACGAGTTACGAATAGCATGCTATGACTCTCAATCGTAAACATCGAAATGTATCCGGAAATCTAAAAACCGTGGTCATAGCAATAGCTGGTGCCTCAGGGTCAGGAAAATCAACTCTTGTCCGTGCCCTTGCACAAAGGTTGAAGAACACTGAAACCATGTATTTCGATGACTACCGCCCAAACTATGAAAACCTCACAAAGGATTTACAGAGTCTACGGAGAGGAAACCGCATTACCTATCCAGTGGATTACAGACAGATCGATGCCGGAAAAGTGATAATACTAGAGGAACCCACTGGACGATCACGTAAGGGCATGAATGATAAGATCGACTTTCTGGTTTACATCAATCTGCCCCTTGAAGTCTCCTTGGCGAGAGTTCTCCTCAGATCCATAAGACAATCAGAGGACGGGGACATAAACGCATTCTATGAAACAATTGGACCACAGTTTAAACCAAAGTTCACCGAAGAAAAGGCAACGAAGCTGATACATATACTGGTATGGCAGCTTGAAATGTACTTGAAGGAGCATAGACAAGAATACCTGGTTGATCATAGAAGCAATTTGAAAGATGCGGATCTTGTTGTAGATGGTCTGAAACCTTTAAAACAGTTAATCCCTGAAATTACCGAAAAAGTGAATTCTAGATTTTATCTGGATATTCAAGAATAATATTCTTTGATAAAAAAAAGCGGAAACAGCACAGCCCATTAATCCTTCAGGTTTTTGTTTCAGCCACAGTAGAACAGGTAGCATCCCGTTTATATCCCGCCCATCGTTCTTCTCACTGAGTTGAAGCCCTGGGACATAGTCCTCACGGCCGTCAACGGCCTCAACGAGCGCAAGTTCAGGCTAAGCCTCAACGTCCTGGGCGTGCTCATAGGCATCGCGGCCGTCACGGGCCTCGTGAGCATCACCCAGGGCCTCGCCGAGGAGGTGGGCGGCCAGCTGGAGATGTTCGGCCCCAACAACGTCATGGTGGTGCCCTTCGAGATCCAGCCGGGCCGCGGCCTCGTGGGCGAGAGCTTCAACTGGCGCGACGTCCAGATACTGGAGAAGACGCCCCACGTCAGGTACATGAGCCCCATAGTCGGAAGCAGGCTAGCCAGCTACAACGTACGCGGCGAGGTCTACGTCTGCAACGTCTACGGCGCCGAGCCCATCTACTTCGACATATTCAAGTACTACGAGATGGCCGACGGCAGGGCCCTCGTCCAGAGCGACAAGGCCGCCGTCGTCCTGGGCCACCTCGTCGCCAACCCCCCGGACCTGGACAGGCCCGCATACGAGGTCGGGGACAGGATCACCCTCAAACTCATGGTCAGGAGCCAGGAGAAGGAGGTCACGCTCCGAGTCGTTGGCGTGATGGAGGAGGTAGGCGGCACTTTCGGCAGCGAGGACGACAACAGCGTCGTCATCCCCTTCAGGGAGGCCCAGCAGATATTCGAGTCGGGCAGCAGCGTCGACTACGTAGCCATGACGGTGGACACCGTCGACAACGTCGACGCCGTCGTGGAGCACATCGAGGACGAGTTCGGCGACGACGTCATTGTCATGAGCTTCGAGATGGTACAGGAGCAGGTGGGCCAGATACTGGGCACCATCGAGGCGGTGCTTGGCGGCATAGCCGCCATCAGCCTCATCGTCGCGGGGGTCGGCATCATCAACACCATGACCATAAGCGTCATGGAGCGTACACGCGAGATAGGAATACTCAAGGCCATCGGCGGTAAGAGCAGCGACGTCCTCTACCTCTTCCTCAGCGAAGCCACGATAACGGGAGTAATGGGCGGCGTACTTGGCGCGGTCCTCGGCTTCGTGCTAGGCAGATTCGTCGGAGACTACGTCGGACTCCCCGTCTCTACGTCACCGGCGCTGGGCTTGGCCGTTGTGGGTTTCGCCATGGTGACGGCCATCCTGGCTGGCCTATACCCCGCCTGGAGAGCCGCCAGAATGAACCCGGTGGACGCCCTCAGGTACGAGTGAAAAGAGACATCGTGACGCACACGACTCGTGCAACAGAGACCACCGGGGTTCTAGGGCCTCTTCTATACGGTGCTCTCGTATAGATCAACCAGCACCTCGACCAACTCGTCCTCGGTGGCGAGCCGCGAAACCACCAACGGTATGCCCTCGTGGGCAGCCAGCTGGACCGCAAGGGGGTCCACCTCCCCCTCCAACCCGTGGATCACTATCACCCGCGGCTTGAAGGGGCTGATCTTCACCGCGATCATGGGGGACCTGCCGCGGCTGACGCCGCTGAAAACTAGGGCCCTCTCGCTGGTGGTGCCGAATATCCTGTAGAAGTCGAGGCCGCTGAGCATCTGTATAGCCTTGATGCTGTCAATGACGGTGTACCCGAACACGTTCTGTTCCAGCCTGTCCTGGCCGGCGAAGACCTCGCCGTCTACGGCCTCCACGATCTCCTCTGCACTCACCGGCGCCATGAACTCCCGGATGTCGATGAACACGTCGCTTGGGTCCAGCGTGATCCTGCTCAGCTGTCTGATGTACTGGCCGCCGTTCGACTCGTCTATGTCCAGAAGCGCCCCCACGTAGCGCTTGATGAAGCCGCTGCCTGGTCTGCGGCGGCGGCCAGTCTCGTAGTCGCTCACCACGGATGGCGACAGGTCCAGGACGCCCGCCAACTCGATCTGCGTGACCCCGAGGAGGCCCCTCCACTTACGCATCGTCTTCCCCGGGCTTGGCGACAGCACTATCTCGCCCGCTATACGCTTCGCCAGCGTGTCTCTTGTCGGGCTGTAGTTGGACATCTTCTAAACGTGGATCTTTCGGTTTATAAATGCGCCTCAAGGGTCTGCGCTGGCTTACTCGTCCTTCCTCTTGACGAGCCGGAGCGTCTGCCGAGGGACGCCGAGCCCTATGTCCACCTCGGGGCAAACGGTAATGGGTTCTACGTGCGGGAGCAGGGCCCTCACATACTCGCTTCTCATCATCTGGCCGTTGTAGCGTATAGGCTCGAACTCGATGCACCTGCTCACCACAACCCTGGGCTTCACCTCTTTCAACGCGTTCAAAGAAGCTAATGAGGCGGCGAATATATTGCTTCATTAAAAAAGGGTGGGCTCCGTCAAGCCGGCTTGAGCTTGGCTCCGCACACCGAGCATTTACCGTCTGCGGTTATCCTCGGCTGTTCCTTGACTTCCTTACCGCATACCCCACATTTAGGCATAGTTTCACCCAAATATCAAGGTAAAACGGGTTCTAAAAAAAGGATCTCTTATCAAATACACGGCAATTCTAAGCCTTCCCGACATGTATCTCCACTATTTCTAATATATTTCACTAAAAATATTGGATAAAACATGGAGATGATGTGTTTCTCAGCTATTTTTCTTTCTTCTCTCCAGATTATATAATATTAAACCCATTCTAGGTATTTTTCTCAAGATTTCAACGTTTTTCTCCACGAACCCCCAGAACAACTCGTCCCATGTGTCG
>CAYFYM010000251.1:0-4394 GCA_964347405.1 uncultured Candidatus Bathyarchaeia archaeon | reverse complement strand
TGGCGGCGGGGGTCACCGTCGCGCTGGTGCCCGCCACTATCATGCAGTCGCTCCTGGACGCCTCCTCGAAGCACCTGCTGAGCACGGGCCCCGGTATGGGCTCCCCGAACATGACGGTGTCGCTCTTCACGTGGCCCTCGCACTCCGGGCACTTGGGCGGGATCGACTCGACGCCGAACTCCTCCAAAGGCCACCTGCTGTTGCAGCTGACGCAGCGGAGGTACCTGGAGTTGCCGTGGATCTCCAGGACGTTCCGGCTGCCGGCGGCCAGGTGGAGGTTGTCTATGTTCTGGGTTATCAGCGTCCTCAGGACGCCCATCCTCTCAAGCTCGGCCAAGGCCGTGTGGCCGGGGTTGGGCTCCGCTCCCATGATGCTTATGCCGAACTCGCTGGACTCCCTCATGCGGCGCTCCCAGTAAGATTCAGGATCTCTGAGGAACCTCCTGTACCCGTCCATGGAAGGCTCGCCCTTCTCGGTCCAGAGGCCGCCTGGGCCCCTGAACGGCCTTATGCCGCTCTCCACGCTCACCCCGGCGCCCGTGAGGCAGGTCACGTACCTGGAGTCAACTATCGTCGCCGCGGCGTCCCTTATCGCCTTGAGAACGTCGTCCCCATGAGCCATGTGTAGAGATGTGTGAGGCGGGTGAAAAAGCTTAAGCTCTCTCCCTCAGCGCCTTGGTCAGCGCGGGCAGCACCTCGTATATGTCGCCGACGAGGCTGTAGTCGCTGACGCCGTGGATGCCGGCTCCCTCGTCGCTGTTGATGCTGACGATGATCTGGCTTTCCCTGATGCCGGCCACGTGCTGGATGGTTCCGCTGACGCCGCACGCCACGTAGAGGCGGGGCTTGACCTTCTTGCCGCTGATGCCTACCCACTGGTCCATCCACCCCAGGTCCGCGCTTATGGGCCTGGAGCACCCCATCTGGGCGCCCAGCATCTCCGCGACCTCCTCAAGCAGCCTCAGGTCCTCCTCGGCCTTGAACCCGCGGCCCGCCGAGACGATTATCGACGCGCTGTCAAGGTCGGCGGAACTCTTGGGCTTCTCGCGGCGCTCCAAAACTATGACGCTTGGCTCCGGGAGTTCCACCTTCAGTTCCACCACCTCGCCGCTCCTCTCCGTGGGCTCCAGCTTCTCGAAGCACCTAGGCGGGAAGCTCATAACGGTGGGGGTGCTGGTGCTCTTCTCCCTGGCCACTGTGGAGCCGCCGTAGGTCAGCCTCTCTACCACCAGCTCGCCTTCCTCAAGCTCGACGCCGCTACAGTCGTTCATGCACCCGACGCCCAGCATCGAGGCCACCCGGGGCGCAAGCTCCTTTCCCCTCTTGGTGGCACCCATGAACACCGTGGATGGGTCCGCGGCCTTCACGGTCTCCACCACTGCGGCGGCGTATGGTTCAACGCTGAACCCGGCCAGTCCGTCCACCGTGTAGACCTTGTCCGCGCCCTGCCTAACGTACTCCATGGGCTCTGGTCCGGCGGCCAGCGCTGAAACCTCCACGCCGGTCTCTTCCGCCAGCTCTCTGGCCTTCCCCAGTAGCTGATACGCCAACTCCCGGTCCTCAGAGAAAATAAGGAACGACACTAGAGGACCCCCTCCCGCGCAAGGGCTTCTACAAGCTTGGCGGCCGCCTCCTCAACGGTGTCGGCCTCGATCTTCACCTGCTTGCGCTCCACCTTGGGGGCGATGACGCTCGTCACCTGGACGTAGCTCAAGGCCTTCACCTCCGCGGCGTCGAGCCCTATATCCCCCGTGGCCCAAACCGTTTGGGGCTTCTTCTTCGCCTTCATGATGCTCATGAGGTTAGGTATCCGCGGCTCGTTGATCTCCCTCACCACGCATACGACGGCTGGCAGAGGCGCCTCCACGACCTCGTCCACGTCCTCCAGGTCCCTCACGGCCCTCACCTTCCCGTCGGAGACGTCCAGCTCCTTGACGTAGGTGACCTGTGGGACGCCCAGAAGCTGGGCCAGCCGCGGCCCGATCTGGCTCGACAGGCTGTCCAGAGTCATCTCCCCCGCCACTATGAGGTCGTACTCTCCCATGTGTCCGATTGCGGCCTCTAGGACCCTGCTGGTGGCGTTGGTGTCTAGGCCCCTTAGCCCCTGCTCGTTCACTATGTAAGCCGCGTCGGCTCCCATGGCCAACGCCTCCAGGAGGGCGGTCTTGGTCTTGTCGTCGCCCATGGAGAGGGCCACCACCTCGCCGCCCGCCTTCTCCTTGAGCCTTATCGCGGCCTCCAGAGCCCTCTTGTCGACCTCGCTGATCCTGCGTTTAACGCCCTCGACGATGGGCGCCCGGGTCCGGGGGTCCAGCTTTATCTCCGTGAGGCCCGGGATGTCCTTCAGCAGCACTATCTGCCTCATGCCTGTTCAAGGCGCAACTATCTGGTAATACCAATATAGTCTTTGCCTCGGAAAAATGCTTTAAATCCACGCCCAGATTAGCCAGTTGAGCGACATGGAGGCTGATAACGTTAAAAAAGTGGCCGTCCTCGGCGCTGGAGTCATGGGGCACGGCATAGCCCAGGTGGCGGCTGTGGCCGGCTACGACTTGACGGTCAGGGACATCGCCCAGGAGTACCTCGACAACGCCGAGGCAGGCATCGAGAACAGCCTGGGCAGGTTCGTGAAGCGGGGCAGGATGAGCCAGGAGGACATGGACGCCTCTCTGGCCAGGATCAAGTACACGCTGGACCTCGACGAGGCCGTGCGCGGCGCCCAGCTCGTCGTGGAGGCGATACCCGAGAGGATGGACATCAAGCACAGCGTGTGGGCGGAGGCCGCAGGGAAGGCGCCCAGCGACGCCATACTGGCCTCCAACACCAGCAGCCTGAGCATAACCGAGATGGCGGAGGCCGTGCCGAACCCGGGGCGTTTCGTGGGCATGCACTTCTTCAACCCGCCAGCGATAATGAAGCTCGTCGAGGTGAACCAGGGCGAGAAGACGTCAAAAGCGACGGTGGAGGCGGTCCAGATGCTCGCCAGGAGGATGGGCAAGACCCCCGTCTGGGTGAGGAAGGATGCCCCCGGCTTCATAGTCAACAGGGTGCTCGTCACCTACCTCAACGAGGCATGCAAGCTCCTCGACGGGTACGGCGTGGAGCAGATCGACGCTGCGATGCAGCACAAGCCTAGGATGCCCCTAGGCCCCTTCATGCTAAGCGACCTCATAGGCATGGACATCGTCTACAACATCCTCAAGGTCTTCGAGGAGAAACTCGGCCCCGGGTACGCGCCTTGCCCGAGGATAACCGAGCTATACGAGGCCAAGAAGCTGGGACGTAAATCGGGGGAGGGCTTCTACAGCTACGAGACCCGGCCCAGCGTGACGGAGGAGCAGGCCGAGGGCTTCGACGTGAAGCTCCTCCTGAAGCCCTTCGTCGAGGAGGCGGAGAAGGTTGTGGCGGAGGGGATCGCGACGGAGGAGGACGTGGACACGGCGTTGAAGCTGGGCGCCAACCTGCCCCGGGGCCCCTTCGAGATGAAGCGCATGGGGCTCGGCGAGGAGAAGCCCATACTCGCGGAGAAGAAGGACGGCGTGCTCACGGTCACCGTCAACAGGCCGGGGAAGCTCAACAGCATGACGACCGAGATGCTCGAGATGATAGGGGAGGCGCTGGACGACGCGGCCGAAGACAAGTCCATACGCTGCATACTGTTCACGGGGGCGGGGGACAGGGCTTTCTGCTCCGGCGCCGACATCTCACAGTTCCCACGGCTCGACGTAGAGGGCGCCCGCAGGCTCAGCCGGCTGGGCCAGACCACGTACAGGAAGATCGTGGAGCTGCCCAAACCCGCCGTGGCCGCCGTCAACGGGTACTGCCTGGGCGGCGGCAACGAGCTGGCGTTACACTGCGACTTCAGGCTCGCGTCGGAGAAGGCCAGCTTCGGGCAGCCCGAGGTAAACCTTGGCCTCATAACCGGGTGGGGGGCGACGTACATGCTGCCGAGGCTGGTGGGCAGGAGCCTCGCAGCGGAGATGATGATGACCGGCCGCCGACTCAACGCGGATGAGGCGCACAAGGCGGGGCTCGTGAACGCCGTCTACCCGGCCGAGGAGTTCGAGGCGAAGGTGCAGGAGTTCGTTAAGACGCTCGTGGAAGGCCCGCCTCTGGCCTTGGCGTCGATGAAGAAGCTGGTGAACCTGGAGGACCTTGAAGCCGCGTCCAACGCCGAGGCCGACGAGTTCTCCAGTCAGTGGAGCTACAGAGACCTCATGGAGGGCATAGCGGCCTTCAACGAGAGGAGAAAACCAGAGTTCAAGGGAGAGTAACTACGCAGCCTTGAAGGCGAGGACGACCCCGTCCTCCTCCTCCACGTACGCGGCCTCCACCCTCGAACCGATCTCCAGGTCTTCGTCCACCTGTAGACCGCTGACGCTCACACCCTCATC
>CAYFYM010000250.1:0-4136 GCA_964347405.1 uncultured Candidatus Bathyarchaeia archaeon | reverse complement strand
CCCTTGCCTCCAGATAAGTCATGTCGAATACCACCTGGAGGTCTCCGCCATATTTCTCTATTATATCTCTACTCAAAGCCTTGAGGGTGCGTGTCCGTTGGTTATACATCCCAGCCGGTTTGATGGCTTCGATTATCTGCTCATCTAGCGCCGAATCTATCCTATATGGAGTTATCCCAACCGACTCTTCAAGGCGGTTAAACGCGGCTCGCTGGTTTTTAAAGTTAGTATTCTGGCTTAGTATAGTCGAGACAAGTCCCCTGAACGGGTCGTAGCCCCTTATCGCATTGATAACGGGGTAGTTTTCGAGCAAACGGTTTATCGCTGTCTCGGTCCTCTGGAACGTTGACAGTTCCTCTGTTTCTGGAGGCTTTTCTTTCAACTCCCTCAGCCTGTCGGCTATCATCTTAAGCATACCTTGGAGGTTCCAGCGCTCCAACGCGGATACAGCTATCCAAGGAAGGCCCCACTGTTCAAGGCTGAGCTCCTCGGCGATCATTTCCGCCCTCTCGGGCGCCTTGTCCAGCTTGTTGAATACTATTATAATGCGGTTATGGGGCACCCCTATGTCCTTCAGAAGCCTGATTCCCTCGTTCAGCTTCATCAGCAACGTCAGCGGAGGATCAGTGATCTCCAATAGAAGTATGACTATGTCCGAGCTACGGATGTCGAGTAGGTTAAGCTTGAAGCTCTGGATCAGCCGTGGGTCGACGTCGATGACGAACCCGATGGTGTCTATGAAAAGCACGGTGGTCTCGTGGTCTATGAACCTTCTCTGGTACTTGCTGGATAACGTAGTGAAGGGTTTGTCGCTGACTGGCTTACTGTCCCCCGTCACGGCGTTGAACAGGCTCGTCTTCCCGGCGTTGTAAAAACCGGCGATGCAGATCACAGGGTAACCGAGCTTCCGCCTGTTCCATATGCGCTGCTGCTTCTCCTCGATGAGCTTATCGATCTCCTCGCGGACCCTGGCCTGGTTCCTGCTCAGCTCCCTCATCTGGCCGTGGAACGCGTACTCGCCTCCGGCCCGGAAGAAGGGCCTGTCGTACCTGTAGTTGATGGATGCCTGGAGCTTGTAGAAGGGGGCCTGCTTCTCCAGCCGTGCAGCCTGTATCTGGAGCTTACTGAGGCGATCGGAAGCCATCCGGTCAAATATCTCAAGCGTCAGCTCGTAGCGGTCTATCACGTCGCAGTTCAGCGCACGTATGAGGTTCAATTTCTGGCTGCTCTTGAGGATGTTATAGAAGATCACCAGGTCGACCCCCAGCCGCCTCACCTTCCGCCCCAGGTCCTTCACCTTGCCGCTGCCGATGAAGAACTTTGAGAAGGGCCTGTACCTGCTCTGTATTACCTCTCCTACCACTTCTATTCCCAAGGTCTCAACTAGGCTGTTCAGCTCATCCAGTTTTATTTTGTATATGGTGTGGTCGTGGACGTCAGTTTTAAGCATGCACAGTATCGCCTTTGACTGTGATGCATTGATCAGCTGCTCAGTCATCGAGGGACAAGACACTGAATACGGGGCTGTTTATAAAAACACTCTAAACGTCGCGTTCGACGGCGTCCATGATGTTATCCATGGACTCTATCGCGTATATACCGAGGGACGCCGTGAGCCTGCCCACCATCCTCCTGAGCCCCTTCTCGACTTTAACGCCTTCATGCTCCAGCATCTCAGCGAAACGAAGGTTAAGGGTCATTCCCTCCTGATCGAAATCTGTGAGGATCAGAACGCGTTCATACTTGCCCGAGACCCCCGTCATCAAGTCGTAGTCATTGACGCCGGTGGCTGCGCATGTAACGATCTCCCCAGTGTAGCCGAGCCTCTTCAAGGACTCTACGTCTCGCGGCCCCTCGACTATAACCACGTCAACTAGACCTCTTATCTCAGATAGAAGCTCTTTCATCTCCTCGATAATCTTTTTTCTACGTGAGGCTGAACGCATCGCAACATCCTCAAGCAGCCAGAATCAGCGTCAAGTCGTTTACGTTGGTACCGGTTGGACCCGTGAACACGGCGTCGCCCAACTTTTTGAAGAAGCTGTAGGAGTCGTTCTCTGTTAGATGCTTCTCCGGATCCAGCCCCTTGGACTGTGCCCTGCTAAGGGAGCCCCCGTCTACTAAGGCCCCGGCGGCGTCTGTCGGGCCGTCGATCCCATCTGAGCCTAGGGCAAGAACTATGCAGTCACAGCCCACTATATTCATGAGCGCGCTTAATGCGAGTTCCTGATTCCTGCCGCCCCTGCCTGACCCTGTGACGGTCACGGTGGTCTCTCCGCCGAGCAGAAGAGCCGCCGGCTTGGGCACAGGAAGATCGTCTACTACGAGGCTTCTCGCCAGCCCGGCGTAGACAGTGCCCACGTGGCGCGCCTCTCCCTCAACAAATGTACTGACGACTTCAGTGCTATAGCCGAGCTTCTCAGCTTTGTTAGCGGCGGATTTCGCCGCCTTGAGGTTGTTGGCTACGACGACGTTGTGAACTTTTTCGAAGACGGGGTCGCTGGGTTTAGGGGTTTCATCCACCTTACCTGTGACACCCTGCTCGATCCTCTTCTTTACCGCGGGACTCACGGACCCCCAAACCCCATATTTTACTAGGACCTCATGCGCAGTCTCGTAGGTAGAGGGATCTGGCACAGTAGGCCCCGATGCGATAACGTCTAGGGGATCGCCTACGACGTCGGAGAGAATGAGGCTGACCACGGTTGCCGGGTAGCAGTTGGCTGCTAGTTGTCCGCCCTTGAAGGCTGACACGTGTTTTCTGACCGCGTTAAGCTCGTTGATAGTTGCTCCTGAGCTGAGCACCCTTCTCGTCACATCCTGAATGTCTCCAAGGGAGACTCCGTCGGCTGGCAACGTCATTAGCGAGGAGCCGCCGCCTGAAATGAGGGCTAGCACCAAGTCCTCCGGGGAGAGTTTTGATGTGAGGCTCATCATTTCCCTGACTCCCTCGACGCCCTCATCGTCTGGGACTGGGTGGGACGACGGGTTAAGCTTAACCCGGTTCACGCGGTACCTTGTTTCGGTGCCCCTCAGCACGTTCACCACTCCCCCCTCTATCTTGTCTCCGAGGACCTCTTCCACCGCCTCGGCCATGGGTCCCCCGGCTTTTCCCCCTCCTACGATTAGTACCCTCCTTACGTCGCCTAGGGGCTTGGTGAAGCCATCGACCATCATGTTTCCCTCGATTACCTGCAGTTTCTCCATTACAGTGTTTTTCGGGTCCACCGAGTTTAACGCAGTCTCCATTATGTTCAACGCGTCACCCCGCATCTTTCGAAGTTTCTCCGTGGAAGCGTTCTCTAGCAGCTGTCGACGGTTCTTGTACATACGCCGGCCTCAGTAGAATGAGGTATATTGGTTGAAAGGAAAAAGTTTGGGGGCTACTCGCGGACGATGTACTCGTTGGCCCTCGGCGGATCGGAGCTCATGCCTTTCCTCGTCCTGATCTTCTTTATCATGTCGAGCAGCATGCTGTTAGGGACGGGTGACCAGTGGTCGAACGTCATCTGCCAGAAAGCCGTCCCGCTGGTGGCGGCGCGCATTTCCTGGCTGAAGCCCAGGGTCTCGCTCACCGGCACCATGCCTATTACGTTTACTATTGGGCCGTCCTGTTCAACGCTGTGTATACTTCCCCTCTTCCTACTGAGTAGGCCAGTGACGTTCCCCATCTCGGTGGCTGGCACACGCACCTGTATCTTGTAGATGGGCTCCAGTAGCGTGGGGTCGGCGCTGAGTATTCCTGCAAACAGCGCCTGCCGCACCGCGGGCATCATCTGGGCGGGGCCACGGTGTACCGGGTCTTCGTGGAGCCTTATATCCACCATGTCGACGAGAAGGCCGCGGACTATCTCGCCCGCTAGGGGCCCGTTTCCTAGGGCCCACTGGAAGCCTCCGCTTATATGCTGCTTTACCTCCCTGAGCCCTTGGATGCCTACGGTGGTGTCTATCATCATGTTGGCGTTCTCGTTTATGGCGAACACCTGCCGCGCCTCGCGGAGGGTCCAGCCCGCCTTCTCTCTGAGCACCTCCTCCCTGCGGCTGGAGCTCAGTATCTCGCTGAGCTCGCCGTCGCGGATGAGCTTAACGATGTTCTCGTCGAGATGCTTGAAGTTGAAGAAGACCCTGTTATCCCA
>CAYFYM010000249.1:0-4472 GCA_964347405.1 uncultured Candidatus Bathyarchaeia archaeon | reverse complement strand
GCTCCCTCCCGGGCCTGGCCAGGTTCGCCCGTCGAGTGCCCAGTAGCGGCCCTACGGCCGCACACGGATCAGCCGCCGGCCCCGCGGGGCAGGGCATCGACGAAGCGAGGTGCGTCTTACGCCGCGCGCCCCCGATCCCTTGGAAGGTTACTGACCCCTCTTGTAGCCCGTTAGAGGCGTGGGGGCAGGGCTAGCTCCCCGGTCCTACCTACCGCTGCAACTATCACTCGCAAAGGCATTGTAAAAACGTTGCGCGTGGGGCACCCCTTATATGGGGACGAACCCGAACTTCGCTAGGCTCAGGCTTATGTTCGACAGGATCAGCGCTATGAAGCCGTAGGTGGCTATGCTCTGAAGCTTGGCCCCGCCTTCAAGCCTCTCGGTGTAGGTGCGCCACATCTGGCCACCGTCCAGGGGCCCTATGGGAAGCATGTTCATCATGGCCAGGTTGATCCCCACGAAGTATACCCAGTTGAGGAAGATTATCAGCTGCACGGGCATGGACTGCCCGAAGGCTATGAACAGGGGTATAGTGAGCAGCCCCGTGACGAGGTTGACCAGGCTCCCTATGGAGTATATCCTCATCTTGGACATGAGGCTCGCCTGCTCCATGGACTCCTCGTCAGGCTCCACGGCGCCGCCGAACGTTATTATCGCCAGCATCACGGCCGTGGACTTCACCTTGACGCCCTCCACGAAGCACATGACTCCGTGGCCCAGCTCATGGGTGAGTATTATGATGCCTGCCCCCAGGAGGAACCAGGGCATGCTGTTGACGCTGATGGTTACCCCGGGGATAAGCGGCTGCACGGGCGACGCCTGCTCGGGGGCGAAGAAGAAGCTCCACAGGTTCTTCACCAGTATATACGTGATGAAGCTCACCTGGCCAACGCTGGCGGCGACGCCGACGTTCCCCATCACCCTCCAGAGCCCGGGGCTCCAGTCGGCGATCCGTTTCACGAGGTCGTTCAGCCTCGTCGACTTGTAGAGCGCGTAGTAAGGCTCCAAGACCCAGCCCCTCTCGTCCAGCTTGAGCCTCTTCGCCGCGAGGTAGAAGACGAGCCAAGCCACCAGTACAAGCGCCAGCGTCGCTGTGCCACTCGAATCCATGCAGCATATGAGACCGATGCTTAACATATAAGGGGAGCGCCCGAGGGATTCTATTGGATAGACTTGGACGAGCTAAACGTAGAGTACACGGAGGAACACTGGCGCCTCTTACGGCTGCTGAGGGCGGAGGCGGCGGAGATGATGAAGCCCCTGTATGACGCCCACATCGACGCCGTCGTCTACGGCAGCATAGCCCGGGGCGACGTGAGCGAGGGCAGCGACGTAGACGTGTGGATGCCCAGCCCGCCGTCGCCCACGCTAATACAGGCGGTCCTTGAGAGAAGCGGCGTCCGCATACGTCGAAGAGAGATCATCCAGGCAACTCCCAGCTACGCGGCCAAGGCGTACCTCTACACCGAGCCCGACAGGGGCTACAGCCTACCCCTCGTGAAACTCAGGGCCAGCGAGGCCGAGTTCTACAGGTACGCCGGCTCCCTCGGCTACCGAGAGCTGGAGGCGGAGGCTCGGGTGCCCGGCGTGGACAAGAGGCTCATGCTGATAGAGCCGACGGAGACGGGGCACAGGGAGTCATCGGTCCAAGGGAGGGAGGGGCACGTCGCCGGGCTCCTAGGAGTCGATACGAGGATAGTTCAGGAGAGGGTGCGTACCCTCGAGAGAAGGGGAAAGGTGGGCAGAACAGGGGTATACGTCAAACGCGTCCTGGCTGACGACGAGGACTTCGGAGCCGTCTTCAAGCAACTGGCCGCAACTAAGCCTGCTCTGCGCCGTAGAATGAGACAAAAAAAATGATGAGAAATGTTTAGCTTAGATCTTTGAAGGATCTCACTTCTAGGCCGCGAGGGATGCGCACCCCCTCGGCGACGCGTTCGCCTATGAGGGTCTTTACGTTCCTCTCGTTGGCTGTGTCGATGAGTCTCCCAGTGACGATGCCGTCGAAGAGGACGACGCTCACGCCGTCGCTTTTCTTCAGCTTTTCAACGAGCTCGCTTACGGGTATCCTGCCTGCCTGGTTCCCGTTTTCCTTCAGCAGCACCGCCTCAAGGGTGCCTCGGAGCCCGTTCGCTATGCCGGCCAGCTCGCTTGACGCAACCGCCTTATCGATGGGCTCCTTGTTGCCCAGGGCTTCCTTTATCTCGTTGGGGCTGAGCTCCTCGACTTCTTTGCCCCGTGGCGCGCGTGCCACGTACTTTGGCTTCGCGACCTGCAGCATCTCCTGCAGTATGAGGTCTCCGCCCCTGTCGCCGTCGAGGAAGGCGGTGATCTCCTTCTTCCTGGCAAGGTTCTTGATGGTGTTCGGCACCTTCACGCCCTCGAGGGCGATGACGCCTTTGATCCCGCTCTTTATCAGGTTGTTAACGTCTGCTCGTCCCTCTACGACTATTATCTCCTTGCTCCTGCTTATGTCGGGCGTGGCTGTCAGCCTCTCCCGTCCATAGTGGACGGCCTTCACCCTCCTGTCCTGTTTCTGCACCTCGTCGAGGAGCTTCTCGATCTCCTGGCCTTCCTGGACCACCCACTCCTTCATGAGCTCCTTGGCCCTCGAAACTATCTGGGCGCGTTTCTCGCTTCTGACGTCCGCGATGTGCTCTATCTTGAGCTTTGCGTCGCATGGGCCCACCCTGTCAACGGTCTCCATGGCCGCCGCGATGACGGCGGTCTCGGCCCTGTCCAGGCTGCTGGGGGCCATCACCGTGCCGGTGGTCTTGTCTTTAGCTGAGTTCAGCTCTATGTCGATCCTGCCGATCTTGCCTGACTTTTGCAGCTCCCTTAACTCGAAGTCTTTGGGGAAGAGGCCCTCGGTCTGGCCAAATATGGCGCCGATCACGTCGTGCTTCTCCACGACGCCTTCAACGGTGAACGTGGCCTTTATCACGTACTTCGCGCCGGGGAACTTTTCAGTGTCTTTCACCTGTGATCATCTCTGTTCTCTATACTCTAGTCACCCTTACCGCAGGGGCACCCGACGCCTATGCTGGGTCCAGCCCAGGGCGTGATAGAATCAAACCCTTCCTTTCCGATGTGATCGCAGGAGAACCGCATGCTTCGGGGTTCCCTGCTAGTGAGAGTGTACTTTGATGCAAGCGTCTTTTCTGACGCTCGTTTAAATTGGCGGAGTCTCTAGATAAAAAGGTTCCCGAACCGGGTTAGGTTTATCAATCTATATTGAGGCTTTAAACGGAGGTACAGGGTTAACGGGTTCGGTAGGAACGGGCGCCTCGGCTGGGCCACTGATCCTGAAGAACCTATCAACTGGTAAAACACTCTAACCAAGGCAGCGATCGACTCAGAACCTTATTTCAACGATGATCCAAGAATGGGCGCAGCTAGATGCATTTTTTTATAACGATATATTGATGATTTAGGCGGATACGCAGTGTTTTCAATAAAAAATGTGTGGGTTAGCTGCTGATGTGTTTTATGAACGCCTTGACCAGCCTCACGGTGTTCTCGATGTCCTCGGCGGTGGTGACGCCGCATGGGCCGTGGATGTAGCGGCACGGGTTGGCGACGGTTCCGCTGGGCACCCCCGCCTTGGTGAGGTGTATGCTGCCGGCGTCGGTTCCGCCGCTCGGTATCTTCTTGAACTGGTACGGGATTTGTTCGGCTTCGCACGCCTCCATTATGCTGCCCAGCACCTTGGGGTGGGCTATGACGCTGCGGTCCGCGATGGTCACGACGGGGCCCTTCTTGAGGCCGGCGCTCTGCTTGTGCTGGGGCACCCCGGGCATGTCCATGGCGAACGTGTTCTCCAGCGCAAGCCCGTAGTCGGGGTCCACCTGCCAGGCGGCGGTCTTGCTGCCGCGGAGGCCGACCTCCTCCTGGACGGTGCCGACGGCGACGACGTTGTAGCTGGTGTCCCGGGCCCACTTGAACGCCTCTGCCATGACGTAGCAGCCGACGCGGTCGTCGAAGGCCTTGCCCCAGAGGTAGCCGCCGCCCAGGTCCTTGAACTCGACGTCGAATACGCCGGTCATCCCTATGTGGGCGCCTTTCCCCTCGGCTTCTTCGCGGGTCATGGCGCCTATGTCGAGGAACAGCTCGTCCTTGGGTGCGGCCTTCTTGCGCTCTTCTTCGGTGAGGACGTGGGGCGGCTTGGTGCCCAGCACCCCGTGGAGGTCGCCTGTCCTGCCTTTGAGGAGGACGCGTTGGCCGGGTAGGACGTTGTCCACGATGCCCCAGGTGTGGAACCTGAGGAACCCGGTGTCCTCGATGTGGGTGACGAGGAACGCGACCTCGTCCATGTGGGCGGCGAGCATGATGAGGGGGGCGTCGTCGTCTCCGTTGTGGTGGAAGAATATGTTTCCCAGCTTGTCGACGACCACCTTGTCGGCGTGTTCCTCCAGCTCCTCGCGGAGGATCATTCGGGGCTCGGCCTCGGCGCCGGGGGGCCCGAAGCAGTT
>CAYFYM010000248.1:0-20423 GCA_964347405.1 uncultured Candidatus Bathyarchaeia archaeon | reverse complement strand
CGCCATCATACTCGGCGTCACCTCGGGCAAGTACGCGAACAGCCTCTGGGACAACATCGTCCGCGTCATATCTTACATAGGCATCGCCATCCCAAGCTTCGTCTGGGCGATCATGTCCGTCTTCATATTCGGGTACGTCCTCAGGTGGTTCCCCACCCTGGGGAGGCTCAGCTCAGGCGTGGCCATGCCGTCCAAGGTCACCGGGCTGCTGCTCGTGGACTCGCTACTCGCGCGCAAGCTAGACGTCTTCAGGGACGCGTTCTACCACATGGTGCTGCCAGGGACCTCGCTGGTCATCAGCCGGCTGGCACAGGAGGCAAGGATCACCAGGGCGAGCGTCGTGGAGAACCTAAACAAGGACTACATAATGGCGGCGAGGTCTTTCGGGATACCCGAGAGGACGATAACGCTGAAGAACCTGTTGAAGCCATCGCTGATCCCAACTGTGGCTGTCATGGGGATGGACATCGCCGGGTCCATGGGCGGCTCCTTCATAGTCGAGACCATATTCAACTGGCCAGGTCTCGGCAGGTACGGGATGAGCGCCATGCTCAGCAACGACATCAACGCCATCGTAGGCGTAGTTATGCTCATAGGCGTGTTCTTCGCGTTCATGAACATCATTGTGGACCTGATCACGGCGTACCTGGACCCCAGGATAATGATGAAGCTGAGGGGGGCCTGAGATGAACACCGAGCTACTTGTGGAGCGTTGGAAGCGGAACTGGTACAAGTTCTCGGGGAACCCTCTCTCGATCCTGGGCCTTGCGGTGGTTCTGGCGATCATCCTCATCGCTATATTCGCCGACTTCTTCGCGCCTTACCCGGAGCATGCCTTCGTATACGTGGACTTCAAGAACGCGAAGATGCCGCCGAGCTGGCAGCACCTCTGCGGGACCGACATGGCGGGCAGGGACATACTGAGCAGGATATTCTTCGGGTTCAGATACAGCCTGGTGATGGCGGTCTCGGTGCTGTCGGTGGCTACGCCGCCCGGCGTCCTGCTGGGGCTCATCGCCGGCTATATGAGGGACACCTGGGTGGACACCGCGATAATGAGGGTAGCCGATGTCTTCCTCAGCGTACCATCGATGGTGTTGGCCCTCGCCGTCTGCTCCATGCTGGAGCCCACCCTCTACAACGCGATGCTGGCGGTGACGGTCATGTGGTGG
Organism: uncultured Candidatus Bathyarchaeia archaeon; assembly: GCA_964347405.1. Taxonomy (GTDB): domain Archaea; phylum Thermoproteota; class Bathyarchaeia; order TCS64; family TCS64; genus RBG-16-57-9. The sequence continues at coordinate 19,251 of CAYFYM010000248.1, read as the reverse complement.
CCATGGTACACGAGGCTGGTCTACGGCGCAGCGTCCTCCATAAGGAACGAGTACTTCGTACAGGCCGCCGAGGTCACCGGGGCGAGCACTTTTCACATCCTCTTCGGGGAGATATTTCCCAACTGCCTCTCCACCATATTCACCAAGATGACCCTGGACGTGGCCTGGGTGATACTCATCGGCTCCACGCTGAGCTTCGTTGGGCTCGGCGCCCAGCCGCCGACGCCGGACCTGGGCACCATGGTCTCGGACGGCTCCAAGTACATCCCAGCGCAGTGGTGGATCAGCCTTTTCCCAGCTCTGTTCATAGTAGTGATCATCCTCGGCTTCAACCTCCTAGGGGACGGCGTGCGCGACATGCTTGCGGGTGACTGATGATGAGCGAGAACATAGTAGACATCCGGGACCTATACGTCAACTTCAACATCTACGAGGGCGTGACCAGGGTCCTCAACGGCGTGAACTTCAGGGTCGCCAAAGGCGAGAAGGTGGGGCTCATAGGCGAGGCCGGGTGCGGTAAGACCACCACCGTCAAGTCGATAATGAAGATACTGCCCATACCCCCCGCCGAGATAGTGGGCGGCGAGATCTATCTCGAGGGGTCGGACGTCCTGAAGATGAGTCAGCGGGACCTGCAGATGATGCGGAGGAGAACAGTATCCATGATCTTCCAGGACCCCACCGCCGCCCTGAACCCGGTGTTCAAGGTGGGGAACCAGATCGGTGACATAATCAAGTACAACCAGCTCTCCCTCGGCAGGAAGGTAACGAAGGAAGAGATCCATGAGAAGACGGTTCAGGTGTTGAAGGAGGTCCAGATGCCTGACCCCGAGAGGATCATGAACAGCTACCCCATCCAGCTCAGCGGCGGCATGCGGCAGAGGATATGCATCGCCATGGCCCTGGTCTCGGCCACCAACCTCCTGATAGCCGACGAGCCCGGCACCAACCTCGACGTCACCATCCAGGACCAGGTGTTGAGGCTCCTAGGGGACCTAGTCGAGGACCACGGCACCTCGATCATACTCATCAGCCACGCGCTGGGGGCCGTCAAGGGCCTCGTGGACAGGGTGTACGTCATGTACGCGGGGAGCATGGTGGAGGCAGCCAACACAGAGGACCTGTTCAACGACCCCCTCCACCCATACACCAAGGCCCTCTTCGAGGCTGTGCCGAAGCTCACGGGCGGCGGCATCCCCATGGGCATCTCCGGGAGGATACCCAACTATCTCAGCCCACCGACGGGGTGCAGGTTCAACCCCCGGTGCCCACACGTGAAGCCCGAGTGCCGCGAAAAGTCTCCCCCCTTCTACAAGGTGGGTGACGGACACGAGGTAGCCTGCTACCTATACGGGGGACGGTGAAATGAGCAAGGAAATATTAGCCGTGAAGGGCCTCAAGAAGTACTTCGCCACCGACGAAGGCACCGTGAGGGCCGTGGACGGCATCAGCTTCACCGTAAACGAAGGCGAGACCTTCGGCCTCGTCGGCGAGTCCGGCTCAGGCAAAAGCACCACCGCCTACACGCTGATGGGCATATACACGCCGACGGCGGGCGAGGTAACCTACAGGGAGATGGACATCTCCACGGGCATCAAGAAGAGGCCCCTCAGCCTCAAGAAGGACATGCAGATGGTGTTCCAGGACCCAGGAACCTCCCTGAACCCCAAGAGAAGCATCGAGCAGATCATAGAGCTCCCGCTCCGAGTACACGGCATCGCCAAAGAGGAGCGCAGGAAACGGGTGATAGAGCTCCTACACATGGTGGAGCTCCCCCGGGACTACCTGGACAGGCAGCCCACGAAGATCGGCGGCGGCGAGAAACAGATGGTCGCCATAGCCCGGGCCCTCGCGACGAACCCCACGTTCGTGACCCTCGACGAGCCCACTTCGGCCCTCGACGTCTCGATGCAGGCAAAGATAATAAACAAGCTCATAGAGTTCCAGGAGACGCTCGACCTCTCGTACCTGTTCATCACCCACAACCTGAGCCTCATGCGGAACGTGGCCACCCGTGTAGGCATAATGTATCTGGGTAAGCTGTGCGAGGTGGCGCCCACCGGCGAGTTCTTCAGCAAGCCCCTCCACCCCTACACCAAGATGCTGCTGTCATCGATCCCCGTCATCACGAGGGAGGAGGAGGCGGTGAAGCCCGACAAGGTGGTGTCACGGGGCGAGATACCGAGCCCGGTGAACGTGCCCAGCGGCTGCTACTTCCACCCGAGGTGCAACGAGTGCACCGAGAGGTGCATGAGGGAGGACCCGCCCATGGTCGAGGTGGAGCCCGGGCACTTCGTCAAGTGCCACACCATGCCCGAGTGAGGCAGCCTACGAGGGCGCGCTTTATTTCTTCTTTTCACCGTAGATCCGCCGCCAGATGAGCTCAAGCTCGTTCACGGGGGGCGCCTCGTATCCACCGATCTTGCTGTGGGATATGCCGTGCCTTTTCCACAGGATGGCTCTGAGCTCCGCCACCTTCACCCCCACCAGCACGGGGTCCAGGACGGGTACGCCGAGCGTCTCCTGCGCCTTCCTCGCCTGCCCCGCCATCCCCGTGCAGCCCAGGACGACGCACTCGGCCATGTCCTCCTCCACGGCCCCCCGAGCCTCCCTGAGTATGGCGGCCTGGGTCTTCTCCACGTCGTGCATGTCAGGCACCGTGAGGTCCAGCACCCTCCACGACGCTATCCGGTCCTCGAAGCCGTAGACCTTGGCGTTGTCCGCCATCTTGGGTATCCACTTCCGCCGCCCCACGAGGACCGAGAACCTGCCCGCGGACAGCATGGACGCGACGTGAAGGCTGGCCTCACAGACGCCCACCACGGGTATCTCCACCAACTCCCTGGCCTCCCTGAGCCCCGGGTCATAGAAGCACCCTATCACAGCGGCGTCGAAGCCCTCCTTCTCCGCGTTCACCGTCTTCTCGATGACGCTGTGGATGGCCAGGTGCTCGTAGAACTCGTACTCCAGGTGCGTGGTGCCGGAGTCAAACCCGGTTCCCACCAGCGTTGTCCCCGGCTCTGCGATGTCCTTGGGCCACTCCGGGAACCAGCCTATGAACAGTATCTTGTTTTCCAACTCGATGAGAACGCTCCTACCACTATGGCTCCTGGATGGGTAATAGCTGTTACCATCAGAAATTTAACGAAAATTAGTAAATCAGGCTTAAAGGTATTATCAGGTTATAATGTATCCACGTTAAGGCGATCACATGGTCGAGGGACAGAACGAAGGCTTTCTCGGGATGGGGAGGAACGCGCTGGTTCTCTCCGTCACCGAGTCCGTGGGCCAGGGTGTCCTGTTCCTCGTCTCCCCCTTCTGGTCTCTCTATGTCCTCGACATCGGCGCGTCTCTGCCGGCTCTGGGCTTCCTAGGCTTCGTCCTCGGGCTCACCCGCATCGTCCTTCAGCCGCCGGTCGGGTACCTCACGGACCGGATGGGGAGGAAGAGGCTGGTGGTGTGGGGCGGCCTCGTGGCTTCCTTCGCGCCCTTCATCTACTTCTTCGCCACCAAGTGGTGGCACCTAGTCCCAGGCGTCGTGTTGGAGGCTTTCACCAACATCGTTCTGCCGGCTAGGCAGGCCATGTTCGCCGACTCCGTTGAGCCCGAGAGGCGAGCGACGGCGTTCGCCACCATCCACACCCTCTTCGCTGCATTCTCGATGACCATGCCTGTGCTAGGCGGGTTCATGCTAGAGCGCGCCGGCTTCCTCCCCGGCATGCGTGTCTTCTTCCTAGTCTCGGGCACGGTGATGCTGTTAGCGAGCACCTGCCGATGGCGTTATCTTAGTGATGACTTCACAGTTCAACACGGCCCCGGCGAGGAGCAGAGTCTACGCATGGTCCTCCTTGAAACGTTTGAGCCGGTGAGGACCCTAGGGGCCCTTCAGGTGGTTCTCCTAGGGGCGTTTCTATACTCACTGGCTGTGGGTGTCATTACGCAGTACGCCGTCGTATACGCCACCGGCGTGATTGGGCTCTCGATGGCTGAGTGGGGGCTGATCTCTGGGGGGATGGGGGTGGTGGGCATCCTGACGAGGCTACCCACCGGGCGCATGATAGACAGGTTCGGTAGAAGGATCAGCCTGCTGCTGAGCTACTCGGTGCGCCCCTTCTTCATCCTGGCCTTCACGGCGGCCACAGGGTTCAGGCAGGTGTTGCTGATCGGGATGTTCGATACACTCTTCGCGTACGTGCAGCAGCCGGCCCTCGAGGCCATAGTAGTGGACATAGCCTCCGAGGAGAGGCGTGGCAGGGCCTACGGGGCCATGAACGTGGTTCCAGGCGTCGCTCTCACGGTGTCGCCGCTGATAGGCGCGGCCCTGTGGGAGGGAGTTGGGGCTGCTTGGCCTTTCTACTTCTCCGCTCTGGCCTCGGTTTCGGCTGCGGTGGTCGTGCACACGTTTCTGAGGGAGCCCGTGAAAGGTAATGCGTGACCGAGTTCCTCGGCGCTGCACATGTTTTATCTACATAGAGACATGGGTTGAGCCAGCAATATGAGCCGCCGCATAACCTACGCCGTCTTATTGTTACTGCTGTTGGAGTCTGGTCTAGCATATTATGTCTTCAACCACACGGCGCGGGAGAGGACGCCGACGACCACATACCTCAGCATGGAGGCCGTGACGTGTTTCGATGCCTCGAACTGGGGCGACGCCCTGGCCGTGGGGACGGCCGACGGCGCCGTAGCCTACTACCAGAAGGGCAAGACGGTTCCCCAGTGGGTTTACGAGGGTGGCTCAACGGTGTCCTCCATCCTCGTGTCGTCGGAGGGAGGCTACGTCCTGGCCATGGACGACAACCACACCGTCTCCCTGTTCCGCTCCCTCGGAGTAGGCGTCAACGCGCCCAGGTGGAGCCGGCGGCTGGAGGGCGGCCGCATACTGGGGGTCCACTCCTTGGGCGGCATCCCGCCCACCGTCTACTTGCTAGCCTCTGTCGAGGATAGCATACTGCTTTTCTCCGACAGGGAGGGGCTGCTCTGGGAGTACTCGACGGAGGCGGGCGGCGTCACGGCCGAGATATCCTACGACGGTAAACACGTGGCCGCCTTGGACGCCTCAGGCAGGGTCTACCTCTTCGATATCCAAGACCCTGACCCGGTCTGGGTCTCCTCCACGGGGTTGACGGACGGAGTTCTATCTCTGTCCCAGTCTTCCCGGTTGGCCGTGGGTGGAGCCGATCCCTCTGGGGGCGGACGGGTCTCGTCGCTGTCCCTGGAGGACGGCGAGAGGCTCTGGGAGTGGAGGGCGACCTCACCAGTCGCACGTGTGTTAATGTCTGGCGACGGCTCAAGGGTGGTTGTGTACGAGGGTGAAGGCAGAGCTTGGGTCCTCGCCGGGGACCTGGAGGTGGACATGAGGGAGCTCAGCGTCGCCGCGGCCGTCGAGTCGATCTGGTCGCCCCCCTTCGGCTCCTACGCCGTAGCCCTCGGCGCAGATGGGCGCGTGTACTTTCTCTACACACCTCGCCCGGCGCCCCTCTGGGTGTACGACGCCGGTGCAGACGTGGTGGAAATAGCCGTGACCTCCACGGGGGACAGGGTCTTCGTGGCAGAAAGGCGCGGCGTGGCTGTGATCACCAACACAATAGAAACTGGGATGATCCCAGGCTCACGTGCCTTATGGGGGGTCTGGTTCCTGGCGTGGCTTGTCGGGTTGGCCGTCGTGTACCGGGCGGCGGGCGCGGAGCCTAGGTGGCTCAAGCCCGTCAGGGAGGGGTACCGTTTACTGCTATCCGGGTTAGTGGTCGGAGGCGTCTTCGGCTTCGCTGTATGGGGCGGTGGGCTGGAGGCGTTCGCCGCCGCCGTGGGTTGCGCGGCGGGGTGCCACCTGGGGTTCAGCAAGGAGGGGCTGGGCGGCTTCGCGGCCGGGCTCTTCGCCTCGGCTGCGGCGTCTATGGTCGCGTCTATACTGCACGGCCTGTTAGTATGGTTCAGGGGGGTGGAGAGCAACGTCGTGGTTCTAGTCGTGAACAGCATCAGCGACGGCACCAGGGCAGGGCTGGTCTTTGGGTTCCTGGGCACCTTGCTGGGCTTCACGTTCACCAGGTATAGGAGCCGTCTCAAGCAGCCGGCGCCCGGTTAAGTCGGTCGTCGATTTGATCCGTTCAGGAGGCTCCTAAACGTTAAATACCGATGCAGTAACTGCGTCACTTAAATTACGCTATATTTGGGGATAAATGCATGGAGACCGATGTACTGGTTGTCGGCGGAGGCGTCCTCGGCTTCAGCTCGGCGTACCACATGAAGAGGAGGAGGCCAGACGACAGGATCGTCCTCATAGACAGGCTCGGCGGGCCCGGGCAGGGGAACAGCGCCAAGAGCGAGGGCGCTTTCAGGAACGTGTTCACCTCGAAGACCAACTACCTTCTGGCGGACTCGACCATCGACGCGTTCAGCCACTTTCAGCGCGACCTGGGCTACGACCTGAAGCTGGAGCACATCGGCTACCTCTGGCTGTTCAGCGAGGGGCAGCACCGCCGCCTCAAGCCGGTGCTCGACTCCATGACCCGGCTGGGCGTGGAGCTACGGTTCTTCGACGAGGGGCTCACCGACATGGTGCCGGGCCTCGTGACGGATTTCACTGGCGACGAGGAGGCCGAGCTCCTGGGCCTGGAGCCCGTGGACGTGGCCATGCAGGGCGTGAAGTGCGGCAGCATGGACGCCGACCTCCTGGTCCGGTGCTACGAGCGGATGTTCCTCGAGGCGGGGGGCGAGGTGTTCGACGGCGCCGAGGCCGATAGGCTGATCCTTGAGCCCGAGGAGGAGCTGGGCATACCCGGCGAGCCCTTCGTCTGGCAGGACACCGCCGTGAAGGGCGCCGAGACCAGCAAGGAGGAGATCAGGGCGGGCACCACGGTTATGGCCACCGGCGCCTGGGCCGAGAGGCTCCTGGACCCCATAGGGTTCGACGCCATGATGCGGCCCAAGAAGAGGCACATCTTCGTGTTCAAGGACCCCAGGCTGGGTGGCCTCTTCGAGGTAAAGGGGCTCAACAAGGTGGGCGCCCTGCCGCTGTCTGTGCTCCCCAAGTCGGGGGTCTACCTGAAGGCCGAGGTCTCGGAGGGCAGCATATGGGTGGGCTGCGCCGACAACTTGGGCCGCCGCTTCGGGGTGGAGGACGACCCTCAGCCGGAGGAGAGCTACTACACGGACGATATCTACCACGTGCTCGTGGAGTACCTGCCGTGCTTCAAGGACGTCAGGCCTGTGAACATGTGGGCGGGCCAGTATGCCATCAACGGCTATGACGGCATCCCCGTGGTCGCCCCGGCTCCCGGCATGATATACGTGGGGGCGGCCAGCGGCAGCGGCATCATGAAGAGCGACGCCCTCGGCAGGATCGCCGCCTCCCTCTACGTTGAGGAACCCGAGGCGGAACTCTACGGTGGCCGCCGCTTCAGGGTCGCCGACCTGGGGGTCCACTCCCGCAGAGTGGAGCGCGAGGAGTTCATCATCTAGTCTCTTCGCCGCCTCAGCTCATGGTGAGGGGGACGCGCAGCCTTCCCGATGGCTCATAGCCGCCCACGAGGGCCTCGGCGGCGGCCTCGAGGCTGGGCGCGGCGTCCCCGAGGGTGAGGAGAACGGCGTCGGCGTCTAAGGCTCCGGCGTCGTAGGGGTTTCGCAGACAGACCAGGATGCAGGGCTTCCCCGCGGCGAGCAGGGAATTGGCCGCCTCCAGCTGAGCCGGGTACAGGTGCGCGTTCCGCGTAGCCAGGACCAGCGTCTCCGCGGCCTCGGCGAGCCTCTGGGCTTGCTCCAGCTGCCCCTCGGTGGGAGTAGACGGGTCCATCGCGACGGCTTCCACGATGAGGTGTCTGTCTCTAAGATGCTTGACGAACGCCGTCTCCTTTCCCTGCTCCACGGCTTCCTTTTCGAGGCTCGACGCGAACTCGATAACCGTGACCCGAGCCTCAGGTAAAAGCGGCAGAAGGCTGGGCGTGACCCTCAGGAGCACCGTTCCCGCTCTCGACGCCCTCTCCACGGCCTCCAGGTAGCTCCGCTGCCGGATCACGGTTAACGGCGGCCATCCATCGGAGGTGAAACGCTCCTTCACCTCGTTTATCCGTTCCACGGAGTGGTCCACCTTCTCCATTGGCAGGCGACCCGTGCGTGCGGCGTCCAGCAGGGCGTCGTAGGCGGCCTCCTGGTACTCCCGGGTGTGGCTGAAGAGGACTAGGTTGGCGCCGGCCGTGGCCGCTTGGACGGCTGACTCCCCGGGGCCGTAGGCGTCGGTGACTGCCTTCATCTCCATGCAGTCCGCTGTGACGAGGCCCCTGTAGCCCATGTCGCGGCGTAGGAGCCCCTGGATGACGGCGGGGCTTAGGGTGCTCGGGTACACGGGCTCAAGGGCCTTGAACTGTACGTGGGTGATCATCACCGCGGCGACGCCCGCGTCGCAGACGGCGCGGAACGGGACCAGGTCGGTTTCCCACATGTCGTCGAGGGGCCCATCGATTACGGGCAGCTCCACGTGGGGGTCCACCGGCGTGTTGGCCTTGCCCGGGAAGTGCTTGGCGGTGGCGGCTACGCCGGTTTCCTGGAAGCCCCGCACCTGCGCCAACGCGTGCCTCCTGACATGCAGCGGGTCCGATCCAAGGCTGCGGACGCCTACGCTGGGGTTGTGGATGTTATGGGTCAGGTCGATGGCCGGGGCTAGGGTCCAATTTACGCCCAGGGCCAGCATCTCGGCGGCGAGGACCGTGGAGACCTCCTCGGTGAGCTTGGCGTCGTCTGCGGCTCCGAGGGCCATGGCCCCGGGGCTCTCGGTGAATCCTTCGCGGAGCCGGGCCACCACCCCGCCTTCCTGGTCGATGGCGACGAGTATGGTGCGCCTAGAGGCTCGATGAAGCTTGTCCGTGAGGTCGGCGACCTGTCTGGGGGTGTCTATGTTGCGGGCGAACAGTATTACGCCGCCTACGCGTCCCTCCCGTAGCCAGTCCAGAATGTGCCGCGGCGGCTCGTGGCCGTGGAAGCCGACGACGAGCATCTGGCCTATCTTCTCTTCGAGGGTGAGAGTCACTCGTCCTCTATCTCCACCGTCTTGCAGTACCTTCGTTCGAGGTGTCCCATGAGGTCGACGCCGGCTCTGGCCCGCTGCTCTTCCTCTTCGAGGTGCCTCTCCAGGCCCACCTCCTCTACGCGCCGGTGGTGGTCAACCACGAAGGGGTAGGTGTCCCTCATGTACTCGGTGTGGCTGCAGGCGAGGTAGTCGTCGCACTCCAGGCAGCTCCGGAGCCCCTTCTCCTCGGCGCACCCCCTGTTGGGGCACGGGGCTCCTCCTCCGCCGAGGCAGCCCGGGCACTGTGCCTGGCTGAACCACTCTAGGCCCTTCCTGAACTCGCTGAAGCTGAAGCTCTTGACGGCCTCCTTGAGCCAGCCGTACCGGGTGGTGTCCACGAGGCGTTTGAGCTCGCCGGCGGCGTACCGCACCCTGCCGTTCCCGCTGGGGCACTGGCCGCAGTAGACGCCGCAGACCCCGTACTCGTACCGGTCTAGACTCATGATGTTCACGTAGTCTCTTCGGCGGCGTCTGGATAAGGTTTTCACCCTAAGCTATGGGGAACCATGAACTACTTAGCCGTGCAAACTGCAATAAATTAAAAAAAATGTGGTTAGTAGGGTACCACCGTTATGGTCTTGGCGTAGTCGATGAGGGTGCGGTCTAGGTTATAGAGTACCTGCTTGAACGCCTGGAACTCGTCGAGGGGCATCTCGGTCTCGTAGCAGAACACAGACTCCTCTATCGTCGTGTAGGGTGTGCCGGCGAACACGAGTTTGACGCCGCTCTTCTCGCAGTGCTTGTTGTGTTTCTCCATCCACCTGTTGAAGAGCTCCGGGTCCTTCTCCGCCCTCTTCTGGGACTCGTTGCTCCACTTGATGAACCAGAGATACTTGTAGGCCGTCATCTCCTTCACCTGACGTACACTATGTGGGTCTTCTGGCCTGTGACGATTGATGTCGCCTCGGAGTAGTCCTCCTTCAGCATCAGCGCCTCGTACTTGTCTATGTCGCCCTTGATGACGTAGACCGTGTCCTCCGTGGTCCCCCACGGGTGGCCCCAGAAAGCTAGCTCCAGCCCATATTTCTTGAGCACTTTCTCTATTTTCTTGAAGCTGTCCTCTATGCTCTCCTCGGCCTTAGGGGCTATGTTTCCGTATACTATGTAGTACGCGAACTTTCCCATGTTTCTCCTTCCTTAGAAGGCTCCGCATCCAAGCTATGGATATGAGCCTAATTTCATTGTATGCGAAATACATATAATATTTACTAGCAGCGTTTTTCCGCTAGTTTCAACTAAAAGATGCCTGTATTATTTTTGAGGTGCATCACGCCGTTTACTGGGTAGTTGAATTGACGGTGGGAACAACAACCCATTGTAAAGATAGTTATACAATTAGTAAAGTTTATATTACAATATGTAAAGAATGTTTTACGTGATGAGTATGGATAAGGAGACATACAACAGGGTACGAGCCGCAGTAGCGGCGCTCATAGCCATAATAATGGCGGTGAGCGTCCTCAGGAACACGTGGGCGCTTGCCCTGGGCGGGGTGCTGCTTGGGACGGCGGTGCTATACACAGCCAAGAAGAGGGTGGACGAGGTCCTCTACGACGAGAGAACCAAGATAGTCAGGGAGAAGGCGGCTAGCGCCACCCTCGGACTGGTGACCGTCCTGCTGGCGGTGATCGGCATAGGGCTCATCGAGACCAGCTACTGGGGGTACACGGCCAACAGGGAGCTTGGGTACATGATGGCGTTCCTCGCCAACATAATCCTGGGCGTCAACGCGTTCTTCAACTGGTACTACGACAACCGGCTGGGGGGCTAGCCCGTGGAGAACACCCTGAAGGTGCTGAGGGCGATAAAGGGCGTGACGCAGGAGCAGCTGGCCGAAGAACTGGAGGTGACGCGTCAGACAATCCACGCCGTAGAGTCCGGCAAGTACAACCCCAGCCTCGAGCTGGCGTTCAAGCTGGCCTGCTACTTCGACACGGCCATCGAGGATATCTTCCGGTACGAGGAAGGTTAGCCGAGGGCCTAACATCTCTCTATTTGATTTCGTATTATTATTCAGGTTCTTGGGTTTTCGTCGCCGTGATCCCTGATAGGTGGGTGTCGTTTCGTCTGATCTTCAGCCATAGAGACGCGAGGAGGAGCAGGAACGCCGCCCCGACGATGATCATGCCGGAGGTGTCGTCGGGTCTCGACGCGTCGAGCTCCTGGAGGGGGGAGACTAGTATGAAGAGCACCACCGGGCCCGAGGCGAGGCCCATGAGGTGGCTCCTCATCGCCTCACGCCACTTGAAGCCCGCGAGGTACCTGACGACGCCGTAGACCAAGCAGAAGCCAACCACGCAGACAAGGAGAGGGTGGGTGAAGCTGTCTGACATGGAGGGCAGCCACCCGAACGTCAGCGCGGACGCCAGTGCCGCGAAGAACCCCGCCGCCGTGTAGAAGACGGGGAGGCGCATGGGTCTGTTTCCCCTTCTCGCCCAGTCGCCAGGCAGGCGATATGCCGCGTAAATGAACCCCAGCGTAGCCGCTATCCCTAGGATGTACTGGGCCACAGGCGGCCAGAAGCCCAGCATCGACGCGAAGAGGATGAACCCGGCCGCGACGTCTAGGAGCAGGACGGCGGCCACGATCCTGAGCCGCCGGTCGGTGAGCCACGGCGTCGACTTGCGGGACGGATACGCCAGCTCAACGAGGAGCACCGGCGTCGTCACGCTGAAGAGGGCGTGGTAGATGGTGAGCTCCACAGCCCACACCCAGTTCACTCCCAGTGCCCGACCGAAGCCCGCCAGGACGCCGAGGTCCATCCAAGCGGGGTTGTAGAAGCTGGCGACCATGAGGCCCTCCTCTAGGACTCCGTAGCCGCACCCCAGCAGGATCAGGGTGCCGACTCCCTTCCTCCACCGCACCTTGAGCTCCCTGCACACCAGGGCGCCGCAGCCGTAGAGGGCTACCATGACGGTGAACCCGAAGGGCTGGAAGAACTCTGATGGGGGCGACGAGCCCGAGAGGAGCTCGCCCATGGCCGGCGCCAGGAGCAGCAGGGCGAGCCAAGGGGGGACGCTGATCCTCATGATCGTATGGATGACTCAGAGGCTTTAAGGGGTGCCAGTCTCTGCATGGAAAAATGGGGTTAGCTGACGCTGGTGGCGCACATCACCGCCGCGAGGAACCCATGGTAGGCCTTGACGTAGTCGCTGTGAGTTATCGAGACGGTTTTACCGTCTAGTCGCTGGGCCGTCGGGATGAATGACGCCGCGTCCGCGCGCCTCGCGTCCGTGAACCTTATCCTGAACTCCACCGGGGGCTCGACGACGTGGGGCTTGACATTCTTCTTCAGGGCCCGCGCCGCGCCCTCCGTGATCATCTGCCTCGATGCCTCGGGGTGGAGGCACTTGGCAGCGACCCTGCCGATGGCTTCCTTGGTGGCGACGGTCTCGATGTCGGGGTCGAGCTGCTTGGCTTCTAGGGTGGTGGCCTTGTCGCCGGCGAGGAAGACGAGGGGGACTCCGTGGTAGCCCGCGATGCCCGCGTTCATCGCTGTCTCGCCTACCTCCACGCCGTTGATGTGGAGGCTCTCCACGTTCCCCCCGCTGTAGGTGTGGCTGAGGACGCCTTTGTGGGTGCCCTTCTTGGCGTGGTACCCGATGAAGTAGGCGGCGTCGTAGGTGGAGTCCAGCCCCGCCATCTGGCTCTGGGGCTTGGGGCGGCCCCTAACTAGGACGGCCCTCTTGTGCAGGACCTCGGGGTCGATGTTGTTCATGCCGCCGTGGGCGTCGCAGACCGTGATCTCGGCGTCCGGGTCCACGCTCAGTATGCCCTCGATGGCAGCGTTGACGTCGGCGGCCATGAGCCCGCGGCCGCGTTCGTAGTCCGGCTGGCTCCGGCTGGTCATCGTGGAGTCCACCACGCCGCTGATGCCCTCTATGTCGACGCTGATGAATACCTTCATGGCGGATACAACTTGTTTGATACGAGGATAAGACTATTGATGGAACCAAGGCGTGGCCATGGATTTGGTGAACACCCGTGAACACGCGGTGTAACGGGGAGCTGAACGGGGAAACAATGAAAAACCATTAAGCTGGTCGCAGGCAAGCTCAGAGTATGAAGAGCGTTTAACGAGGTCCACGCGGCGAGAGGGCGGCTACCCGAGAAGATGATAAAAACCCATTCACACGCGTAATGGTGTAGAACATGTGCAACGTGAAGAAGATCATCGACGAAGCAAGAGAACAGAGGCGGCTAGCCCTGTTTGAGCACGAAGCCAAGGACGTGCTCTCCAATATGGGGCTGCCCACGACCAGGCACCGCGTCGCGAAGGATAAGGAGGGTGCCATCGAGGCCGCGAACGAGATCGGGTTCCCTGTCGCCCTGAAGATCGTTTCACCCCAGGTCCTCCACAAGTCTGACGCAGGGGGCGTGGCCCTCGGCGTCGGCGACGACGACATGCTGAGCGCAAGCTACGACCGGGTCATCGACTGCGTCGAAGAGAAGGTCCCGGGGGCCGAGATACGCGGCGTCCTGGTGGAGGAGATGGCGGCCCCATCGGTGGAGGTGATCGTCGGAGCCACTAGGGATCCCCAGTTCGGCGCCACGGTCATGTTCGGCGTCGGCGGGATACTTACCGAGATAGTCAAGGACGTCTCCTTCAGGGTGGCGCCCATAAGCCACGACGAGGCGGTCAAGATGATGGGGGAGATAAAGTCCCGCGGGGTCCTGGAAGGGGCGCGGGGCCTGCCCATGGTGGACAAAACGATCTTAGCGGATGTGATCGTCAAGACGTCCAGGCTGATGCTTGAGAACCCGGGCATCGCCGCGATAGACCTCAACCCCGTCATGGCCTACGGGGACTCGGCGAAGATAGTCGACGCCAGGATCATATTGGGGGACGAAGACTACGTGGAGGGCGCCGTGGAGCCCGCTGACGACCTCGACGCGGTGATCGACCCGTCCTCGGTCGCCGTCATAGGCGCGTCGGCCAACCCCGACAAGATAGGGCACAAGATACTCAGGAACATAGTCGACGCAGGGTTCCAGGGCCCAGTCTACCCGGTCAACCCCCGCGGGGGAGAGATACTGGGGCTAAAAGCCTACCCCAGCGTTCTGGACACGCCGGGAGACGTGGACGCCGTGGTCGTGGTGGTGCCGTCCAGGTATGTACACGGCGTCATGGAGGAGTGCGTCCAGAAGGGCGTCAGAGGCGCCGTGATAATCTCAAGCGGCTTCAAGGACATAGGCCCCGAGGGCGCCGAGCTGGAGAAGACGGTGTTGGAGACCGCTGCCAGGGGAGGCATCAGAGTCGTCGGCCCTAACTGTCAGGGCGTCAGCAACCCGGTCTCAGGTTTCTGCGCGACCTGGCCCCTGGTGAAGGGGGTGGGCGGCGTCGCCGTGATCTCGCAGAGCGGCTCCATCGCCCTCGAAGCGCCGTCCCATCTCGTCGACAACCACGTCGGGTACAGCAAGTCAGTCGCCCTCGGAAACAAGTCGGACGTCGACGAGGCGGACCTCGTCTCATGGCTCGGTGGCGACGAGGGCACGCGCGTCATCGTGGTGTACACCGAGGGCACAGACGAGGGCAGGAAGCTCATGAAGGCTGTTAGAGGCGCCTCCGCCAGCAAACCCGTGCTCATTCTGAAGGGCGGAAAGACGGAGGCGGGCAGGAAGGCGGTGCTGGCCCATACGGGCTCGCTGGCTGGAAGCGGCGAGGTCTTCGAGGCGGCCGTATCCCAGAGTGGAGGCATCTGCGTCGAGAGCCTGGAGGAGCTCCTGGACGCCGCGAAGGCTTTCTCGATGCTGCCTGTCCCGAGGGGCCCCAACCTTCTCGTGGTGACTAGCTCGGGAGGCGCGGGCATCCTATCATCGGACGCCTCGGAGAAGGCGGGGCTGACCCTGAGCGCGCTCTCACGGGAAACCGTGGACCGGCTCAACGACGCCCTGCCTGACTACTGCATACTTAGGAACCCGCTGGACCTGACCGGGAACGCCCTCACCGAGCCCGGGATGTACAGAGACGCGCTGGAGGTCGCGCTGGAGAGCGGCGAGGCGGACATGATCCTCGTGGTCTTCGGTGACCCCATACCGGGCACAGTCGAGCTCATGGGGGAGGCAGTGGAGAAGGCCGAGGAGAAGGGCGTCCCCGTGGCGGTGAACTACCTGGGCGGTGCGGAGGTCCAGAAGGTCGAGGTCGACGCCCTCCAGAGAAGCGGCGTCCCGGTCTATCCGACGCCGGAAAGGGCGATAACGGCGCTGGGGTACATGAACAGGTACCGTCTATACAGGAGTAATCATGGAGGAGAGTGAAATGTCGGTTACTGAAGACGAGCCCGGCAAGAGGGTGCTCATGCTGGGCAACGAGGCGATAGCCAGGGGGGCCATCGAGGCGGGCGTCCAGCTCGGAGCCGCCTACCCAGGCACCCCTTCATCTGAGATAATGCCGTACATCGCGGACGCGGCGAAGGAGATGGGCTTCCACGCAGAGTGGTCCACCAACGAGGTGGTGGCGTTCGAGGTCGCGGCGGGCGCCGCGATAGTCGGCGGCAGAGCGCTGTTCGCGTGCAAGGGCGCCGGGCTCAACGTGGTCATGGACATGCTCATGACGCTGCCCTACACAGGCGTCCGCGGCGGCCTCGTCATAGTGGTCGCGGACGACCCCGGGGCCTGGTACAGCAGCAACGAGCAGGACTCGCGGTTCGCCGGGCTGTGGGCCGGGCTGCCCGTGCTCGAGCCGTGGGACCAGCAGTCAGCCAAGGATATGACCCGGGACGCGTTTGACCTCTCGGAGAGGCTGGAGCTCCCCGTCATCGTGAGGAGCTGCACCAGGCTGAGCCACGCCTCGGGGGACGTGTGCCTGGGCGAGATACGGGAGAAACGCAACGAGATACTTTTCGATAAGCACTGGAAGGTCCCGTACAGGTGGAACGTGTACGGTCCCCCGGGCCCCATCGAGAAGCACCGCTGGCAGAAGCAGCAGACGAAGAAGGCGGTGGACGTCGTCGAGGGCGCCAGGTATAACGTGCATCATGGGGCACGGCGGGGCTCAAGGCTCGGCGTAGCTACTTCGGGAATGGCGTCAAACTATGTCAAGGAGGCGTTGAACAGGCTGGGCAAGCGTGACAGCGTACACCTGCTGACGCTTGGGATGCCCTACCCCCTTCCTGAGAACGTGGTGAAGCGTTTCCTCGATGGGATTGACGCCGTTCTCTGCGTCGAGGAAGGCGAAGCCCTCATCGAGAGGCAGCTACACCAGCACGTTAACAGCCTGGGGAGAAGGGTCGAGGTGCTTGGCCGTCTCTCCGACGATTTGATGCCCGCCGTCGACGAGCTTGACCCGGATAAGGTGGCGTCGGTTCTGGCAAAGTTCCTCGACGCTGATCCGCCTCTATTCGAAGACTCTGGCGTGAGGGAGGAGCTGTCTAGGCTGGTGTGTGCGCGGAGCTCTTCCTGGTGCGCGGGCTGCCCCCACATCGGCAGCTTCTGGGCCCTCAAGACGGCGCTGCCGCAGGACAAGGTGAACATCATAAACACGGGCATAGGCTGCTACGAGATGAGCGGTTACGGCATCGCAGCGGCCCCCGTAGATGCCGGGGACACCGACGAGTCCAAACGCTGGAGGGCGACCACCCCCTACGAGATGACGGACACGCTGTACGTCATGGGCAGCGAGACCGGGCTCAGTCAGGGACAGTACCACGTCGGCTACAGGGACGGCGAGATAGTCAGCGTACTCGGCGACTCCTCGTTCTTCCACACCAACCTCGCCCCCATAGCGAACGCGGTTTACAACAAGGCCGAGCAGATGATCCTGGTGCTAGACAACCTGTGGACCTGCATGACGGGCCACCAGCCCAACCCCTCCACCGGCGTGACCCTGCTCGGCGAGGACACGTACACGCCGTCCATCGAGGACATATGCAGGGCCCTGGGCGTCCAGCACGTCGAGACCGTCGACCCCTACAACCTGAAGGAGACCATCGACGCTATGAAGGAAGCCTTAGAACACGAGGGCGGCCCCTCCGTGGTGGTCCCGCGGAGAGTCTGCGCGCTGCAGAGGTCCCGAGAGCTCCGCCGCCAAAGCCAGGAGGCGCCACGCTACGTGGTGAACGACCGCTGCACGGGCTGCAAGATATGCCTCTGGCTCGGGTGCCCCGCCATCGGGTTCGACGAGTCAAAGACCAACGCCGCCGGCGGCAAGGGGACTGCCTTCATCGATCCCCTCCTCTGCGTGGGCTGCAGTCTATGCGCACAGGAGGAGGTGTGCAGGTTCAACGCCCACGACAAGGTCGGGGAGGGTGAGTTCTAGGATGGCGGCGGAGATGGGCTTGAAGGAGTTCAACCTCATCGTCACAGGCGTCGGCGGCCAGGGCAGCGTCCTCGCGAGCCACATAGTGGCGGAAGCCGCCGTCAAGCAGGGCTACAGGGTCAGGGTCGGCGAGACGTTCGGCGCCGCCCAGCGTGGAGGCAAGGTGCACTCCCACGTCAGGATCGGGGACGATGTATACGGCCCCCTATGCCCCAGCGGGTCACTAGACGTCCTACTGGGCCTGGAGCCCAACGAGACCCTGCGGCTGGCGCTGAAGTACGCCAGGGAGGAGACGTTGATCATCACCAACACACGCCCGGTGCCGTCCATGGACGCGAACATCGGCGCCGACGCGTACCCGGACGTCTCTCTGCTGATCGAGGCTTTGGGGAGAATATCGGGGAGAGTGGTGTCTTTCGACGCTACTGAGCTGGCTGTGAAGGCAGGGAATGAGCGAACGATGAACGTCGTGCTCCTTGGGGCATTAGCAGCGAGCGGTGAACTCCCCTTGGAGACAGAAGCTCTGCGCGAAGCGGTCATGAGCCGTGTACCACCCAAAACTGTGAAGGTGAACGAGGCGGCATTCAATCTTGGTGTAGACCAGCTCTAATTTTTTTACATATTTCCACTTTCATTGAACTAGAGCAGCCACACCTTTCTCTTCTCCGCTTAAACTTGGTATTTGAACCAGTTCCCGAGAAAATGAGACAGTCTCTGATTTGATCCTCTTGTCTGACATCATGGCTCAATCACTCTCCCTGGGCGTGTCTCAGTTGCCTCTCCTTCTTCGTACGCGATGACCCCGTTGACGATTACTTTCGATATTCCGGTGGGCTTGGCGTCAGGCTTCTTGTAATCCATGTTCGACCTCATCTTATCGTAGTCAAAGATCACGATGTCCGCCCAGTAGCCTTCCTTTATCAGTCCTCTATCAGGTATACCGAATATCTTGGCGGTCTTGCCAGTCATTTTTGAGACCATTTCGGGTAGCGAAACGAGTTTTTCTTTTCTCACGTATTTTTCGATCATGTATGGGAAGCAGCACACGTGTCTCGGATGATTACTCTGCATGCCTCTGGGGATCGCGAAGTTATCCGATCCGACGACGCTCTCCGGGTATCTCAGTGCAGATCTGATGTCCTCCTCGTACATCGTGAACTCCACCATGAGGCTGCTACCACCTTCATCTATTATTATCGAAAACAGGGCGTCGATAGGGTCTTTTTGAAGTACGTCAGCTATCTCTGTCAGGAACTTCCCGCTTGTCTCAGGGTTCTTGAGGAGGGGGAAAAACATCTCATCGTAACTCGCATAGTAGGGTTTTTCCTCCATCTCTTTCTTGATCTTTGCCGCCGTCTCAGGATCAGACAAGTTCTTCACTATACCTTGGTTTCCCCCTGTTTTTACCCAGGCAGGTAATGGTTTAATGCTGGGAGACATGCCCCCAGTCCAGGGATGGAAGTCGTAGGTTATCCTGATCCCGTCGTCTATGGCTTGCTTGATGACCTCTACCGCCTTAGCCACCGCTTCTTTGAATTTGAAGCCGTTTACCTGCATGTGAGATAGGTGTACTTGGGCACCGGTCTCTCTTCCGATCCGTATCGCCTCTTCTATTCCCCCCAACAAGTCGTCGTACATGTTTCGGATATGGCTGACATATAGCCGGTCATGTCGGGCTAAAATTCTTGAGAGCTCAACTAGTTCCTCGGTTGTTGAGAAAATCTGTGGGGCGTACTCAAGTCCGGTGGACATGCCGAACACGCCTTGGGTTAATGCTTGCTCTAAATATTGTTTCATCTGCTCAAGTTGTTCCTTATCTGGTTCAGCGTCAGTTACTCCCATTGCCGCGCTTCTTATCGCATCATAACCTACGAGGGGTATAACGTTCACAGACACGCCGTTGTCATTTAGGGCTTTTTTATAGGCGGAAAAG
>CAYFYM010000247.1:0-8104 GCA_964347405.1 uncultured Candidatus Bathyarchaeia archaeon | reverse complement strand
GACCCTGATAGATGCGTCGCCGACCAGGTATGCACCAAACCCGTTGTGGCCATCAGCATATACGCTGACGTGGACATGGCCGTGGACATGATGAACGAGTACGGCATCCGCCGGCTGGTGGTGGTGGACGAGAAGGACAAGCTGGAGGGGATACTCACCACCGACGACATAGCCAAGAACCTTAGGAGCATGTCGGAGGAGCTCGCCGTCAAGTACGTGACGCTGTCACGCAGAAACCGCTGACACCCCGTCCATCACTTGGGCTGGATGGCGTCGAAGACGACGCCCGACGGGTCCCTGAAGTAGAGGCTGCCCTCACGCTCGGCCACGAGATCGCAGCCCCCCTCAAGCAGCCGCTGCTTCGCTACGCGTAGATCTTCGACGGTGAAGCTGATAACGGGGGGATGGGGCTCACCCTCCATGATGTACAGGGTCAGGTGCCCAGCGTCGTATACGGCTCGGCTCTGCCCCGTCTCCACGAGTCTGAGGCCAAGAGTCTCTTCGTAGAATTTCCTCGATTTTTCCAGGTTTTCAACGCCTATCGCGACGTCTCGGTTGGCAGTAAACGTCATGAGAACCGTATCCCGTCCGTGATTAATATGGTGTGCCTGCCTAGTAACAAGTGTTTTTTAGGGGGTATTTTGCTAAAATCCTATATTGAACCATATATACTAGATAGTGTTCTTGGGTGGACAAACGTGGTAGAGTTCTGTGACCGCTGCGGAAGCTTCATGCAAGCCGGCGTCAAGGGCTACGAGTGCCCACGATGCGGGTGGACGAAGCAGGTCCAGGTCATAGAGGTAAAGGCCGGCCCCGCCGGCGAGGCCGAGCCGGTCTACGTCATGAGCGGCATCGAGAGCGCCATAGTCGTGCAGCGGACTTGCCCCGAGTGCGGCAACCTCGAGGCCTACCGCAACATAACCGTCGCCCTGGGGGAGCACGCCGGCGTCAGCAGCGACCGAAGCGTCGAGAAGTTCAGGTGCACCAAGTGCGGCCACACCTGGATAGTCGGATAGCTACCTCCTGTTGACCTTCACGTTAATCGGTATACCTTGCTCGATGCTCTTGCTGACGATACAAAAGTCCTCAAAGAGGCCGAGGCAGCGCTCATACTGTGACCCATACTCCTCCCCCACCTCCGGGTTGATCTCGACGTCGATCTCGGCTATCCGCCACCTGCCCTCGTCGTTACGCCGCATGACCCCCTCTACATTTGTCTCTATTTTTCCCACCTCGGCCCTAGCCTTCTGGAGACAGAACAAGAGGCTCGCCGTCAAGCAATTACCCATGGCGGCGGCCAGCACCTTGCTGGCGTTGGGGCCGCTGTTACCTCCCACCGGTTCAGGCTCGTCCATGTACAGCGGCTCGACGCCCTCTAGGCCGAAGTCCACCTCGAACCTGAAGCCCTCCCGCCTCCTCAAGGAGACCCTGAAGTCACGTTCCTCGCTCAATTGAATCCCTTATCCATCCACTACAAGGAATATAAGGCTAAGAGGCGCTCAACCCGAGTCCTCAGCGTGCACACACTCTTGATAAGCTGAGGCGCCCCTCGCCCTACTTCATTCTCCATGGCCTGATCCACAAGCGACAGCCAAACCACACTGGTCAAGGTTGATTAGCTTGCGCTCCCTCTGGCCATGTCCACGAGGGAAACCATAAAGCACCGTGGCGCCGGTTTTAAGCCATGTCAACCATGCGCCGCAGAGAAAAGGAGATCAAGGAGAAGGCCGTCATTGAGGAGGTGCTCAGGGAGAGCCAGGTGGGCAGGCTGGGTACAGCCGTCGACGGCCGCCCCTACGTGGTCCCAATGAACTTCGTCTACACCAACGACAGGATAATCCTCCACACCCACAGGGACGGCAAGAAGGTCAAGGACATCCAGCGGAACCCCCGCGTATGCTTCGAGGTCGACGGCGGCGAGATCATGGAGGGCGACGACCCCTGCGGGTACAGCTGGAGGTACAGGAGCGTCATCGCCAACGGCACCGCCGCCATCATTGAGGCCCCCGAGGAGAAGCTCAAGGCGCTGCGCCTTCTCAGCGACAAGTATGCGTTCGGGAAAGGCAGAAAGCTGAGCCTCGATAGATTAACGAAGTTTAGCGATCTCGTCGTCGTAGAGATCAAAGTAGACGAGATGACGGGAAAGAAGAGCCCCGCCTAGGCTCGGCCTAACCCTCAATGCGGCGTATTTGATTATCTTTCACCCGCAGTAAACCATTAAATACCCGTCACAGCCAAGTAGCCTCAGGTTCTAACGTTAGCGATCAGTAACAGATGAACCTAGCTCCGAGGCGAGGAGCATGAATACCAGGAAGTGAGGTGAGGAAGCATCCCAGAGCATGGACCCGGGAATGACGTTCGTGCACTCAAAAAAATGCTGGAAAAATACGCTAGCACCGTTAACGAAGGAAATCTTGAGAGATGGCTCTCCCTGTGGAACAACAGAGGAGTACAGATGCCGCCCAACGACGATGCTAGAGTGGGGATAGTGCAGATACGAGATGGAATGGAGCCCCTCTTCCAAGCGGATCTAGATATCACCATAACCGGCGTACAGGATGTCATAGCCTATCACGACACCGGGCTAACCCGATGCACATACACGTTGACAATGACTCCTCCAGGGCGCGCTCCGGTTCCCCTTGAGCCAGACGGTAAAGCATTGACGATATATGCAAGGCAGTTCGATGGTTCATGGGACATCATATACGATTGCTTCAACACTAGCGTGCCTTTACCCTGACCGAATATACGAAACCCACATTACCTCTTTTTTTCTCGGCCAGGACGTTCAGACGGTAGAACATCAGCTGTAACGGTTCGTGATCACACCAGAACAAGGTGCCAAATGAATAAGGATGATATCAGTGCCTCAACCCGTGCCCCGGCCTCGCCCCGGTCAACAACCCCTTCTCCACGACCACAGTGCCGTTGACTATGGTGTAGTCTAAGCCGACGGGGTATATGTCGTGGTTGATGCCCTGCGAGAGCTCGAGGCAGTTCTTGAAGTTGGCCCTGTGGGAGATGGTCTCGGGGTCAAAGACTACTATGTCTGCCCAATAGCCCTTCCTGAGCAGCCCCCTGTCCGTGATGCCCATCGTCATGGCTGGGTTATGCGTCATCTTCTTGACGGCTTCCTCCCACGACAGGAGCCCCCTCTCCCTCACGTACTCGCCCAGGACCAGCGGGAACGTTCCGTAGGCCCTTGGGTCGGCCGAGGTGGCTGTGACGCCGCGGGGTGACTCGATGGGGGCGTCTGACTCGATGGAGACGTATGGCACCTTCAGCTGCTCAGCGAAGACGGGGCTGTACATGTCCTCGTAAGACGTGCCCCTGAAGTTGAGCCATCTGAGGTAGCCTTCCTCCTCGGTCTCCATGTCGAACCAAGCCGTCCACGGGTCCACACCCCTGCTCTCCGCGATCTCGCTGAAAGTCATGCCGATGTATCTCTTGTTGCCAGCCGTCCACACCTGCTGGAGCTGCATCATGGGCCACGCGGGCTCCAGCTCCTCCGGGTCCCAACGGTGCGGCGGCTTCCCCGGGACGCTGGCTTGGATGCTGCGCCACTCAGGGTAATCCTCCTCTATGAACCGTCTGCGGACGTCGGGGTCCTCCAGCTGTTCCACTATCCAGTCGAACCCTTCCTCCCTACGCCGTGAGAGCCAGTGGGGAAGCATGTAGACGATGTTCCCAGCGATGGACCCCGGGTACGGGTACATGTCAAACGATATCTCAACGCCTCTCGCCCTCGCCTCGTCCACCAGCCTCCGTGTCTCGGCGTTGAGGCGGGTGTGGGACATGCAGCTGCGTACCCCGGACCTCTCCGCGATCTCGATGGTCTCCTCGACCGACGACCGGAGATACGAGCTCCTCATGTGAGGCATGTAGACGCCGTCGTAGCCCTCCACGACCCTGCACAGCTCGACCAGCTCCTCGGTGTCTGCCCAGCACCCCGGGCAGCCTGAAAGCCCCGCGGACATGCCGAAGCCGCCGTCGTCCAACGCCCGTCTGGCCATCTCCTTCATCTCCTCCAGCTCACGCCTCTCCGCCCTCCTGGCCTCCAGCCCCATCACGTAGTACCTGATGGCCCCGTGGCCGAACAGCATCCCGTAGTTGAGCCCCAGCCCAGTCTTCTCCAGCCTGTCCAGGTACTCGCCGAGGGAAGACCAGTCGACGTCGACCTGTCTACCGTAGGGGAGGGGCCACGAGTTGTAGGCGGCAGCCGAGTAGTGCATGCTCCACCCCACGGTCATCCTGACGTACAGCAGCCTCCACCACTCGTCACGGTCTATGGGCGCCGCCGCGTAGCCGCATAACCCGCCCAGCTCGGTGGTGACGCCCTGCATCACCTTGCTGTCGCCGGTGGGGTGGACGAGGATGGTCCAGTCCGAGTGGGCGTGGTTGTCGATGAACCCCGGCGCGACGTACTTGCCTGTCGCGTCGATGACCGTTGCCCCGTCCTCCCCCGCGTGGTCACCCGTCTCAACGATCCTTCCCTCGGAGACCCCGACGTCGCCTACAAACCGCCGCGATCCGGAGCCGTCGATGATCGTGCCACTCTTGATCAGCAGATCGAAACGAGACAAACCGAAACCTCCATGCTTACCCTATCGACCCAGTATTAATGACGTTGTGCCTCGCGGAGCCATCCAGACGGGGTCTTCTCGAGCACACGTCCACACATCCCTCATTTCTAGGGGGGACCCTGAGCAAGTTTGAAAAATGTAGACACCAATAATGCACAGATTGTATGACCGATACCTGCAGCTCCGAGATAGTAGGTTCCTGCTTGGAGACAAGACGATCAGTGAACCGTTGAAGGCCGAAGCAGATTACTCGCGTGACGAGCCTGAGGCAAAGCGCATATTATACGAATGTTTCAGGCGGGGCAATAGCAGTTCCAGCTATAATATATGAGGCCCCGGGGCTTCTACCCTTTAGATGGGCCAGTCCTCCATCCCATAGGCCATTTCCCAGAACATGTACTCGTACTTCATGCTCAGCCGGAAGTGGCGCCTCATGTCTTCCTTGACGGTTGTTCCCGCCCTTGAACCGAGTCGGTCCACAAAGTCTCGATAGACCTTAACCAAGTCGATGTACGCGGGGGCTGTGTATGCTTCGCACCACTCCTCGTAGACGGGGTGGCCCCCGTAGCCGCCGATCTCGGCCAGGGCATCACCGACGTCCATGTACGTCCACATGCAGGGCAGCAGCGCAGCCACGTTCTCACCGACGGAGCCCTCGTACGCCACCCTGAGGATGTGGTTTGTGTACGCCATGTTGGTGGGCGCCTTCGCCATGTTCGATATCTCATCGGCGGGGACCCCCAAGCCCTCGGTGAGGCTCTTGATGATATCCATCTCGTACCTCAGGCATCCTCCCATCATCTCCGCCCAGCCCGTCATATCCTCTACGTCCTCGGCCTTCGAAGCGGCTAGCCCGAGGCAGCGGGCGAAATCGATCAGGTACAGGTAGTCCTGCTTGACGTAGTAGGTGAACTTCTCGATGGGCAGCGTGCCCGCGCCGAGCTCCTGGACAAAGGGGTGCTCCATTATGGCGTCCCAGATGCGCGTGTTCTCCATCCTTAACTGGTCGCTGAGGCCCATGTCAACCCTCCCTCAGCCTCTCCATCACTCTTAAGGCCCAGCCGGCCACCTGGGTCGCCGTCTCCCCCACGAGGACCACCATGGGCTCCTTGCCCCAGTCCCCCAAGTGGTATATGACGTCAGGCGTCTCGCCGGCCCTCTTCACAGCCTCCCCCGCCCCCCATCTCGTCGTCATGCCCTCCAGCCTCTTGATCTCCTCCGGCTCCTCCCGTCTGTCGTAGTACGAGACCGTGAGGCCCGCCGCCTCACACGCCTCGACAATATCCTCGCTGTACCTCAGGTTCAACGCGGCGCGTCTACGTTTGTCGAAACCCATGACTGCGAGGATCGTGTTGGCTATGTGCCTGGACGCCCCGAATCGCGGGCACCCCGCCGCCCTGACGCCGTCCATGTGCCTCGTGAGCCGCCCATCCACGGCGGCCACGTCCACAGGGTCCACCGCAGAGCTCAACGCCATGCCTATGTTCATCTGGCACTCGGCTACGAGCTCCCGCATCCCCGGGGCGGCCTCCACCATGGCCACGGCCTCGCGAACGTCCTCGATGACGGCGGCCCTCTCCGCCTCGCTGTACAGGCCGGCCATCGGGTTAAGGGGGCCCGGGCCCTCACCGATGTCCAACCCGTGCCTGATGCCGTTGTTGACGAACATCTTCGCCTTAGTCACCGCCTCGACGATCCCGTCTCCCTTCGCTATCTGGGCGGCTATAGCCGATGACAGGCTGCAGCCCGTGCCGTGGGTGTTCACCGTGTCGTGGTGAGGCGCCTCCAGGACCGTGAACTCGCCGCCGCAGTATAGTATGTCCACGGCTTTCTCGGTCGCGAGGTGGCCTCCCTTGACCAGCACAGCCTCCGGGCCCAAGGCAGAGATTCTCTCAGCCGCCTCCTTGGCGTCGTCCAGCGACCCGATCTCGACGCCGGACAGTATCTCAGCCTCGTGCACGTTGGGCGTGAGGACCGTTGCGAGGGGAAGCAGCTTATCAACGAGGGTCGTCTTCGCCTCCGGCTTGAGAAGCTCGGCGCCGCTGGTGGCCACCATCACCGGGTCCACGACGGCCGGTAGACGGTACTGCCCTATCTTCCCCGCCACGGCCTCTATGACCTCGGCGCTGTGAAGCATGCCGGTCTTCACCGCGTCCACGCCTATGTCTGTCGCCACGGCGTCTATCTGGGCCTCTATGATCGAAGGCTCTATGCCCTGGATCGCCGTGACACCCAGGGTGTTCTGGGCCGTGATGGCCGTCACGGCCGTCATCCCGTGGACGCCGAGCGCGGCGAATGTCTTCAGATCCGCCTGTATACCGGCGCCTCCGCCCGAGTCTGATCCCGCTATGCTCAAAACCTTACGTATAGTCACTTCCATACCTCCTCTCTCATGCACCGAGTTCTAAACTTTGGATGGGCGTCGATCACAGCTCGATCACCTTATCCATCCCAGCGGCTAGCCGCCGCATCATGAAGTTTTCACGCTTCGAAACCCCTGAGCCGTGGTTCGGCTTCAACGTGGAGCCCATATAGCCGTTGGCGACCACCGTCGAGGCTGCTTTTATGGTGTCCAGTAGCTCCCCGAGGTTGCCCTGCTGTAGGTGGATGCTGGCGTCGTTGATGAACAACGTGTCGGTGGGCGAGTCCATGAACCTGGCTATGAGGCTCTCGGTTATCTCCCTGTTAAACCTCGCCAACCTGATCAGCTCGTCGCTGTCCCCAGCCGACAGCCTCGGCGTCTTTATGACCCTGGAGCATAGGCACCTGATTCCATGGTGGCTGCCCTCGAGGAGATAACCGCCTACCTTTATGTCCTTCACTTTCTGGGCTGGCGGAGCGAAGTCGAGCACAGATATATCGTCGCCGACCACGTCCACTGCCTCCAACAGCAGACGCCTCGATAAGACGGTCTTTCCCGTCCCCACGTCCCCGACGATGAGGGTCCTCGTACCAACGAGCTCGCTAAAGGAGCATTCTCTCAAGACCGAGCCTCCTTAAAGCCTTCAGGACCACGTAGCCGAGGAAGGCGCCCGGTATGCTGCTGGCGGCGAAGGCCGCCCAGAAGAAGTAGAGTGTGAGGCTGTGGCCCTGCATGGGCGCTAACACGAGGGCGCTAAGCGTGGCCCCCACGGCGACCGTCCCCATTGGTTCACTCAACGCGGCGACGTCGTTTTTCAGGAAGTATCTGTGGACGAACCCGACCACGACTGCGCCGGGTACGCCCCCCGGGAAAGCGTAGAGCGTCCCCAGACCTAGGATGTTTCTGATCGTGCCTGTGGCGACGGCCATCACGGCGGCGTACCAAGGCCCCAGCAACACACCGGCGATGCCGTTCACCATGTGCTGCGCAGGGAAACACTTGGTGGTCCCCAAGGGTATGTAGAACGTGCTCAGCGACACCGTCAACGCCGTGAGCACGGCGCCCAGCGCCACCCTCTTCGTGGTCGAGGACGCATCCGTCTTTACCTGGTTTGCCTCGTAGAAGCCTTGGAACAGTTCCCCTATCCTCATGCCTT
>CAYFYM010000246.1:0-3559 GCA_964347405.1 uncultured Candidatus Bathyarchaeia archaeon | reverse complement strand
AGCCGTGAAATACTCGTCCGCCGCCTCGTGCAGCGGCCTACCCGTGAAGAAGTTACGCGCGCCCTTCCTTGACCCTATGTCCACGCCGTTCAGGTAGTGGATGCTGCCGAGGCAGTAGTCGAGGGGGTGCTCGTCTATTATCTTTTCAAGCCTCTTCTCCTCTCCGGGGAAGTAGTCTACCTCCAGCCCAGCCCGCAGGACGACGTCGGTGTCTTCCTGCGCCACCCATATGCCTTGGAAGTACTCGTCGAGCTCATCCATCCGGACACTGAGATACATGTCCGGCCCCTTGACGATTAGGTGGCTGGTCAGCGCGATCTCTCTGACTCCACGTTCCTCGGCAGCGTGGATGATGGCCTGTAGTGTGGCGTCGGGGGCGTCTCTGCTGTGGCTCTCGTGGACGTGGTAGTCGAAAGGGAAGCTGGGGTGCATCTCGTTGCCTATTGTCTCCGCGCCCGACCTTTAAGAGGATTTCACCGTTGGTTATTTTTCCGGGGTCCGGGCGACCACCAGCACGTGTTGCCCCATGTCGGTTACGCCGGGGCGGCTGCAGAAAAGCTTCTCTAGCTCGATCAACGCCTCGACGGCCTCGGGGCTCTCCGCTATCCGTGGCGTGTTAAACTCCCCTGATGTTATGGTGTTGGTGGCCGCGGCCTCGACCACGTTGCAGCCCATCCCCTCGAGGAGGCCGCGTAGATACGTGCTGGTGTACAGGGTCATGGGTGTGTGCCACTCGCGTGAGCCGGGCCTCGAGTACAATATATCCGGGAAAGGGGTGCCTCGCTTCCACTCCATGTGGTCCTCGATGTTCTCTAGGAAATCGGCGGCGTCCAGCGTCGATATTAGGTGAAAAGTCCCGAGGAGGCTCATTGCGCTGATCACCAGAGGGGAGCCTGGCTTTGCGACTCTTATCAGCTCGGCTACGGCGTCCACGTGCCGCTCCCTGACGTATGAGAGTGCGCCTCCCAAGCAGAGAACCACGTCGAACGTGTGGTCCGGTATGTCCATCTGGCACACGTCGAGCGTCGCGACCTCCCTTATGCTGGCCTCGACCCCCGCCTCCCTTATCTTGGTTCGTGCTATCCGCAGCTGCTCGTCGGACAGGTCCCCGAGGTATACCTCGGCTCCCCTCCGGGCCAGCCATATGGCGTACCGGCCGGGTCCGCCGCCGGCGTCGAGGACGTAATCCCCGTCTCTGAGGTACTTGGCGACGATGCTGGTCGTCGTCTCGAACTGCACTCGGCCGTGGAGGCTTCCCTCCAGGCGAGTCCACTCCTTGGTCCCGTACTCGTTGTAGTAGCGCCTGACGTCCTCCGGGATGTAGCTCATGTATGGACGTTCATCCGCCTACTTTTCATGGTTTTGGGCAACATATATTGACCACGGGTTCAGGTATAGGGCTCTGTATCTCTGGTACCTAGCCGCGGTAACGATGAGTCCCATGTTTCAGAGTTAAGGTATACGTCTCCTCAATGGTTTTTAACATAAAAACTGGGGTTTCTGGGGAACGTGGATGGAGGCAGTCGCACGCGGCGTGGTCGAGCAGGCCATAGACGACGAGCTCTCTGACAGGAGGCTCGAGCTCAGCCACAACACTTTCAGGCGGTTCGAGGAGATGGGGATAATCGCGTCCGCGGAGAGCGCCATGTTCGGCAAGATATACTCCGAGGCGTTCAGCTACTTCATCAACTACAAGATGCACTGCAGGGAGCCCATCAGCCTCCGGGAGATGGAGGAGTTCGAGCGGGTCATCGACCGCAGGGTCATGGAGATAAAGGGCAGGATACTGCACCTCACAGGGAGATAGCCTCCACGTCTCTTTTTCACTAGAAGCGTTCTATAAACGATTAATATCCACGCGGTGAAGCGGTTGACGTGAATAAACGGTTCCTGCTCATCATCGCCGTGTTAGGGGTTGTAGCCATAGGTGTTGTGGCGCTCAATGTAGGAAAGGAACACGTCAACGAAGAAAACCCCGGGGAGCCAGATATACCAGGTGAGGAGCCAGAGGAAACGTCGACAGCAGGTGAGGCGTCGAACTACCCGAAGATCGCCAGCTGGCTCGCTAAGAAGGATGAGCTGATCGAGAGCGGTAAACCCTACGACCTCGTGATGTCCGGATGGTTCACCCCAGAGGAGGCGGCACAGTTCAGGACGAACAACCCGGACGTGCTGCTGCTGGCAGGCTTGACCACCACCTGGGTCTACGACAACGAGGACTGGATGAGCTTCCTCGTGACCGTCGCCAACCATGGCCGGGACGAGGCCATCGAGATAACGGAGGAGATGTACCTCCACGACTCAGAGGGAGAGCGGTGCGCGTTCGGCTGGGCGTCGGAGGAGTGGGGCCACGGCGAGATATACGCCATGGACCCCCGCAACGAGGACTGGGCCAGCCTCGTCTTCAGCTTCTACGAGACCGTGCTGGCGCAGCCCAGCCACGACGGCATAATAGTGGACATGGTCGTCGAGAGGCAGTACTGGGGACAGGACGCGATAACCGACGAGGAGTGGACCATGGCCACCAAGGCGATATACGGGAGGATAAGCGACCTCAACACCGAGGGCAAGCTCGTGGTCTTCAACGCCGGGGCCAGGCTCTCCGACATCGACAACTACTCCATGTACTTCGACGGCTACCTCATGGAGAACTTCATGGGCGGCCAGCTGAACACCACCTTCAGCGAAGGGCTTGAGGCTTTGAACGGCGACAAGATGGTGATTTACGGGGTGGACACGGACGACACCGGCGTCGTGGACGAGAAGAAGATGAGGCTTGGGCTGGCCCTCAGCCTCTTTGGGGACAACGCCTACTACACGTACGACTTCGGTCCCAGGGACCACGGGCAGGCGTGGTGGTACCCCGAGTACGACGCCGATCTCGGTGAACCCTTGGGCGAGTACTACGAGAGAGACGGCGCCTACTGGAGGGAGTTCGAGAACGGCTTCGTCGTCGCCGCCCCCAGCGGCGCCTCTGTTAGCTTCGGTGAGGAGTACACCGATATGACCTCCGGGGAATCCTCGAGGAGCTTCACCGTCGAGGAGGGGGACGGCAGGATATTCTTGAAGGCGTCGACCAGTTGAGAGGCACCCTTTGAAGCCGGGCGTGGAAAAAGTTAAATCTCCGGCCCATGTTGCCCTAGTCGGCGGGTGAGTGGGGCCTCCTACCCGTTCCGCCATATAAACCCCGGAGAAAGGAGGTAACATATCGTGAAGACGAGAGACATAAGCCTGTCAGCGGTCATCGCCGCCCTCTACGCGGCGCTGGTCATAGTTTTGGCTCCTATAAGCTTCGGCCCCATCCAGCTGCGCGTGGCCGACTGCCTCATACCGTTATCCGCCCTGTTCGGGCCTCCATGTGTGATAGGCGTCGCGTTGGGGGCGCTGGTCGGGAACGCGTACTGGTTCCTGAGCCCCATCGACGTGGTGCTGGGGGCGCTGGCCAACCTGGCGGCCTCGTACGTCGTCTACAGGTATAGGGAGCGGCTCGTGGTCGCCTCGTCGATGAGCCTCTACGGCGAGGGGCTCTACCGCGACGCCGCCGGCCGGCTCGTGACCG
>CAYFYM010000245.1:0-29265 GCA_964347405.1 uncultured Candidatus Bathyarchaeia archaeon | reverse complement strand
GTGATCGTCGCGGAGATGAACTACGGCCAGCTGGTGAGGGAGGTCGAGAGGGCGGTGAAGCCAAAGCCGGTGCGCTTCCTCATGAAGCTCGGGGAGAACCCCCACACCCCAGGCGAGATACTGGAAGCCATAAGGAGGACCGATACATGACCGAGGAGATGGAGCACCTGCTAAGCGACTACCTCCGCATGGACAGGCTGCCCCACATATGGTGCGCAGGCTGCGGCCTTGGAATCATCCTCCACAGCTACGTAGAGGCTATCCAGGAACTCTCCATGGACCTCGACAAGATCATAACCATATCGGGGATAGGGTGCGCCGGCAGGGCCTCAGGCTACGTGAATACAGACGCGTTCCACACCACCCACGGCAGAGCCCTACCCTTCGCCACGGGCGTCAGCATATCAAGGCCCGACCTGAAGACGGTTGTGATAAGCGGCGACGGCGACCTCTTCGCCATCGGGGGCAACCACCTCATCCACGCAGCCAGACGGAACGTGGACATGCTCGTCATCTGCAGCAACAACTTCAACTACGGCATGACTGGGGCCCAGTACGGGCCCACCACTCCCCCCGACACTAGGACCCCCACCAGCCCATACGGGAGCATAGAGAACCCGTTCAACCTGGTGGCGCTGGTGGCGTCCTCCGGAGCCACAATGGTGTCCCGGTGGACCGTCTTCCACGTCTACCACCTGAAGAACGCCATCAAGAAAGGGCTCAAGAAGAAGGGGTTCAGCTTCATCGAGGTCATAAGCCCCTGCACCACCGGGTACGGGAGGCTCAACAGGCAGACCCCAGTTGAGATGATGCGGCAGCTGAGGGACAACACCAGGATAATGAAGGTCCACCCGACGGAGGCCACCATCGACCCCCCCAACGAGATAATAATAGGGGACTTCGTGGACGTGAGGAAGCTGACCTACGGCGAGATACTGAGGGAGTTGGAGGCGAAGGCGAGGTGAAGCGCAGGGAGACGAGGATAGCCGGCTTCGGCGGGCAGGGTGTCATAACGGCGGGCTACGTCCTGGCGAACGCTGCGGCGATACACGATGGACAGTACGCCCTGATGTCCCAGAGCTACGGCCCGGAGGCCCGCGGAGGATCATGCAAATCAGACGTGATAACCTCGGATACGCCCATCGACTACCCCAAGGTGACCAGGCCCAGCTGCCTCGTCGCCATGTCCATAGACGCGTTCGCGTCTTTCGCTGATTCAGTAGACGACGGGGGTGTGATCATATACGAGGAAAGCCTCGTGGCTATCCCGGAAAAAAGCATGGACCCGGACATCAGCTACCACGGGGTACCGGCAGTAGCGACGGCGAACGAGTTGGGCAACAGGCTGGCTGCGAACATGGTGATGCTAGGCGCCGTCCAGGCGCTAACAGGCATAGTCAAACCAGAGGCCCTCGCGGCCTCCATCTCGGATCGCTTCCCCAGACGAAAAACGATTAACCTCCAAGCCCTTCAGAGGGGGATAGAGCTGGCCACCTCCCGCCGCTAGACGAGGAGGCTGTGGTTCTCCTTCAACGTGTTCAAGACCAGATGGGTCTCGGTGCGTTCCACGTGAGGCATCTTGGTTATGTTCTTAGTGAAGTCGCTTAGCTCCTGCCTGGTCTTGAACTTGGCGATGACCATGATGTCCGACGCCCCCGTCACGTTGTAGAGGGCTATCGTCTCGGGGTAGGCGGCGATCTTCTCCCCCACATCCAGGATCATCCCACCGGAGACGGTGATCTCCGTTATGACCGTCAGCTCGTATCCCAGTCTCTCGTGGTCAACCTGGACGGTGTACTTCTTTATCACCCCGTCCCTCTCCAGCCCCCTCACCCTAGAGGCCGCGGTGCCGCTGCTGACCCCTATACGCCGCGCCAACTCTCTGTAGCTGAGACGAGCGTCTCGGAGCAGCTCCCTTAGAACGTTCACAGAGGTTTCGTCGATCAATGTCCCTCTTATTCATTTGATGAAAAAACAATATATACGGTTATCGTTTGAACAGAAAAGCCCGGTGTTCACCCTGTTTATGGATCAAATAAGGGGTAGAGATGGTGTTAAGGCTAGTACTCTACGGGGATGGTCTGCATGAGCTCGAATAGCCTGAGGAACGCCTTGCTGTACCTGATGATGGCGCTCATGTTGCCCTTGAACTGGAGCTGCCTCGTCATGATGGCGTTGCTGCCGTCCAGCTCACCCTTGTTTACCTGGGTCCATATGCTGTAAGGGCCCTCGAGGGTGAAGTCCGTCTTCTCGCCCTCCCCAAGCTCCCTGACCTCCGTGATCTCTCCGTCCACGAACTTGACGTAGATGTCTGGGAGGTCGTCCCTGTCGGTGACACTGTACGTGAAGGTTGCGTTGAACATCTTGGTCTTGATGCCGAACTCCTCGTCGGAGTTCGCGACCTCTTGACACTTGTTCCAGTAGTCTAAGCCAAGGAATTGAACCATGTCAATGCACCTAATCGTCGAAAAAGGGTCCTAGACAGAATAAAACACTTACTGATCATTAATGAACCGATAAATATTATTGCTAATATTGCCATTTTCCAGCATAGACGATAAAACGGTTGTGAGGGAGCGTAGTTGAGGGAGAAAGAGTCAGCGGATAGGCTTGAGAGCTGCTGGGAAAGTTACCTGAAAAACCACGATGTCGAGGGAATCAGACGGTTTCTGTCCGACAACTCGAACCTCCCAGGGCCAAGGGCAAACATCACATTGGCAAGAAAGTTGTCGGAGCTTATGTCACGTTACTGGGAGGCCGATAACAGTTACGTGAAAGACTGCTTGGATGACTGGAGTCAAGGCAACGACGAGTACCTGCGCTTCTGCAGGAACTTCGTCCTGGGGTACATCATGGCCGAGTACCCAGAAGAGTGGACATGGGCAACTAGGCTCCTCTACGAGGACAACTTCAACGATCTCTGGAGACCAAGGGAGGCAGTGACTCTTGGAGTCGCAGAGGCTTTGAGGAGGAGGACGACCCTCACCCTTTCCCTGCTCGATGATTGGAACAGAAGCGAAGACCTGGTGGTGCTCAGAGACACGTTGATGATCTTGGCCGACCCGGAGGTCTTGCCTACGAGCCGTGAGACCAGAGACGCGTTAAGAGGCTACACCGTCAAGGCGATGAAGATAGTCAAGGATCACTCAACACCCAATCCTGACGGCTTTAGCCTGCTGAAGAAGACGCTGGGGTTCACCATCTCGGTGGGAGCCGTCCACGACCCATCGATGATGGAGAAGCTGGAGGAGTGGGTAGACTCGGGTGCAAGGGAGTGGCGCAGCATTCTAAAGTCCAACCTCAAGAAAAACAGGCTCAACAAGAGACACCCAGAGAAGACTCGAGAGCTACTGTCCAGACTCGAACAGGCAGTAACCTGATTTATGCGAGCGATCATAATTCAATGGATCAAGATGAAGAACCTGCTTAAGGAGAAGATAAGGAAAGGCGAGAACTGCGTCGGCACATTCGTCGAGCTGGGCCACCCCGACGTCACCGAGATACTGAGCCGCCAGGGGTTCGACTGGCTCCTCATCGACGGTGAGCACAGCCCCATGGGCTTCGAGACCATGGAGAGGCTGATCCTGCGCATGGGCGGCACCGACTGCACGCCCATCGTTCGCCCGCAGTGGAACGACCTCGTCGTGATCAAGCGCGTGCTTGACCTCGGCGCCCACGGGATACTCGTCCCATGGGTCAACACCAAGGAGGAGGCGGAGGCCGCCGTGTCTGCGTGCATGTACCCGCCGGAGGGAGTCAGGGGCTGGGGCCCGAGGACGGCGTCCCGCTGGGACCCTGATTACCGTGAGACCGCGAATGACGAGATGCTCGTAGCCGTGCAGGTCGAGACCCAGAAGTCGCTGGACAACCTCGACGAGATAATGGGCGTTGAGGGTGTGGACGCCTGCTACGTGGGCCCATGGGACCTGAGCAACAACCTGGGCCTAAGCGTCCCACCGAACTACGATAACCAAAAGTTCATGGGGGCCCTAGAGCACGTGCTGAAGGTTTCTAAGGACCACGGTAAACCAGCGGGCTTATGGTGCAACATGGACAACGTGGCCTGGGCGGTGAACAAGGGATTCCGGTTCAACACCGTCTCGGACGCTGACACCTTCCTCTCCTTCGGCGCCAAGGAGGCACTGAAGAGGGCCCGAGGCTAACCCCCTTCTATTTTTTCTGGACCATCTGAACCAGGAAGCCGTTGGGGTCCCTCACAGTGATTATGTGTCTCTCCGTGTCCTCGTTGTAGGTGAGGCCATCGACCCGGTGCCCTTTCCCCTCCAGCATATGTGCGGCCTCGCCTATGTCGTCTACCAGGACCGAGAAGTGGCTGTAGCCGGGGTTGTCCGCGGCTTTGGTCTCGTTTATGTCTATGGTCATGCCGAACTCTGAGTCAAGCTGGGCGGCCTCCCTGCCGCCATGCTCGAACCTCCTCGCGAGGCTGAAACCCATGTCCTCGTAGAACTTGATAGCCTCGTCGAGGTCCGTTGCGAAGAAGTGGATGTGGTCCATGCGGAGCAGCTTCATGAGTGAACTAGTCGTCGCATCTCTCTATATAACCTACCCTGAGCCGACGGTCTTAATTGCCAACCTTGATGTATAGTAAAGCGTGAGCATTCTACCCCGGCAGATAGCTAACTTCGCTGTGACTTACAGGTGCGACGGTAGATGCACCACATGTAACATATGGAAGTCGCCGCCCGGAGACGAGCTGACCCTGGACGAGATCAGGGGCTTCTTCCAGGAAAACCGGGTTTTGTTCAGAGAGGTTGAGTCCATCCAGCTAACCGGCGGCGAGCCTTTCCTGAGGGACGACCTCCCCGAGATCATCGAGGCGATAGACGAATGCATAAACGGGTGCACCTTCTGGGTCCCCACCAACGGGCTTAGCCCAGAACTCATCCGTATGTACACGGAGAGGAGTCTCGCTAAGCTGCGGACGGGAAGACTCGGGGTAAGCGTCTCCTTGGACGGCCTAGAGGAGTCCCATGACAGGCAGCGTGGCATCGAGGGAAGCTACGGGTTGGCGCAGGAGACCCTTAGAAAGCTGTCTGATCTCAAGAAGACAAAACCGCGGATGATGCTTTCGGTCGGCATGACTTTGACCCCCATGAACCTCAAGGAGGCGCCCATCGTCCAGCGGGACGCGTATAAACGCGGCGCGGACTTCAGCCTACGTCCTCTGAACGTAAGCGACATCTACTACAAGAACGACCCCTTCGGGATAAAATACGACACAGAGACCCTCTACAGGACATTGAGGGCGGTGGCTAGGAACACCTTGGACCGGCACGGCGTGCTGGGGAGCTTAACAAGGCTGCGGTACCTTGCGGGCGTCCAGGAGTACATAGAGACCGAGGAACGCCGCACGACGCCTTGCCACGCCTGCACCGAGTCCTTCTTCCTCGACCCCATCGGCGACGTCTACCCGTGCATAGTCATGAACAGCCGCCTCGGCAACATACAGGAGGAGCCCTTCCAAGAGATATGGGGCTCTGAGAAGGCCGAAGAGACGCGGAGGCGAGTCTCGGAGCTTGACTGCCCCCGCTGCTGGGTGGAGTGCGAGGCGTACCGAGAGATAGGGCGGACGCTGCCCGAGAAGCTGGGGATGTTTCTCACAACTGTCCTCGACAAGAGGAACCTTGGCTTGAAGCCTTACCCGAGCCTCTTGATGACGTGATACCCGAACTGGGTCTTCACAGGCTCCTTGGTCGTCTCACCCACGTTCAGGGCGAAGGCCGCCTTCTCGAAGGGCTTCACCATCTGGCCCTTGCTGAAGGAGCCGAGGTTCCCTCCCCTCTTGCCCGATGGGCATGTGCTGTGCTGTCTCGCGAGTTTACCGAACTCTGCTCCCTTGTCGAGTTCCTCCAGTATCTTCAACGCCTGGCTGTGCTTCTCCACTAGGATGTGCGCCGCCTTGATCTTTGACGCCATATGGTATCGAAAAGAGATGGCGGCGGAGCCTCATAAGGTTATGCAGGGACCTGCTCTACGAAGGGTTTGCCGTGCCTCAGTATGGCGTCCACGACCTCCGGCCTCATCATGGTCTCGTCGGGTCTCTTGCCATCCATTAGGAGCTGCCTCATGACCCTGCCCTTATAGTTCACGTGGTCCTCCTCGCCGTGGGGGCATATCTTCTCGTTCTGCGGCCCCCCGCACTTCCGGCAGTGGAAGAAGTTCCTGAAGAAAATGGGCATCACCCCCAGGTCGGGGTAGTCCTCGAATACCTCCTGGGCCTCGAAGGGGCCGTAGTAGTCGCCTACGCCGGCGTGATCCCTACCGACGATGAAGTGGCTGCACCCGTAGTTCTTCCGGATGATGGCGTGGTGGATCGCCTCCCTGGGCCCCGCGTACCTCATCTCCATCTCCAGCGTCACGAGGGTGGCGCTGTTCCTGAGGAAGTAGTTCCTGAAGAGGGCCTCGTAGCTCTCGATTATCACCTCGTCGGTGAAGTCCCCCGGCTTCTTCTTACCGATCAACGGGTTTATGAACAGGCCGTCAACGAACGCCAGCGCCGTCTTCTGCACGTACTCGTGGCCTATGTGCGGCGCGTTCCGGGTCTGGAATCCGGCTATGGTTCGCCATCCCTTCTCCTTGAACAGGAACCTGGTCTCCCTCGGCTTGAGCCGGTAACGAGGGAACTTGCCGGGAGACTCGTCGAACACCTCTACGGGGCCGCCCAGAAGCGTGTCGTCCATGCCTTGCGTCTTCAAGACGCCGGGGTGAGCCTGGTCCGTAGTCTTGTAGACTCGCTCGCAATGGACCTCTCTCTCCCATCCATACTTCTCCTCTACGCTCAGCGTCGCGAAAGGCTCTCCTTCGCATACGAGAGCCACCGCGTCGCCTTCTCCGAAGCCTTCAGCGGCCTCATCTGAGACGTCTAGCAGGATGGGGATTGTCCAAGGCAGGTCGTCGGAGAGCCTTCCCGTAGCCAGCACGGATAGGTAGTCGTTCTGCGTCAGGGGTCCCGTTAGCGGGCTGTAGAGCCCGGAGGCTATGTTCTCGATGTCCAGCCTGAGCTCACGGTTGACCTCTATCACCGGGAGATCGGAAGCCTCATCTGCGGCTTCTGTCTTCCTCGACTGCGTCGCGAGCCTGTCGACCAGTCTTCCGCCATGGGGCCTCGGCATGGTTGATCACTCTATGTAGCCGAGGCGCCTGAGGCGTTCCCTGATTAACCGTTCCTCTTCCTCAGTGTACTCCGTCTCGTCAGGGAACTCGTTCTCCAGCTTGAGCACGACGTACTCCTCGACGCTGGTGAAGCTCGTGCCAGCGATCTTTTCCTTGATCTTCTCGTGCAGCTCACGGGGGATCATTACCGCTACCCTTTCCTCTGTCACATTTTTCACCTTATTTATCTCAAATCAATTTAGAGGGTTTTTAACTGTTTATCAATGGATCGGTGTCGCGTTTAAACACAGAAGCCTCCGCGGGGGTCGGGGATATGTATTTAAGACGAGGCTCCGTAGTGAATCCACTAGCTTAAATGGGGAGATCCGACATCGCGAAGCTACCGAGACCACCTGAGATCAACATAGGCACCATCGGGCACGTGGACCACGGTAAGACTACATTGGTTCAGGCCCTCACCGGCACCTGGGCGAGCCGCCACAGCGAGGAGCTTAAACGAGGCATCACGATAAAGCTGGGGTACGCCGACGCCGCCATATACAAGTGCCCCAGCTGCGACGAGCCCCACTGCTACTGCGCCACCAAGGAGTGCCCCTCATGCGGCGGGGAGGCCGAGCTACAGCGCACCCTTAGCTTCGTCGACGCCCCCGGCCACGAGATACTCATGGCTACGATGCTGAGCGGAGCCGCCGTCATGGACGGCGCAATACTGGTGATCGCAGCCGACGAGCCTTGCCCCCAGCCCCAGACCCGGGAGCACCTGGCGGCCCTAGAGGTGGTCGGGCTCAAGAACCTGGTATTAGTGCAGAACAAGATAGATCTGGTGAGCAGGGACAAGGCGCTGAAGAACTATGACGAGATCAAGAATTTCATCAAAGGCAGCATCGCGGAGGACGCCCCCATAATACCTGTGTCCGCCCAGCAGGTCGTGAACATAGACCTCCTCATCCAGGCGATGCAGAAATACCTCCCCACGCCTACGCGGGACCAGAACCTGCCCTCGAGGATGCACATCATCAGGAGCTTCGACGTGAACAAGCCCGGGACACCCATAGACGACATGGTCGGCGGAGTCATCGGGGGAAGCATCACCCAAGGTAGGTTCGAGATGGGGGACGAGATCGATATAAAGCCGGGTCTGCCTACTAGGCAGAAGAACCGGCTGAAGATGAGGGAGCTCGTCACGGAGATAACCAGCCTCCACGTCGGAGGCACAGCCGTAGAAGAGTCGCTTCCCGGTGGCCTCGCTGGCATCGGCACGATGCTCGATCCCTCGTTGACGAAGTCGGACGGCCTCGTCGGCAGTCTCGTGGGAAAACCGGGCACCCTACCGCCCGTGCTCGAGGAGCTGCGGCTGGAGTATGAACTCTTCGAGAACGTCGTAGGCAGCCGAAAGAGGGAGAAGGTGGCACAGATAGCCAAGGGGGAGAAGCTGCTGCTCAACGTAGGCACGGCCAAGACCATGGGGGACGTGACGGACATCAGTAAGAGCGAGATGGAGACCAAGCTGAGCATACCCGTCTGCGCCGAGCCCGGGGACCGGGTGGCCATCAGCCGACGCATCAGCGGAAGGTGGAGGCTCATCGGGGTAGGGACCATGAGTGGCTGACTTGCCTCCGAAGATACTTTTC
Source organism: uncultured Candidatus Bathyarchaeia archaeon (assembly GCA_964347405.1). GTDB lineage: Archaea > Thermoproteota > Bathyarchaeia > TCS64 > TCS64 > RBG-16-57-9. Next base: position 20,500 of record CAYFYM010000245.1, on the reverse strand, counting down.
GACACAAACTTCCTCATGATCCCGCTACGGTTCGGCGTAGACATATTCGAGGAGGCTGAGCGTGCACTCAACCAGCAGCCGGAGTACTACGTGACAAGAAGCGTACTGAAAGAGATCGCGCAGCTGAAACAGGGTGCGAGCCCGTCCTTCGTCAAGGAGTTGAGCTTCGCGGAGAAGATCGCGGAGAGGTGCAGCGTCCTAGACGTCGAAGTCGAGGGAGGAGAGACGGTGGACGAGTCCATCCTCAGAACAGCCGAGGAAAAACGATTCATAGTAGGCACGGCGGACGCCGAGCTCAGGAAGAAGCTGAGGGATGCAGGCGTCAAAGTCCTCGTCCTAAGGCAGAGGAGATACCTAGAACTCCTGGGCTGAGACGTGGATAATGGCGCCTCCTCATCATCTTGGGTTTTTTGCGGAGATGTTTTAAGTGATAATGTATTCCCATTGAAGAAAGAGCCCGGATACACGAGAGGTATGGTGTGACGCTTGGAGAAGACTGACTGGCACGCTACCGAAGTAGAGGACGTCCTTGAGGCGCTTGAGACGAGCCGCGAAGGAATCACAGACGAGGAAGCCGCTAGAAGGCTTGAGGTTTACGGCGCCAACGAGCTCAAGGAGGAGAAGAAGGTAAAATGGTACCACATCCTCTTCGAGCAGTTCACCAGCATACTCGTGATCATACTCATAATATCCGCGGCGGTCTCGGCTTACCTTGCCATACAGGAGGGCGAGCCCATGACCGATGCCTACGTGATACTCTTCATCGTCGTAATGAACGCGGTCCTCGGGTTCGTACAGGAGTACCGGGCCGAGAAGGCTGTCGAGGCCCTCAAAGCGATGGTGAGCCCCCAGGTCCTGGTCCTCAGAGAAGGCCGGGAGGAGTCTATAGACTCGATAAACCTTGTTCCGGGTGACATAGTGTTGCTTGAGGCAGGGAGCAGGGTCCCTGCGGACGGAAGGCTCATCGAGGCCGCCAACCTTGAGCTGGACGAGGCCGCCCTGACGGGCGAGTCGAGGCCTGTGTCCAAGAGGCTGGAGCCCGTCGCAGCCGATGCCGGAGTCGGTGACCAGATGTGCATGGTCTTCATGGGCACCGTTGTCACCAACGGCCGGGCCGTCGCCGTCATCACCGAGACAGGTATGAACAGCCAGTTCGGCATGATCGCGGGCATGGTCCAGGCCATCGACGTCGAGGCCCCGCCCCTCCGCCAGAAGATGGAGAAGATAGGAAGACAGCTGGCGACCATCAGCGTAATACTCACGGTATTCGTTTTCTTCGTGCTCTGGTTCGTACACGACAGGACCCTTGAACAGGTGTTCATGACCAGCATCAGCCTGGCCGTATCGGCGATACCGGAGGGGCTGCCCGCGGTGCTCACCATCACGCTAGCCCTGGGCACAGCGAGGATGGCCAGGCAGAAGGCCATCGTGAGGAAGCTGGCCAGCGTCGAGACACTCGGCAGCACAACGGTGATCTGCAGCGACAAGACTGGCACCCTCACCAAGAACGAGATGACCGTCACAAAGGTCAGCACCAACAACCGCCAGACGAGCATAAGCGGCGCAGGGTACGCGCCGGAAGGCGAGTTCACGGAGAAAGGCTCAAGCATAGACCCCACATCAGACGGCAACCTTGAGCTGCTGCTGAGGATCGGCGCCCTCAACAACGACGCCCACGTGCAGCAGAACAACGGCGCCTGGGTCAGCTTCGGCGACCCCACCGAAGGCGCGCTCCTCGTAGCCGCCATGAAGGCGGGGATAGACGTCGCGGCCCTCAAGAAGAGCTACCCACGCGTGGCCGAGTTGCCCTTCGACTCCGCCCGTAAACGCATGACAACCATCCACAGGACCCCCGAGGGGGGGCTTGTCGCCTACGTGAAGGGCGCCCCCGAGATAATCATGCAGCGCAGCGACGGTCTCCTGGAGGGCGACTCGGTGAAAGCCGTCACCGAGGAGGACCTCAAGAAGAACCATGAAGAGATGGACGCGATGGCCGCGGAGGCTCTCCGCGTGCTCGCCGTGGCGTACAAGTGGCTGCCGGACGACTACGACCTCACCGACCTCGACGTAGAGGAGGTGGAGAACGATCTGGTGTTCGTGGGGATGCAGGGCATGATCGACCCGGCCCGGGAGGAGGTGCCGCTAGCCATCAAGACGGCCCAGGAAGCCGGCATCCGCTCCATAATGGTCACCGGCGACCACAGGATAACCGCGGTCGCCATCGCAAAGGAGATCGGGATACTGGGCGAGCAGAAAGTAGGCTACGTGATGGAGGGTATAGAGATCGAGTCCATGAGCGACGAGATGCTCGACGACCAGATCGAGGACGTCAGGGTCTGCGCCCGCGTAAGCCCCGAGCACAAGATGAGGATCGCCCAGAGCCTGAAGCGGCTCGGCCACATAGTCGCCATGACGGGGGACGGCGTCAACGACGCACCCGCGCTGAAGGCGGCTGACATCGGCGTAGCTATGGGCATCAAGGGCACGGACGTCACCAAGGAGGCCAGCGACATGGTGCTGGAGGACGACAACTTCGCCACCATCGTCCGCGCCATCAGGGGCGGCCGCGAGATATACGACAACGTGAGCAAGTACATTAGGCTCATGCTGGCCGCCAACTTCGACGAGTTTATCGAGATCACCGTCACGGCGGTCCTGGGGCTCCCCGTGCCTTTCCTGCCCATACACGTGCTCTGGGTGAACTTGGTGACCGACGGGCTGCCCGCGGTGGCCCTGAGCATCGACCCAGCGGACCCGGACATCATGAAGTACCCTCCCCGTGACCCCAAGGAGGACATGCTCAGGCGGTTCTGGAGGTTCATCCTCTTCGCAGCCTTGGTGGACTTCATCAGCGACTTCATACCATTCTTCTATACCTACATAACCACAATCCAGGTAACCGGGGACTTCGAGCTGGCGGCCACCACGGCGAGGACGGTCGCCTTCACGAGTATCGTGTTCTTCGAGTTCCTCCTGGCCTATCAGTGCAGGAGCGAGACGAAGCACATCTTCCAGCTGGGCTGGGAGGGCGTCACGGCCAACAAGATGCTATTCGTCTCGGTAGTAGTCGGAGTGGGCCTGCAGTTCCTGATACTCTACGTGCCGTTCCTAAACGAGATGTTCCACGTGGTGCCTCTGACGTCGTTCCAGCTCCTCTACTGCTTCGTCGGCAGCCTCACCGCTTTCCTGATACTGCCCCAGCGGCTGATCCCACGGCGGCATTATGTGGAGCATAGAAAACGGTGATTACTAGCCTTCTACCATACACATTTTTATATTTTTAGAGTCGATTAAAGGCGGAACTAGTCAGTATTGGAGTGAAAATGTGCAATGGTAGACGCATGGCTGGTCGCGCCGGCATCATCGATAATATCGATCATCATCGGGCTATTCCTGTTCAAGTACGTCAACGAAAAAGACGCCGGGACGGACCGGATGAAGCAGATCGCGGGATGGATCCAGGAGGGCTCCAGGTCTTTCCTGAAGACGGAGTACACGTACCTGGGCGTCTTTGTCGTAGTCATGGCGGTCATACTCTCCGCGGCACTCGGCCTCAAGATCGGTGTAACCTTTGTGTTCGGCACGATACTCTCCGGTTTAGCCGGAATCATCGGAATGGAGATAGCAGTCAAGGCCAACGTCAGGACCGCCAACGCGGCCAAGAAGGGGGGTCTCTCCGAGGCCTTCCCCATAGCCTTCCGGGGCGGCGCCGTCATGGGGCTCATGGTGGTGGGGCTCGCCCTCTTCGGTGTGAGCGTGATCTACTGGCTCACCAAGGACCCGGAGATCGTCCTTGGCATGAGCATCGGCGCCAGCACGCTCACGCTGTTCATGAAAGCGGGCGGCGGCATCTACACCAAGACGGCAGACATCGCCGCGGACCTCGTCGGCAAGGTCGAGCTCAGCATCCCGGAGGACGACCCCCGTAACCCCGCGGTCATCGCGGACAACGTGGGCGACAACGTGGGCGACTGCGCCGGGTCGGGGGCGGATCTCTTCGACTCGTACGTCGCCGCCATCATGGCCGCCATGATACTGGGCGGAACACTGCCCATCCAGTACCTTGAGGTGGTGCCGCTGGTCTACGCGGGCCTCGGAATACTGGCTTCCATCCTGGGCGTCGCGATCGTAAGGGTCGGTAAGGACGGCGACCCGGGTAAGGCTTTGAACATGGGCACCTACGCGACAACTCTCGCGTTCGCCGTGCTGACCTACGGCGCGACGGTTTTACTCGGCTACGACGTGAAGATATGGTACTGCAACATAGCTGGCCTCGCGGCCGGTGTCGTCATCGGGGTGACGAGCGACTACTACACCTCCATCAACAGGTCGCCCGCCAAGAAGACCGCCGAGTCGAGCCAGACGGGCGCCGCCATCAACATATTGACGGGCTTCAGCTACGGCCTCATAAGCTGCTTCCCGGCGTTCCTCGGCATAGGCGTCGGTTCAGCCATAGCGTTCACAATATACGGGGTCTACGGCGTCGGCATCGCGGCCGTCGGCATGCTGAGCATCGCCGGCATCATCATAGCGGGAGACGCATACGGCCCCATCGGCGATAACTCGAAGGGCATCGCGGAGATGAGCGATCTCGGCGAGGACGTCGTGGACATCACCGACGAGATCGACGCCGCCGGCAACACCACCAAGGCCATCACCAAGGGGTTTGCCATAGGTGCAGCCGGCCTCACCGCCCTCGCCCTGCTCGCGTCCTACCAAGAGATAGTGAAGAGGATCGTGGGCTTCACGGTGGTGTTCGACCTCATGGACCCGCTGGTCATGATGGGCGTCTTCATCGGCATGAGCATACCTGTCATATTCTCGGCCATGATCATCCTCGGAGTCTCAAAGAACGCTTACAGGATGATCGAGGAGATACGCCGCCAGTTCAAGGAGATACCGGGCCTCATGGAGGGCACGGGCACACCCGAGTACGGTAAATGCGTAAACATAGCGACAAAAGGCGCGCTGACCGAGCTTCTGCCTCTGATAGTGTTCTCGATACTGGCGACCCTCGTTCTGGGCTTCGTCGCTGGGATAAGGGCGTTGGCTGGCTACCTGAGCGGGGCCATATTCAGCGGCTTCTTCCTGGCGATACTAATGGCCAACGCGGGGGGCCTCTGGGACAACGCCAAGAAATACGTCGAGTCGGGCTTCTTCGGAGGCAAGGGCTCGGACGCCCACAAGGCGGCGGTGATAGGCGACACGGTAGGGGACCCCTTCAAGGACACGGCGGGGCCCTCGCTGAACACCCTGGTGACCGTCATCAGCCAGATCGCGTCCCTCTTCGCGCCCCTGTTCATAGCGTACGCGCTGCTGGGCATCTAAAAACCCAAGTATTTCTTTAATGTGAGTCGTCTATACCTTTATTAACCTGAACCAGTGATGTTTGATAGCCCATCGAGGAGAACAACCGATGTACAGGCATCTTAAAGAGGCGTGGAAGCGCCCCGAAGACAGCTACATAGGCGAGGTCATGAAGAGCAGGGCCATACTCTGGCGCAAGCAGCCCTCCATCGTCAGGGTGGAGAAGCCTACGCGGCTGGACAGGGCCAGGAGCCTAGGCTACAAGGCCAAGAAGGGCTTCGTCGTGGTCCGCACACGCGTGCGTAGGGGCGGCAGACGCAAGATAAGGCCGATCCTCGGGCGCAGGCAGAAGCGCATGGGCGTCAAGAAGTACACTCCGGCTAAGAGCAAGAGGCTCATAGCCGAGGAGCGGGCTGCCCGGAAGTACCCGAACCTCGAGGTGCTTAACAGCTACTGGGTCTGGGAGGACGGCCAGTACAAGTGGTTCGAGATAGTCATGGTTGACCCGAGCCACCCGGCGATCAGGTCCGACAAAGACGTCGGCTGGGTATCCGGCGTAAGATAGCCGCTGTTTCTCGTACCCTGCTCCAGGTCACGTAGGAAATACTTATTCATACGTCTGTCTCGCGTAGCTGCCCTTCATGGGTTTTCTGTTTCTCACGGTCACGTCCCACTCCATCTTGAAGATCAGGCGGATGTAGTTGAGGAGCCCCATCTTCTTGATTCTGCGGACGCTGTAGTGGACAGTCATGTCGCGTAGAAGCTTGATCTTGCCCTTGTGTTTGATGCGTTTATAGATCTCGACGTCGTCGGCGTAGGAGAGGGGTAGGTAGCCGCCCGTCTTCTGGAACGCGGTTTTCCTGAAGGCGGAGTTGGCTCCGCAGAGGTGGTACACGTCGATGAAGCTGAGGGCGACGAGGATGAAGTTGCTGAGCTTGAAGAAGGCTTGGTATGTTAGCTTCTCGGCCCACGTCATGTCTCCCCAGTCGGTGGGGTCCAGGAACCCTGTGACGGCCACCACGTCGTTGTCCTCGAACCCCTTTAGCGCGGCTTTCAGCCATCCCGTGTAGGGCTGGCAGTCGGCGTCCGTGGTGGCGACGAGGGAGGCCTCGGATACGTTGAAGCCGTCGTTTCTGGCGCCTCCGACCCCCAGGCTTGTCTGGGTGATCACCTTGTCAGCGAGATTCTCGGCGATCTCCCTTGTCCTGTCCACGCTGTCCCCGTCCACGACGATCAGCTCGACGCTTTCCCGCGGGACGGTCTGTCCGTGCAGCGCCTGCAGGCATCTCTCGATGTTGTTCTCCTCGTTGTACGTGGGGACTACGACGCTTATCAGCGGAGCAGGGCCTCGGCTGCCCTCTTCCCCGACTGTATCGCCTTGTCCATGTTGTGGTACTCCCACTCGCCGAATCTCCCTATGGGTGTTATGTGGTTATCTTCAAGGTACCTGTGTACTATGTTAACGTTTTTCCTGTGGTCCAGGTCGTAGATGACGTAGGCGTACTTGAAGCTGGCCGCCGTGCATGTCTCCACCTCTTCGTCCTCGTTGATTATGCCCGTCTTCACCAGGTCCGTTAGCACGCGTTCCTTAGTCTCCTCGACGTCCACGCGGTTCCTGTAGGTTACCTCGACGAGGATGCTGCTTCGGCCCCCCGGCGTGGTCTCCTGGCTGAAGTTCATGGGGAAGCTGATCCTGTTGAACACGAGGTCCTCTTCGGGGAAGTAGAGCCAGTGCTTGTCGGTGATCCCGGGCCGTTTGACGCCGACCATGACGCATACAAGGGAGTTGTGTTCTAGCCGATCCGCCGCCGTGTGAACCTCCTCTGGGGCGTCTCTGATCATCTCGACGACCTCGGGTAGGGGTAGCGACGATAGGACGTGGTCCGACTTCACCTCTCTCTGTCTGCCGTCTTTCACGTAGACCACCTCGACCCCGTCTCCTCGGGGCTTGAGCTCTGTTGCCTTGGCTCCCAGCGAGACGTTCAGGCCCTTGGAAAGCTGGTTGGCCAGGGCGCCTATGCCGCCGCGCCTCGGGTACCAGAACACGGCGTTGGGGCCGAAGTCCTTGTCCTGCCTCCCCTCGGCCCCCCTCCTCATCTCCTCGACGCTGGGGGAGGGGACGCGGCCAGCGATCCAGTCGGTGTTCATATCCTCGAGGGGGTGCTTCCATATCTTCTGGTTGTAAGGCACCATGTAGTGCCTGGCGATGCCGTCGCCGAAGGTCGAGTGTATCCACTCCATGAAGTTACGGGGCTTCACCCGCCTCCGGTGTATGACTCCCTGGATGCACTCGTCGATTACGCTTCTCGGCAGTGGACTCAGGTTTGCCTCGAAGGGGTACTTCACGTAGGTGCCCATCATGTATATGAAGGCTCTCCGCTCGTGGGTCTGGAGGTTGTCGCCGAGGAGGCTGAAGAAGAGGCTCCGAGTGTAGTCGTCCCTAGTGAAGAGTATGTGGGGAGCGTAGTCGAAGACGTAGCCGTCGATACCTACGCTCCTGCAGAGGCCGCCCACCTCCCTCTCCGTCTCCAGCACCCTGTAGCCGTCTCCCAGGTGGTACGCGGCGCTCAGCCCGGAGAGACCCGCGCCGAGTATGGTTATCATGGCGCTCAGCCGAAAAACTCGATGAGCTTCTCGGCCACTATCGTGCTGTTGCCCCGCTGGGCCTCGACGCTGCCGGCCCCTATGTGTGGGGTGCAGACCACGTTGGCTCGCCCAACCAGCTCGGGGTCGGGGCTGGGCTCCGACTCATAGACGTCAAGCGCCGCCCCGGCGACCTTACCGGAGTCCAGGGCGGCCTTGAGGGCGGCCTCGTCGACGATGCCTCCTCGTGCGGCGTTTACCACGTAGACGCCGTCCTTCATCTTCTCGAACTGTTTGGTGCTGATCATGTGTCTGGTCTGGGGCAGAAGGGGCACGTGGACAGTGACGAAGTCGCTCCCCGTGAGCAGCGTGTCCAGGTCCACGTCCTTGGCGCCGATCTCCTCCACGAAGTGACGGAGCTGGTCCATAAGGACGTCGTAAGCCAGCACCTCCATGCCGAGGGCCCTAGCCTTCTTGCCCACCATGTAGCCGATGCGGCCGAACCCGATTACGCCCAGGGTCCTGCCGCTCAGCTCGATGCCTGTGAGCCTGTTCTTCTCCCACCGACCCTGCTTCATCGTTGAGTCGGCGACTGTGATGTGCCTCGCCATGCTGAGCATGAGTCCGATGACCAGCTCGGCGACGGCGTTACACGGCGCCTCGGGGCTGTTGAACACCGCCATCCCCTTCTCCTCGGCGTACCCGGTGTCGATGTTGTCCAGGCCTACGCCGGCGCGGGCTATGGCCTTGAGTCTGGCCGCCTTCTCCAAGACCTCAGCCGTGAGCTTGGTACGGCTCCTCAAGACTATAACGTCGTAGCCCTCGATCGCCTTCATGAGCTCGTCGGCCGTTATCTCTGTCCGCAGGTCCACCGTATGGCCGGCTTCCCTGAGCATCTTGACGCCGTCCTCGTGGATGGGGTCGGATACGAGTACCTTGACCATTCTTTATCACCTATCTCCGGCTCTTAGCCGACACTACCTGTATCACATCGTTTTTCTCTAGGATATAGGTGTCGCCGAGGCGTTTCTTGGTGCGGGCGTCGATGGCGTATATGAAGCCCTCGGCCAGGTCGGTGTGTATCTCCGCGGCGAACTGCTTGGCGGTGGTCCCCCGGGGGACGAGGTAGCAGTCCGGAAGCACGTGGCCCCTGTGGTCGGTGAGCTTCTCGGCGTCCTCCACCGGGTACACCGTAATCATGTCGAGGAGGCTGAAGAACGCCTGGTTGATTGCGTCCTGTAGGCCGGTGCCTCCCCACTTGTTGAACGCCTTCTCCCTTATGCTTTCGAGGGCTCTCCGCTGTCCGTCGGTGAGCTTCTCCGGGGACGTCACTTTGAACTCGGGGTCGCCGGGGGTGTACTGGACGAGCCCGGCTTCGGCGGCGCGTCTAAGCGCCAGCTCCGCCTCGGCGCACGTGGGCACCACCCTGTAACCGGCTTCAGTCATGCGCTCGATGTTATCCTCGGCTCCGTCCCTGTCGGCCTTGTTGGCGGCTACTATGAGGGGCTTGCTAACCATTCGGAGCTGGGTGGTGAAGCGGGTGAACTCGTCGCTCGTCCAAGCCACGCTGTTGAAGCCGTCGAGCCCCGCCTCCTGGACGGCGTGGGCTATCTGGCCGCGGCTGATCCCGAGGCCGGTGAGCCTCTCCTCAAGGTGCCTGCTTATGTGCTCCTTCTTGCTCTGGGCGGTTCGGCTCACCTTATCCCAGTCCTTCCTTATGAGGGCGCGGAGCCAGAGGTCGAACTCGTCCTCGAACATCCTGACGTCGTCAATGGGGTCGTTGGTCATGGGCTCGACGGGCTGGCCGTTGAGGTCCGTGGCGCCGCTGGCGTCCGCCACCACTATTAGGGCGTCCGCGCGGCGCACCTCGTCGAGGAACTGGTTGCCTAGGCCCCTGCCCTGGTGGGCGCCGGGGATGAGGCCGGGGGTGTCGATGAGGTCAACGGGGATGAGGCGCACACCGTCCACGCACGCGCTGTTCACGGGGTTGTCCTGGACGCCGAACTCGCGGCAGACGCAGGGGGCCCGGATGTAGCCGACGCCCCTGTCCGCCTTGACGGTCGTGAACGGGAAACTGGCGATGTCCACGGGTTTCAGGGTGGCGGCGCCGAAGAACGTGCTCTTGCCCACGTTGGCTTTCCCGACTAGCCCCACCATCTTAGCCATTGTCTGTCATGTGTTCTGTGGGGCTGGAGCGCATAAGGTTATCCACTTCGATCGAGGCCTGTAAATTGGAGATAAATCCTTTTGAGATGGATTGCCAAGTAACAAAGAAAAGTTGATCCACATGTCATCCAAAGACACCCCCCTAGATCGGGGTAAACTTTACACAACCTCAACACGCCCAATCCGCGAGACCGTGACCGAGTTTTCCTCTCATACCCAGCCACGTAAAACCAAATAACAAGAACCTAAGCGGTAACCTTAAATCCCGTCAACAGACGGTACGTGGTACGTGAGACAAATGGGGTATCGTTTTATCGAGTAAGTACCCAAAGAGAGTACAGTTCCTAGACACCACCCTCCGCGACGGAGAACAAACCCCCGGCATAAGCCTGACACCAAAAAGAAAACTACGGCTAGCTCAAGCCCTGGACGCCCTCGGCGTCAAAGTGATAGAAGCAGGCTTCGCCGCCGTCTCCCTCGGGGAGCGGGAGGCAGTGAAACTGATTAGCCAAGCGGGGCTCGACGCCGAGATCTGCAGCGCCACCAGAAGCGTCGGGAGAGACATCGACGCCGCCATAGACGCAGGCGCGGACAGCGTCAACATCATCATCCCCACGAGCAGGCTACACATAATGAAGAAGCTAACCAAGACGCCTGAAGAGATGCTTGACGTAACCACCCGGGTCGTGGAGCACGCCAAGGACCGGGGCGTCACCGCCGAGGTCGCCCTGGAGGACGCGAGCCGCACCGAGCTACCCTACCTCAGGAAGGTCATCAGGCGAGCCATAGACGCCGGCGTCGACCGGGTCACGCCATGCGACACCGTGGGCACCCTCACCCCCGAGAAATGCGTCGAATGGTACGGCGAGATCCGCCGCGAGTTCCCCGACACCCTCCTAGGCGTCCACACCCACAACGACTTCGGCCTAGCCACCGCCACAAGCATCGCCGCCGTAGCGGGCGGAGCCACCCATATCCATGCCACGGTAAACGGCCTCGGTGAAAGAGCGGGAAACGCGTCCCTCGAAGAGATCGCTGTCGCCCTCAAGCTGCTGTACAGCGTCGAGACGGGGCTCCGCCTCGAAAGGATCACAGAGACCAGCATGCTCGTAGCCAGGTTAACCGGCGTCAACGTCCAGCCCAACAAGGCCATCGTCGGCGACAACGCGTTCGCCCACGAGAGCGGCATCCACACCCACGCCATCCTACGCGACCCAAGCACCTACGAGCGCATAGACCCCAAACTCGTCGGAGCCGCCAGACGCATAGTCTCGGGAAAACACGCCGGCAGCACGGGCCTCAGCATGAGCCTCGAGGAGATGGGGCTAAAGCCCAGCAAAGACCAGTTCGACCTCATCTTCCAGCAAGTCAAGGAGCTGGGCGACCAGGGCAACACCCTCAGCGACACCGACGTATACGCCGTGGCAGCGAAGGTCATGGACCTAGAGAGACAGCGCAGCTACGAGCTCGACGAGTTCATAGTGACCACGGGAAACAGGATAACGCCCACGGCGTCGGTGAAGATGAGGCGCAACGGCGAACACATGATTGAGGCGGCCACAGGCAACGGCCCCGTCGACGCCACCCTCAACGCCCTGGTCAAGGCGGTGAAGCCCGACCAGGCGGTGAACCTGGAGGTCTACCACGTCGAGGCGATCACAGGCGGCACAGACGCCGTCGTCAACGTCGAGATCCGTCTCAGGCAGGGAGACAAGGTCGTCACCAGCCGGGGCGTCAACGAAGACATCGTCATGGCAAGCGTCGACGCATACCTCAAGGGAGTCAACCTCTACCACAGCATGAGGAAACAGCCATGAGCACCGTATCGGAGAAGATACTCGCCAGAGCATCGGGGCGAGACAGCGTCAAGGCAGGCGAGATCGTCAAAGCCCAAGTGGACACGGCGATGATGCCGGACGTCACCAGCGTACTGGCCATAGAGGCCATGAGGAACATGGGCGCGGACAGGGTCTGGGACATTGACAGGGTGGTCGTCATCCTCGACCACGTCGCTCCACCCAGCAGCGTCAACGCCGCTAGGGTCCACGCCGTAATCCGCGGCTTCGCCAAAGAGCAGAACCTTGAACACTTCTACGACGTAGAAAGCGGCGTCTGCCACCAAGTCTTGCCCGAACAGAGACACGTCAAACCCGGCACAGTCGTCATCGGGGCGGACAGCCACACCTGCACCCACGGAGCCTTCGGGGCCTTCGCCACAGGAGTCGGTAGCACGGACATGGGGGCAGTGCTGGCGCGGGGGAAGACGTGGCTCAAGGTGCCTGAGACCATCAAGGTAGACGTCAACGGAAGCCTTGGCAGACACGTCTACGCCAAGGACGTGGTGCTCCGAGTCGCCAAGGAGATCGGCATGAGCGGAGCAACCTACACGGCCTTAGAGTACACGGGGGGGACGGTCGCCTACCTCACGGTAGCGGGCCGCATGACCCTATGCAACATGGCCATCGAGATGGGGGCCAAGACCGGCATCTGCATCCCCGACCACAAGACATTCGCATGGCTCAGAGACCACGGCGTAGACGTCGACGAAAGCGACGCCCTCAATCCCGACCCCGACGCGCGCTACATGCGGACAGTGGAGCTCGACGTTACAGGCATGCCGCCCATGGTCGCGTGCCCCCACAACGTCAACAACGTGAAGCCCGTCACGGAGCTGTCGGACATCAAGATCAATCAAGCCTTCATTGGAAGCTGCACCAACGGCCGCCTTGAAGACCTCAGGCAGGCCCACGCCATACTGAAAGGCAGACAAGTTCACAGGGACGTGCGGCTCCTCGTTGCCCCCGCCAGCAGAGGGGTATACAGGGAAGCCCTTAAGGAGGGCATGGTCGCGGACCTCGTCGACTCTGGGGCCATGGTTAGCAACCCCAGCTGCGCCGCGTGCTTCGGCGGCCACGTAGGGCTCCTCGGCCCCGGGGAGCGAGGCATCGCCACCAGCAACCGTAACTTCATGGGCCGCCAGGGAAGCCCGGAGGCCGAGGTCTACCTGAGCAGCGCGGCCGTTGCCGCCGCCTCGGCGCTCACAGGCCACATAACGCACCCGGAGGAGGTGTCGTGATGAAGCTCACGGGCAGGGTCTGGAAGTATGGCCACGACGTCAACACAGACTACATCATACCGGGACGCTACATGGAGCTCACGGACCCCGATGAGATGGCGACGCACGTCTTCGAGGAGCACGACCCTACGTTTAGAAAAGACGTCAGACAAGGCGACGTGGTCGTGGGAGCCACCAACTTCGGGTGCGGCAGCAGCCGCGAACACGCCCCCCTCGCCCTCAAACACGCCGGCGTCGGCTGCGTCCTAGCCGAGAGCTTCGCCCGCATATTCTACAGGAACGCCATAAACATCGGGCTCCCCGCCTTGGAGTGCCCAGGCGTACACGACGCCGTGTCCAAAGGCGACACCGTGGAAGTCGACGTCACACGAGGGGTCGTAAGGAACCTCGACACGGGTGCGGAGCTACGGTTCACCCCGCTGACGCCGTTCATGGTGGAGGTCTTAAATGCAGGCGGGCTCGTTCCTTACCTCAACGAGACAGAGGAATGGTAGATGAAGTACAGCATAGCCACGATACCCGGCGACGGCATAGGCAAGGAGGTCATGGCCGCCGCAGTCAAGGTTCTGGAGGCGCTCGCCGATAGGACCGACGTCGAGTTCGATTTCAGCCTTCTATACGCAGGCGACGAACACAAGGAAAAGACCGGGATCGCGCTCCCACAGGAGACCATTCAAGGGGTCAAAGCGGCGGACGCCTGCCTCTTCGCCGCCGTCGGCGACACTGCTAAGGAAGTCATCATACCGCTAAGGCAAGAGCTCAATCTATACGCCAACCTGCGGCCCACAAAGTCGTACCCAGGCGTCCCAGCCATCAACTCCGGCGTCGACATCATGATCGTCCGGGAGAACACGGAGGGCATATACAAGATGATAGGCGACCGGGGCAGCGGCTACGGGTTCAACGTCAGGGTCGTCACAAGGGAGGCCAGCGAACGCATAGTACGGTACGCCTTCGAGTACGCCAAAAAGAACGGGAAATCCAAGGTTTCCGCCGTCCACAAGGCCAACGTCCTCGACTACACAGACGACGTTTTCCTCGAGGCCGCCCGGGACGTTGCCAAGGACTACCCCGGCGTCGCCTACGAGGAGGTCATCGTCGACGCCTGCGCCATGAAGCTAGTCATGGCCCCCGAGCAGTTCCAGGTAATCGTCACCACCAACATGTTCGGCGACATCCTCAGCGACCTGGCGGCGGGCCTTGTGGGCGGCCTGGGCATGACGCCCAGCGGCAACGTCGGCGACGAGCTATGCGTATTCGAGCCCGTCCACGGGACGGCGCCAGACATCGCGGGCAAAGGCGTAGCCAACCCCGTAGCCACCATACTGAGCGCCGCCATGATGCTGGAGTGGCTAGGCGAGAAGGAGGCTGCGAACCGCTTAGAGGCGGCCGTCCTCAAGGTCCTCGAGGAAGGCGAAGTCAGGACGCCGGACCTAGGCGGCTCCAACACGACAGAGGACATGGCCGACGCCGTCATAGAGATGCTCTGAGCCGGCCTCAAAATATTTTTAAACCATAACGGTTTACAACCTTTGGTTTACAACCTGTGTCCGGCAATAGACGAGTGGCTAGGAGAGACTTCGAGACCGTCGTAGGGGTCCTAGGGAACCCTGTGCGCAGGAGCATAATAAGGAAGCTGAGCGAAGGCCCTGACTACACGCTACGGCTCAGCAACGAGCTCAACATAGCACAACAGCTTGCCGCCAAGCACCTCAAGGTCATCAGGAACGCCGAGCTGGTAGATGTTGTCCGGCAGAAGAGCAACAGGGGCGCAGACAAGAACGTGTTCCACCTGAACAAGTTCTACAGCCTCCAGATCGACTTCAGCCCCGCCCTCTACAACGAGAGGCTCATCAGCTTCAACAACCCCGGGCAGTGGATACAACACGACAACCACATGGAGCACCTGGAGACTAAGGTGAAGGACATCGAGGAGGACAGCCTCGACCCGGACGATGTACATCCCTTGCGACAGATAATCCAGGCCATCGACGACGAGCTGGACAACATCGAGAAGCGCCGCGCGAGGCTCCTCTACATAAGGAACCTCGCCCTCGAGGCGACGCATAACGCCCTCGAGGAGATGGACCGCCGTAAGAAGCAGCTAGTTCACCACATAGTGGATCAAGGCCCCACTAGCGTTGAGGTGCTTTCAAGGACATTCGATCTGCGGGAAGACGTCATCAGGGACGTCGTCACCGAGCTGCAGAGAGAGGGCCTCGTGAGAAAGGAAAACAATCTCATCTATCTCAGGGACCTCGTCTAGCGCCCGGGGTGCCACCAAAAAGTTTTTTATAAGCCTAGGTATACAACTCTCGGTTTACAACCACAAGGGGTATACCCATGAGCGGTGAAAAAAACAGCGTACAACGGAGGTTCATCAACGGATTCGCACAGCGGTGTACCCATGGAAAACACTAAGGAGAAGAAAATATGAGTATACAAGGACAGCCGGTCCTCATCCTGAAGGAAGGCACCGAGCGATCCACAGGCAGGGACGCCCGAGGCAGCAACATCATGGCCGCCCGGATCGTCTCGGAGGCGGTGAAGACCAGCCTCGGCCCCAAGGGCATGGACAAGAAGGTCCACCCCATAGTCATCATAGACGGATACAGGCAGGCGGAGGCAGAGGCACTAAGGATCCTCGAGGAGATATCCGAGAAGGTCAAGCCCAAGGACAGGAAGATTCTCAAGAAGGTCAGCATGACCACGATGGCCAGCAAGCTCATCAGCGGCTACAGGGACTACCTGAGCGACATCGCCGTCGACGCCGTCCTCCAAGTCGCGGAGGAGAGCAACGGAGGCTACACGGTGGACCTCGACAACGTGAAGGTCGAGAAGAAGCCGGGGGCTTCGCTGACGGACACCGAGCTCATCAGCGGCCTCATAATCGACAAGGAGGTCGTCCACGACGGGATGCCCAGGCTCGTAAAGAAGGCGAAGATCGGGCTCCTCAACGCGGCTATGGAGATCGAAAAGACGGAGTTCGACAGCAAGATAAGCATCGAGACCCCCGAGGAGATGCAGGCCTACCTCGACCAGGAGGAGCAGATGCTCCGCGACATGGTCAAGGGAGTCAAGGACACGGGGATCAACGTGCTTCTATGCCAGAAGGGCATCGACGACATGGTGCAGCACTTCCTCAGCCGCGAGGGCATACTCGCAGCTAGGAGGCTCAAGAAGAGCGACATGGAGGCCCTCGCCAAGGCGACGGGCGCCAAGATCGTGAACAGCGTCGACGAACTCAACGGCGAGGACGCCGGATAC
Organism: uncultured Candidatus Bathyarchaeia archaeon; assembly: GCA_964347405.1. Classification (GTDB taxonomy): domain Archaea; phylum Thermoproteota; class Bathyarchaeia; order TCS64; family TCS64; genus RBG-16-57-9. Next base: position 4,101 of record CAYFYM010000245.1, on the reverse strand, counting down.
GCCGAGCAGGTCGAGGAGCGGAAGATCAGCGACGACAAGATGATCTTCGTCGAGGGCTGCAAGAACCCCAAGGCGGTGAGCATCCTCATCAGGGGAGGCAGCGAGCGCGTCGTTGACGAGGCCAGCAGAAGCCTCCACGACGCACTCTGCGTCGTCAAGGACGTGGTCGAGGAGCCCAAGATCTTGGCGGGCGGCGGCGCCCCCGAGATCGAGGTAGCCAGGCTGCTCAGGGACTACGCCGAGAAGCTGGTTGGCCGCGAGAGGCTGGCAGTGGTGGCGTTCGCAGACGCGCTGGAGGTCATACCCATCACGCTGGCGGAGAACAGCGGGATGGACCCCATCGACGCAATAAGCGAGATGCAGAGCGAGCACGCCAAAGGCAACAAGTGGATCGGCGTCAACGGAAACGACAACAAGGTCGCCGACCTAAAAAAATTGGACATCTACGAGCCCATGGTAGTTAAGGCTCAGGCCATCAAGTCGGCCACAGAAGCCGCGGCCATGCTGCTGAAGATAGACGACATGATCGCCGTCGCCAAGATGAAGGCGCCGGCTGGACCACCGGGAGGAATGCCGGGAGGAGGCATGGGAGGCATGCCGGGCGGTATGCCCGGCGGCATGCCCCCGATGTAGGAGGAACTGAAAAATGGCGTATTATGGAGGACAACCCGTAGTAATCCTGAAAGAGGACACAGAGAGGACCAGGGGACGAGACGCACGTAAGAGCAACATGCTGGCTGCGCAGATCATCTCGGAGGTGCTGAAGACCACCCTAGGCCCGAGGGGCATGGACAAGATGCTCATCGACAGCCTCGGGGACATCACCATCACCAGCGACGGCGCCACGGTGCTAGACGAGATAGACGTGCAGCACCCAGCCGCCAAGATGATGATCGAAGTCGCCAAGACCCAGGACAAGGAGGTGGGCGACGGCACCACGACGGCGGTGCTGCTGGCCGGAGAGCTGCTGAAGAAGGCCGGAGATCTGCTGGAGGAGAACATCCACCCCAGCATCATCATAAGCGGCTACCAGAAAGCCGCCGAGAAGGCCCTTGAGACGCTGGACAAGGTCTCAAGCGACGTGGACTTGGAGGACCGCGAGATCCTCATGAAGCTGAGCAACACCAGCATGAGGAGCAAGGCGGTGTCATCCGTCCGCGACCACTTCAGCGGCATCGTCATCGACGCCGTGAGGCAGGTGGTCGAGAAACGGGACGGAACCGTCATCGCGGACGTCGACAACGTCCAGATCGTCAAGAAGGAGGGCCAGAGCCTCGAGGAGACACAGCTGGTCAAGGGCATCATCATCGACAAGGAAGTCGTGCACGCGGGGATGCCCAAGAAGGTCACAGACGCAAAGATAGCGCTTCTGGACACGCCTCTCGAGGTAAAGAAGACGGAGTTCGACGCCGAGATCCGTATCAGGAGCCCCGACAGCATCAAGGCGTTCCTGGACCAGGAGAGCGAGATGCTGAAGAAGAAGGTGGAAGAGGTCGTGGCCTCGGGGGCCAACGTGCTGTTCTGCCAGAAGGGCATCGACGACATGGCCCAGCACTTCCTAGCCAAGGCGGGGGTGCTTTCGGCGCGCCGCGTCAAGAAGAGCGACATGGAGAAGCTGGCCAAGGCAACAGGTGGCAAGGTGGTGAACAACCTGGCCGACCTACATGAGAGCGACCTGGGGTCGTGTGGAGTCGTCGAGGAGAAGAAGGTCGGTAACGACAGGATGATCTTCGTCGAGGAGTGCAAGGACCCTAAGGCGGTTGCCATCTTCGTCAGGGCGGGCTTGGAGCGGATGATCGACGAGGCGGAGAGGGCGCTCAACGACGCCCTGTACGTCGTCAGCGACGTCACCGAGACCCCCAAGATGGTGGCCGGCGGCGGCAGCGTCGAGATGGAGATGAGCAAAGCCGTGCGCGAGTACGCCGCCCAGGTGGGCGGCCGCGAGCAGCTCGCCATCGAGGCGTTCGCGGACGCGCTGGAGATCATACCCCGGACGCTGGCGGAGAACGCGGGCCTGGACATACTGGACACCATGGTGGCGATGAAGGCCGCCCACGCCAAGAAGAAGGGCGTCTACATGGGCGTCAACGTCTACGACGAGGGAGTCGTGGACATGATGGATGAGGGAGTCCTGGAGCCCACGGTGGTGAAAGAGCAGGCCATCAAGAGCGGCATCGAGGTCGCGTCCATGATCCTGAGGATCGACGACGTGGTCGCCGCGAAGAGCGGCGGCCCAGAGCCAGGCGCGGGCGGGCCACCCGGCGGCATGGACGAGGACATGGACATCTAGTCCACCCCATTTCTTTTATCACAGTCACCCGGTTAAGCTAGGAAAAATCCATGGCTGGATATGTTCCTGGTTCGTTGATGCCTTGTTTTTCTGAGGTCGGATGCCTTTAATGATTCGATCAAGGTTTACGTTGAAAGCTTTCACGGATGGATTTGGGTTTATGAACAGATTTGCCACAGTTTGTGGTCCAATTCTGAAGAAATCCTGAAATTCCCTTAAAAGCCGGAAGCCGACTCCGAGACCCGTGAAACAAGATGCATTACTGTAAGAAATGCGGAGAAGAGGTGGAGGACGGAGTCGAGTTCTGTCCCCACTGCGGAGCCGACCTAAGGGCTTCGGATATTGTGTACACTAAGCCGCGGGGCCGCGGCTGGGACGCCGGCAAGGTGCTGGTGGTTTTCTTCAGCGGCTTCCTGATACTAGTGGGCGTCCCCCTGCTTCTAAGCGGGACGGCCCTGATGGGGATCACTAGGAGCCTCAGCGACGGCTACGGCTACATCGGCGTCAGCGGGGTAGACCTGGGGACAAGCACACAGGCCATCGTCTTCAGGCCCATGCACGTCGACGAGATGGTCATCGACGAGATCGATGGGCCAGCGGTGAGGTACTGGCACCCCGAGCCGGGGGACTTGATCGACTTGAAGTTCACGCTGGACAGCAACAACGGCAAAGATGTGTTCATAGGCATCGTCGAGGAGTCTGACGCCGCCCCCGTCTTCGCGGGGATGATGTACGACGCCATCATCGACATAGACATGGACCACCCCAACGACAGAAACCCCAAGATAACCTACAGCAGGCACAGCGGAGACCAGCTTGAATTCTCGCCGGCCGACCTAGGAATATGGACGGCCTACACGTACGGCGACGAGTTGACGCTGGAGTGGGAGCCCGAGGAAGGCGACTACTGGATAGTCATCATGAACCTCGACGGCTCCATGGGCGTGGACGTGGACGCCGGCCTCGGAGTAAAGGCGCCGTTCCTCGACCTACTAGGCAAGGGGCTGCTCTTCGGCGGCCTCGTGTGCTTCGGGCTAGGCGCCCTAATCATCTACGTAGCCATCGTCAGGAGAGACTAGGAGGCAATATGAATGGTGTACTGTAAGAAGTGCGGCAAGGAGATCAGCGAGGACGCTGAGTACTGCTCCGGCTGCGGAGCCAGGCAGCACGTTGCCGAGCTTGTGCTCGCCTCGTGGGGTGAACGGTTCGTTGCCTTTATCATCGACTCCCTGCTGGTGGGGATAGTTGCGGGAATGGTCGCGTGGCCCACCAGGTGGCACGACCCGTTCCCCTTCCTAAACGTGGGCTTGAACAGCGTCTTCCTGTTCCTGTACTGGACGTACCTTGAAGGCACGGAGGGGCAGAGCCTGGGCAAGAGGGCCATGAAGATCAGGGTGACCGATCTACACGGCGAGGCCATCGACATGAGCAGGAGCATGTACCAGGCCGTCGGGAAGGCCTTCCTGATGCCCCTGGATGTCATAGTGGGATGGCTACTGTACCCGGACAAGCAGCAGAGGCTGTTCAACTACCTCAGCGGAACCATCGTGGTCAAGGAGTAGCCTCCCCCAACCCTTTTTATTTAACCATGCACCCGTATCGGTGCCATGAGTCTTGATTGCGTCAACAAGTCCCCGAACCTAGAAGAATGCGCCTGTACCAACACGGATTGTGTGAGGAGGGGCGTCTGCTGCGTATGCGTGGCCAACCACCGTTCACACGGGAACTTACCCGCGTGCCTCAGGCCACATGATGACTAGCCGACGGATCGCTGCTATCAGCGCGATGCCGTCGATCTTTAGCTAATTCAC
>CAYFYM010000244.1:0-3234 GCA_964347405.1 uncultured Candidatus Bathyarchaeia archaeon | reverse complement strand
CGGTGTGTTCGTTCAGGTGCCTCAGCATCTTTGCGTAAGTCTTCTGGGTGTTCTTGCTTAGACTCCGTAGACTCCAAAGTGTCTTGACAAGGTTCTCAGAAGTGGGCGTTAGTTCGATGGTAGCGGGGGGTAGATTTGAACTACCGACCTTGGGGTTATGAGCCCCACGGGCTTACCTGGCTGCCCCACCCCGCTCCCTCCGAAACAAACCAGCTATACGCTTATAAACCCTATGCGAAACCACACACCCCAGAGATGAGCCGCCGCACCCAACAACGCATCGCCAAACAGAGAATACGCATCCTCTACAACCAAGCCAAACACGTCTACCCCACGGACCCCGAGCTCAGCAGACGCTACACCACGCTCATAAAACGAATATCAGAGAGGACACGCACCAGGCTCCCCAAGGACGTGAGACGAGGCATCTGCAGAAACTGCGGCACCGTCCTCATACAGGGGGTCAACAGCCACACCCGGATAAGGCAGCGCCGCGAGCCCCACGTAGCCACCACCTGCCACACCTGCGGCCACGTGCACAGGATACCGTTAAGGAGCCGCGGCCCGTGACCCTCACCCTCGTCAGCATAGGCCTCAGCAGCCACAGGGACCTCAGCCTCAGAGCCGTGGAGGCCGCCGGGAGCGCCGACGTCGTGTACGCCGAGACCTACACCATGAAGCTGTGTACGAACCCCCAGCGGCTCGGCGAAACCATAGGGAGGCCTGTCCAATCACTCACCCGAGGGCAGCTGGAGGATGACGCCGGCAGGCTACTGGACGAGGCCATGAACCGAGACGTGGCCGTGCTCGTTGGCGGCGACGCCCTCACCGCCACCACCCACATCAGCCTCGTCGTGGACGCCGCCAAGCGAGGCATACCCGTCAAAGTCATCCACGGAGCCAGCGTGTTCACAGCCGTAGCCGAGACCGGGCTCAGCCTATACAAGTTCGGACGCACGGTCACCGTCCCCCTCCCCGAGAAAGGCCCCGTGGACTCGGTCACCCGCGCCATCCGGGAAAACCGTGAGCACGGCCTCCACACGCTGATGCTGTTGGACCTCGACGAACCCAACGGCCGGTACCTCACCATAGGCCAAGCTATAACCCGGCTCGAAGAGACAGACGAGTTCAGCATGGACACCCTCCTCGTCGGCGTAGCCCGCCTCGGCTCAGAGAGCAGAGTCATCAAAGCCGACACAGCCATGAATCTCAAGACCCAGGGCTTCGGCGATCCACCCCACGTCATAGTCGCTCCCGGGCGGCTCCACTTCATGGAGGAGGAGGCTTTGAAGGCGTTGGCCGGCTGCCCACCGGAGCTGCTCAAAGACAGAAAGGTACAGGGGGAGACAGACGCCCTCATCGAGAAGTATAGCGTTGGGTGCCGAAGGGTGCTGGAGGAGCTGAAAACCGGCCAGCTGCCGAAGACCATAGACAGGGCCGGCGTCGCCGAGCTGCTCGACCACACGAAGAGGTACCTAGACGACGCCGAGTACTACCGCGGCGAGGACAAGCCGGTGGCGCTTACCGGCGTCGCCTACGCCGAGGGCATCTTGGACGCCCTAAAGCTTTTAGGCTTGGTCGAGTTCGAGTGGTGAATATGACGAAGGTACTTGCCGCCGGGGTCTTCGACCTGCTCCACTACGGGCACATAAGGTACCTGGAGGAGGCTAAGAAGATGGGCGGCCCAGGCGCCGAGCTCATCGTCATCGTGGCGCGGGACGAGACTGTCCGCCGCCTCAAGGGAAGCGACCCCGTGATCCCGGAGGACCAGCGACGCGCCGTCATAGAGGCCCTCAAGGTCGTGGACGAGGCTCTCCTCGGGTTCGAGGACCTGGACCTAGACAGGGTGCTGCAGCAGGTGAAGCCGGACGTCGTCGCGGTGGGCCACGACCAGGACGCCATCAGGCGGCAGGTGGAGAAGATAAAGAAGGCCCGGGAGCTGGACATCGAGATAGTCACCGTAGGCCGGTTCGGCGAGAACGACCTGGACAGCAGCAGCAAGATCAAGCGGCGGATCGTCGAAGGGGCACGAACGAGAGAGTGACCCTGTCGCCGTCGGCTAGCCCCAGCTTCCGCCTCAGGTAGACGGCGGATATTATCTCCATTATGTTGTAGTCGTGGATGCTCCTCTCAGCCACTATCAGGGCGCCCTCCACCTCGCCGTTCACGGTGACGGGGTAGCAGCTGGCTGCCCCGAACGTCCGCTCCCCGTCCTTGAAGCCCTTCAGGTGGACGCTGGGGCCACTCTCCAGCCTACGCCGCTTCTCGAAGTCGTCCTGCCCGATCCTGACGTTCAATGTGCCGGGGAACGGCTCGAAACCGAGCTTCTCCAGTATCTGGCGTCTGTACCCCTCCTTGCTGATGTAGTAGGCGCCCTCGAAGAGCCCCGAGACCACGGTGCCCGTGAACTCGATGGTCCTCGCCTCCTCGCCCTCCAGGTGCCACTTTAGCTCCTTGAGCACCTCCTCCAGCTCCGCCACCCCCTCCAGCGTTACGCTGATCCTGGTGCCGCCGGGGCCTATCCGTCTATGGATGAACCCCATCTGCTCCAGCAGCTGGAGGTGCCTGGACGCGGACTGCTGGCTACCGCCCAGTATCTTGGAGAGGTCCGTGGTGGACAGCTTGACGGCGTTCCTCGCCGCGCCCAGCCTGAGCAGCGTGTACAGCGTGAACCAGAGGTGGGGCTTCAGCTCTACCAAGGTGTTCAGAAAATGGGTAGGGAAGCCGTATATAACTCTTTTATTGGTAGCCTAGCCCTTGGCTACGGCGATGGGGACGCTCACCATGACCTTCTCCGCGAGGCCCACGGCGTGGCTCACGTCGGCCACCCTGTGCACGTCCTTGTAGCTGTCGGGGCTCTCCTCCTCCACTATCCGCCCGCTGGCCGCTTTCACCACGATGCCTTTGCGCCGGAGATCGTTTATTATGTCGTTGGCCCTGAACCGCCGCCTCGCTCCGGAGCGGGACATGACCCTGCCGGCGCCGTGGGCCGTGCTGGCGAAGCTCCTCTCCTCCCCCCTCTCAGTTCCCTTCAGCAGGTAGCTCGCCGTGCCCATGGTGCCGACTAGGAGCACCGGCTGCCCTATGGCGCGGTAGTCCGGGGGGAGGTCTCTCCTGCCGGGGCCGAAGGCCCTGGCGGCTCCTTTCCTGTGCACCACCGCCTGAATCCGTTTTCCGTCTATCTCATGCTCCTCCTTCTTGGCTGTGTTGTGGGTCATCCCGTAGACGAGCTCC
>CAYFYM010000243.1:0-12036 GCA_964347405.1 uncultured Candidatus Bathyarchaeia archaeon | reverse complement strand
TATGGGTAAAATATCCATATTGGTTTCTCCAGCATAATCACGAGGGGCAAAACAGAGTGAGAGAGGGAAAAGGCCAAAACGAGTGCCCTAGGTGCGGAAGCACCCACCTCATAACCGACCCGGAACTCGGTGAGATGGTCTGCGCCAGCTGCGGCCTAGTGGTGGAGGAGGAGTTCATAGACAGGGGGCCGGAGTGGAGGGCGTTCACCGCAGACGAGAAGCAGAGCAGGATACGCACCGGATTCGGCATGAGCTACACCCTCTACGACAAGGGTTTATCCACCGTATTCAACGGGTACCGGGATGCCCAAGGAAACCGGCTCAAAGACGAGACCCGTATAAAGATGGACAGGCTCCGTAAATACGATAACCGAAGCAAGTTCGACGAGACGTGGAGACGAAACCTTAGCATAGCCATGGCCGAGCTTGACCGTATGGCTGCTGCCCTACACCTGCCCCAAAGCGTCAAGGAGCAGGCGGCCCTCATCTACCGCAGAGCCCTCAAGATGGACCTCATAAGGGGCAGGAGCATCGACGCCTTCGTCGCAGCTTCCCTATACGCGGCTTGCAGACAGTCAAAGATACCCAGGCCCCTGAAGGAGATCACCGGGGTCTCTACACGAGAACACAGCGTGGTGGCGCGCACCTACAGGCTCATCATTAAGGAGATGAGGATGAAGATGCCGGTGGACGACCCCATGAAGTTTGTGCCCAGCATCGCGTCAAAGCTCAAACTGAGGAGGGAGACGGAGCAGTACGCCATAGACATCCTCAGGAGAGCCCAGGAGAAACACGAGCTCACCGGAAAGGACCCAAGGGGGGTCGCTGCGGCGGCGCTATACATGGCGTGCATAGACAACGACGACAAGAGGATCCAGAAAGATATCGCGGAGGCGGCAGGCACCACGGAGGTGACCCTACGTAACAGGCTTAGGGGCCTCGAGTCCACTCTGAAGTCGCTGCCAGAGACGCCGGAGAAGGATATACACCAGATAGTAGACTAGTCCTCCGCATGGGCGGCGTGTTGAAATAGAAGATCATAAACCTTTTTTCTTACTTCTTCTTTCTAGGTGAGATAGTTTTGGCTGAGGAGAAGCCAAGCATCGCAGAAGCACTGGACGCAAACCGCAGGGTCATCTATGCGCTGCTGGCCCTCCCCTACATAGGCATGGTGGTAGCTATGGGCCTCATCTGGGTCAGGAAGCCCAGCAACATGTACATCGCAATAGCCGTCATATTCTTCCTCATGGTCCAGTACGGGCTCACCGTCTACTTCTTCATAAATAGACTGAACAGCATGGCGAGAGAGAGAAAGACTCATGTCCCGAGTGAGTTAAAAGAGGATATGGGTGAAGAGGAGGAGAGCCGGTGAAAGAGGTAACAGTCGAGGTAGAAGATGACCTGTACAACTACCTTGAGTTCCTTGAGCGGACACGTTACATCAAAAACAAGAGTCAGGCCATCCGCAAGGCGCTGCTCCTCTTCAACAAGCTAAGCATGCACGACTGGCTCCCTGACAACTACCGCATCGGCGAGAACCGAGTCATAATAATGGACAGAGGCATGCTCCTCGACTTGTTCGAGAGCCTCACTGAGTATGAGATCTACAGGGTTGGAAGTATGACGGCCCTCAAGCGGAAGGTGTTGAAGCCAGAGTTTAGGGACATTAACCTGACGAAGAAGGCGAACTGGCCGCTTGTGCTCAACGAGCTCCAGAACCTGGGTTGGGGGATCTTCGAGAAGATTAAGGACGAGATAAAGATCACGAACACAGCGGTGCCACCCCAGTATCTAAAAGGCTACCTCGAGACCATGTTCAAGGTGACTCTAAAGGAGCATCACACCAACATAAAAGACCTGATCGTGTTCAGGGTGGCTAAACCCAAGGAGGACGCCTGGCTCTAGAGCCCCGTCCATGGGCACCTTTTATAAGGCCCGATCACGATGGTCACCACCGTCCCGATAATCCCCTCAAGGGCTAACTCTCTCTCTAAAAAGGCGTTGAGATCTTCCATCTGCTTGAATATGACCTCAATGAGAAGGTCGACATCGCCGCTGGTGCGGTAGAGGACATGGACGTCGGGGTTTTTCTCTATGTCTTTGACTAATGATGAGAGTTTTGCAGGCTGAACCTTTAGACCGATGAACGCCTTGATGGCTCTGCCAAGCTTGTGATAATCCATTATAACCGTGAACTTTGTTATTATGCCTTCTTCTTTGAGCTTGTCGATCCTATTCTTGACAGTAGCCTCGCTTACCCCCGCCTCCTCCGAAATCTTCTTGTATGTGCACCGTCCGTCATCTGTAAGGCATTTTAAGATTAACATATCGAGGATGTCCAGAGACATAGCATTATTCTAAAGGTTTTACTAGTTGATATATTTTTAGATTACTTTAATAATTTTGTAGTTTTCTTAAATCTAACTATGTTTTTCTTTAGATGAAATGAAGATATTTTAGGACTTCTACCAAATATACATATTTATGTTAAATATTCCTTAAATTATTATTCAAATTAACATATAATGATATATGTAATAAAATGTTTTTAAAGAAAGCATAGAAAAAATAAATTTATTCTGGGGAATCTATAATTTATTTGATATATTCTATATTTTTCTTAATGAAATGTCATATATTTTATTTGTATTGTAATACTATTGTGGTACAGATGGAAGTCGTAAAGAATGTGCCAGCGTCTCTTTACAAGACTCTTTCGGATAAGCTTGTGTCCATAATTCTGGACTCTGAGATCCGGGACGCAGTATCAGCCGATATGGCAAAGAAGATCATCTATCTCTGGAGACAGGACATGCTCGCCTCGCCGACGGGTATAGAGACACTTATTCAGGCAGCGCTTCAGGTGGACTCTGAGGCGGTCGTAAAAGTAATGTACGATTTAGGTCTCCAAGAACTGCGTGTAGCCATTAAGGACTTGTAAACCCAAATTTTTATCTTATCTGAGTTTTTATATACATTTGAGAGAGTTTGAGTTGGTTGTAAGCTATACTCTGGCTAGAGTCCAGCCAGCGAAGGAAGTTCAAGTCTACTATAAAGTGAAGGAATATCCGGAAATCGAGGAAGTGATAACTACATATGGTGAGTACGACATCATTATAAAGGTAAAGGTTGACAGCTTGGAGATGCTTGATGATTTCGTATTTAATAAGTTGAGGACAATAGATGGTGTAGAAGCTACAACGACGCTCATCCGCGCCAACTTCCCGAAGGAAGAGTAAGGTGAGCAGTTTTGGATAAATACCCTTCAGTAATATACGACATAATGAAAGAGCTGATTACCATAGAAGGCTTCAAGTCGGTGAAGGCAGCAACCGAAATAATGCTCGAGAACGGTATAGGGAGTATCGTGGTCACAACGGATGGCGACCCCATTGGCATAGTCACAAAGAGCGATCTCCTAGCCAAAGTAATTGTGAAAGGTAGAGACACTAGAGAAACAAAGATTGGCGAGATCATGTCAAGTCCTCTCATCTCCATAAACAAAAACACACCTATCCTCGAAGCGATGAGAGAGATGAGGCACAGGAATGTCCGCCGCCTCCTCGTGAGCGACAACGGGAAGTTAATAGGTATAGTATCTGAGTACGACATGATTAACGCTGTTATTGTCTCGTCACTGACTCAATTCAGCACGCTTCTTAGAAGAAAGTAACGATTTTTTTTGAGCCTACGTTCGTGGAATAGCCTCAAAATTTGTCCCCAGAAAACTTTTTATCAAATAGAGAAGCATTAAAGTGAATTACTTTGATGAAGAAGGTCACCATCATCACTCCCCCCGAGTACGAAGGATTAGTACTCAAGTCATTAGGCAGGGCAAAGGTGACACAGCTTAAACCGGTAACAGGCGCTGAGTACGAGGGATTAAAGGGGGACTCCGAGGGACAGGTAGACTATAGGCAGCTATACAAGAGGGTCAATAGCCGCTACGGAGAGCTTCTAGACGATTTAGATGTGAAGTTAGTTACTCCGAGCATAGACGAGCTTAGGTCATTCTCGATGGACCCTGAGGGTAGGGTGGACACAATCATCGAAGAGGCGTCAGCGCTACTGGGGAAGATCGAAGCTAGCGAGGAGGACCTCCACATCCAGAACAACAGACTCGTCAATGAACTCCAGAAGAAGATAGAAGACGAGAAGGCTTCGCTGGAAACGGCCAAAGAGAAGCTCTTCAAACAGTTAGAAAACATAGACGAAGAGAAAGCCAGTTTCAAGGAACAGCAAATGGCCGTCAAAGCTCGGTTAGAGTCTGTGCAGGCGCTGGAGCCAGAGGAGTTCAAGAACTGCTTTGCTGTCGGCGTGGTACAGACGGAAGTCATGCCAAGGCTGATTGAGTATCTTAAGCGGTACCCGAACACATACCATCGAACGTCAAAGATCTCCGACGAGGAGAGCCTCCTATTCGTCTTCGGAAACGAGGCGAGCCGGAAGTGGGTAGAGGCGCTGTTCCTAGTGTTCGAGATCAGAGACATCTTCGATGTCTTGGATTCCGGAGACCTGTTGCTGGTGCTCGACCCAGCAAAGAGGAAGCAGGCCATCGAGAAGTACAAGGCCGAGCTCTCCGAGATGGAGAGAAAAGGTAAGGAGATAGAGGAAGAGAAGGCAAAGGAGAAGACGATTAGAGTTAAGCTCAGGAAATTAGAGGCCGAGTACGAGGAGAAGGTGGCTGATCTCAGGGAAGAGTATGATAAAAAGATCAAGGCGAACGAAGAAAGTCAATCTCAAGAGATAGCCAAGTTCAAGGAGGAGCAGGCGGTGGCCTTCGGGGAATTGGCCTTCTACATTAACTTGCTGCATCTCTTCCAGAGAAAGAGTGCACCGGTTCTCCGAACAAACATCATCAGTATCATGCAGGGCTACACACCCGAGAGTATGGTTCCCAGGCTCAGAGAGGCCCTCAAGGAAGTTGAGAGCGAGATCGGGGAGAACTTATTCATCGAGGTGAGCGACCTAGGCCCCGAGGACGAGAACGTGCCCACCCCAGAGTTAGATTTCAATCCATCGTTTCTTCAGCCAGCCTGGATATTAACTCGTCTAAGGGGATGGCCCTCAGCTCAGGAGATAAACCCAGGCTATATCTCGGTCATTATTTTTTGCTTCCAGTTTGGTTTGATGTTCGGGGATATAGGTCAAGGAGTCATCTTCTTGATTCTAGGCTATTTCATCTCTAGGAGGTTCGATAGAGGAATGATGAAGTATCTAGGTACTTTATTCATACCAATGGGTATTTCAGCAATTATTTTTGGGTTTATGTATGACTCCATATTCCTCATCGAGCACGCCATCTCTCATCGGTTACATGAGGCGCATATCCATCTGCCTTTCGAGTATCCAATTATGCCAAACCCAGTATCTGAGACTACAACACTAATGAAGCTGGTGTTCGCCATCGCGGCTATCGAGGTTATCTTTAGTCTAATACTTGGTGCCATTAACCAGATTAAATCTGGTAACCCGATCGGCGCTTTAGGAGAGCACGGCCTGGGCATGATCCTTTACGTCACAGGGTTCTACCTTACCGCGATGCATTTTATTCAAATAGGAATGGATTTCATGGCGGCGCTCGGGCATTGGTCGTTTTACCTTGTGTTGGCAGGCTTGGCGTTGAGCTTCCTCGAGCCCATAATTCACTCATTGGCACACGGCCACGGCGTCAGCATCGAAGCAATTGGTGAAGGTGTAGGTGGTCTGATGATGACTTTCGTAGAGGGTCTCGCAAACCTCTTCAGCTTCCTCAGGATTGCCGCGTTCGCCCTTGCTCACACCAGTCTGGCAATCGCCGCCGAGGCTCTTACGCACGCCCTCCACATACCCGGTATTGGGCTCGTCTTGATGAACATCATCGCTCTTAGCTTCGAGTTCGTGTCAAGCAGCGTACAGTCGCTGCGGCTGCTTTACTATGAGATTATGGGCAAGTTCTTCCAAGGCGGCGGTATTCCATTCCGTCCATTTAGGATAAGGACAGCCAGTTCGTAAACATTTTTTAATTTTTTTTCCTTGTTGGGTTCCTGTGGAAAAGATATATATGCTTACATAATGACTGTAGTGAGAAAAAAGGTGGGGAACAAGATAAAATCTCAAAGCTTCACAACGAACGGTAAAAGAGGTACGTGAATTGTCTCTAGAATACGCTGCCATCTCGGTTGGGCTCGGGATTTTTGCCGGAGCATACGCAATGGTACAGGGAGGGATCATCGGTGGCGCAGCCGACATGGAAGGAAAGAGCACTCCCTACGGCGCAGCTCTAAGCGGCATGGGCGGCTTCATAATCGTTGTGAATATCTTATTCAGCATAGTACTGATATTTGGAGGAGGTGAAGGTGGTATGATTCCAGAATCTGCTTGGCCTTTGCTGACTGGCGCATTAACCATGATCGGGGCCGCATTCGCTTCCGCCCTGTGTATCATGGTCGCTGCGAAGTCAGGCGCAGAGATGATAACGGAGAGACCTGAGCTTAGCATCTGGTCTCTGCTGTTCGTTGCTCTGGGTGAGGGTCTGGCCATTTATGGACTAATCGTGGCCATCCTGCTGAGCGGCTAGCACCCTGACGAGGAGACATCCTCTCCTTTTTATTAATTTGAGTTGATTCAAGTTCCCCCATAAACGATTTTTTTAAATTACATGTTATTTTTAAACAGAAATATTTTATATATTTACATTTTCATTAAATAGTGTATGCCGGTGGCCAATCGGACAGGACGGCTCGACGGCGAGTGGACGGAGGGATAGTACATGAAATTCAACTACTTTGTTTACGTTTCATTAAAATCTGGGTACAGCGACCCGGAAGGCGACGCCACGGCCGAGGCCCTCAGGGGCCTAGGCTACAGCGTCGATGAGGTTAGGGCGAGCAAGGCCTACCAGGTGGCCTTCGAGGCCGAGGACAGGGCGCAGGCGGATAAGCTGATAGACGAGATGTGCAGGCGGCTCCTGACTAACCCCACGAAGGACGACTACAGGTACGAGCCAAGTGAGGCGTGATGAGCAGGGTCACCGAGTCGGGGCACCCCTTCAGCCACCACGTGGTGGATCTTCTCAACGCTTCGGACGACGAGCTCAGGGAGATAGCCGAGGCCCTGGGGCTGGGGCTGTCGCTGGATGAGCTCAGGTACATCGCCGACCACTACGTGCTACGGGAGAGACGGGCGACGGACATAGAGCTCCAGACCTTCGACCAGACCATGTCGGAGCACTGCAGCCACAAGACTTTCAAGGGGTTGATCCATACCCCCGAGGGCGCCGTGGACGGGCTGCTGAGGACATACTTCATGCGGCTCATCGACGAGCTGAAGCCCGACTGGTGTTTCAGCGTCTTCGAGGACAACGCCGGCATCGTGGACCTCACGGACGACGTGGCGGTGGCCATCAAGGTGGAGACCCACAACCACCCGTCGGCGATAGAGCCCTTCGGCGGCGCCGCGACGGGTCTGGGCGGCGTCATCAGGGACATCTTAGGGGTCTGGGCGGACCCAGTAGCAAACACGGACGTGCTCTGCTTCGGGCCCCTGGACCATCCCTACGAGGGGCTGCCCGAGGGGGTGAAGCACCCTCTCTACCTCTTCAGGGGGGTCGTGGACGGAATCGGCAGCTACGGGAACAGCATCGGCATCCCGACGGTGAACGGCGCCACTGTGTTCGACGAGGACTATACCGGGAACGTCGTGGTGTACTGCGGGTGTCTGGGGGTGCTACCCAAGGACCAGTACATCAGGGACGTGAAAAGCGGCGACTTCGTCGTGCTTGCCGGCGGGAAGACGGGGCTCGACGGCATCCACGGCGTCACATTCGCGTCGGCTGAGCTCACGGAGGAGAGCGAGGAGGTGAGCAGGCCGGCCGTACAGATCGCGAACCCCATAGGGGAGGAGAAGATCAAGAGGGCGGTGAAGCAGATCAGCGACCAGAGACTCGGGTCCGGGATAACGGACATCGGCGGCGGGGGACTGAGCTGCGGGGTCTGCGAGACCGCGGACCGATACGGGCTCGGCGTCGAGGTGCACCTCGACAGGGTGCCGCTGAAAGCCGAGGAGATGGCGCCCTGGGAGATATGGATAAGCGAGAGCCAGGAGCGGATGCTGCTTGCGGTGCCCCTGGAGAACCTGGAGAACGTCTTAGAGATATTTGATAACGAGCAGGTGGATGCCACCGTTCTCGGCGTCTACGACGCCTCGGGCACGGCGAGGCTCATCTATGACGGTGTCGAGGTGGGGAACATCGTGCTGGAGGCGCTGTTCAACCCTCCGCGGCTGGAGCGGGAGACGAACTGGAGGCCGGCCGAGAAGGAGGACCCCGAGATACCTGAGTCGGAGGACCTAGGCGAGGTCCTTCTCAAGCTGTTGAGCAGCTACGCCGTGTGCAGCAAGGAGCGGGTTGTCAGGCGGTACGACCAGGAGGTAAAGGGCCAGACCGTCATAAAGCCGCTTCAGGGCTGGAGGGCTGGGCCGAGCGACGCGTCCGTGCTGAAGCCCCTCGACGAGTCGTGGAAAGGCGTCAGCGTCGCGAGCGGCGTGAACCCGAGGTACGGGAAGATCGATCCGTACTGGATGGCGGCGAGTGTAGTGGACGAGGCCGTGCGGAACAGCGTCTGCGTCGGCGGACGCAGGTGGGCGCTGCTTGACAACTTCACGTGGGGCAACCCAGAGTACGAGGACCGGCTGGGAGGGCTTGTATACGCGTGCCGCGGCTGCTACGACACGGCCAGGGTCTACGGCGCCCCCTTCGTGTCAGGCAAGGACAGCCTCTACAACGAGAGCCCGCTGGGGCCCGTTGCGCCGACGCTGCTGGTGACGAGCCTCGGCGTGGTGCCTGACATCAGGAAGGCGGTGAGCATGGAGCTCAAGGAGCCGGGGAACGCGCTCTATCTCGTGGGCGTGACGAAGCCTGAGCTGGGGGGCAGCGAGTACCTCCGGCTCCAGGGGGAGCTCGGCGGCTCCGTCCCCCGGGTGGACGCGGAGAGGAACATCGAGGCGTACATGCGTGTCTTGGATGCGATGGACGAAGGGGCGGTGCGGGCGTGCCACGACTGCAGCGAGGGCGGGCTGGCCGTGGCCGTGGCCGAGATGGCGTTCACAGGCGGTCTAGGAGTGGACCTGGATATCGGGAAGGTGCCTGTCTCCGAGGCGATGAGGGACGACGTGCTTCTGTTCAGTGAGAGCAACGGGAGGCTGCTGGTGGAGGTGCCGCCCGCCGCCACCGCGAGGTTCATCGAGGCGATGGGGGACTCCACCTACGCCTGCGTGGGGGCCGTAAAGGAGGATAAGGCGCTGACGGTCACCAAGGACGGCGAGCCCCTGTTCGAGATCGACCTGGAGGCTTTGATCGGGGCGTGGAAGACGCCGCTGGAGGCCAAGCGATGAAACGGGAAGAAATAAGGGTGCTGCTCATGCGCGCCCCGGGCACCAACTGCGACAAGGAGACGGTGAGGGCGTTCAGGGACCAGGGCGTCGAGGTGCACCTTGTCCACACCCAGAGGATATTCAAGGAACGGAACCTGGAGGACTACGACGTGCTCGTGTTCCCGGGGGGCTTCAGCTACGGTGACTACGTGCGGAGCGGCGCCATCTGGGCGAAGGAGTGCGAGTACAGGATCGGCGGAGAGCTTGAGGCGTTCATAGACGAGGGAAAACCCGTCGTCGGCATCTGTAACGGGTTCCAGCAGCTGGTGGAGATGGGTTTCCTCCCGGGCTGGGAGGGGCGGAGCATCTACCCGGAGGCCGCCCTCGGTAACAGCACCAGGGGCTACCAGAACAGGTGGATAAGGATGAAGTACGTCGGCGGCGGCAACTGCGGCATGATGGCGGGCCTGGAACCAGGCTACGTGCTTCAATGCCCGGTGGCCCATGGCGAGGGACGGTTCATATTCCCGCCCGAGCAAAGGGAGGAGCTGCTCGGGCGGCTCTACGACATGGACATGCTGGTGTGGCGGTACGTCAAGGCGGACGGCTCGTTCGCCGAGCATATCTGGCCAGAGAACCCGAACGGCGCCTACCACGACATAGCGGGCATCTGCAACCCAGAGGGCACCGTCCTGGGGCTCATGCCTCACCCTGAGCGCGCCTACTACGGCTACCTGATGCCCGAGTGGACCAAGGAAATGCAGCCATCCTGGTATGGAGACGGCTACCCGTTCTTCAAATCCATAGTGGACTACATAGAAGAAGAAATGTAGGCGTAGGCGCCACCTTCAGGGGCAGCGGGGTACCCCAAGACATGAGACGCAACGGCTACGAGGCCTACAGCGAGCTCGACTTCAAGCCTATCACGCACGACGGCTGCGACAGCTACGCTAGGACGCTGGTGAGGCTGGGCGAGGTCTACCCGAGCATCGAGTTCATAGAGTCGTGAACCAGCTGCCCGAGGGGCCGCTGATAAGCAAGAGCGACAGGTTCCGCGACGGTGTTGCCATCTACTGGACAGAGCAGCCCCGCGGCGAGGCGTTCTAGTATGCTGCGGGCAACGGCACCATCCACTTGAAGAGCTCAGGATAAGGACGCTGACGCTTCCCAACATACCGCCGCTGCTTCAGATGCTGGTGGGCCACGAGTTCGCGGACATGCATCCATAGATCACAGCATAGATTCATGTATAAGCTCCACCGAGCGGATAACGCTGGAGTAATCGGCTAATTTTTCTCCTTGTATCCGCCGAATAGCCTCCACTCAAGCCACTCAACGAGCCAGAGAATCCGCTCAGTGTCCCTCTTTCTTGACCTGTTCATCAGGTAGATCAGCCCCACGGACAATAGGCCCCAGACAGGCGTGAACGCCGCCAGCACAGGGTCCCCCTCCGTGATGGCGAAGTAGCCCATCAAACCGGTGATACCGAGCAGCACGGCGGCGGCCACGTAGTAACCCGCGTCCATGCGTCTCCTGATCCAGCGGAGCCTCTCCCCCCGCCGGGTGTTCAGCGTCTCTAACACGCTGGCATCAATGTCCTTCTTTATGAACTCGAGCACGGCCACCGCCTTCCGGCCCAGCTCGGTGAGCCTGTACCGCCGCTCCTCGTCCCTCTCTAGGAAGCCGTCAAGCTCCCCCAGGTGGTAGTTGAGCCTGCCCGTGCTCAGCATGGTCTCCCCCAGGATGCCCGTGTAGTTCACGCCTTCAGAGTAGCTGCCCACGATCCTCAGGATGTTCTTACGCTCCGGGCTGGACAGGGCCTTTATCACGAGGTCGTCCAGCTCGTTCTAATCGTTCTTCACGTTATTTCACTGGAGGTAGGCATGAGAGCCACGGTTTTAAGCGTATTTGAACCACGAATCTTGACAAGAAAACTTGTCAGTGGTAACGAGTCGTGACCTGCTCGCGTAAGCTCCCCCCGGCCGTCCACCCAAATCACATGGACAACCAAACCAGCCCCCACCAAACACCGGGAACATGCTAATTCCATGTAACAGGTGTATTGAATTTCTCGCAGAATAACAAATGAATTAGGCGATAAGAATTTTTGTAACGTCATATGCGTGTTAAAAAGCTTGAAGTAAAGCCTTCATAGGAAAAGCAGTTTCTGAATGCAAAATACCTCCGATTTGCCTATTAACATCCAAGAATGTATTTAGAATAATTATAGTATTCACAGGTTTAAATGGGGCCCTTTCAATGCAGTCATGGTTATCTATGAAAAGACTAACTAAACTAGGAATTATAACAGCTACAATTATCGCACTACTAACAACACCAGTATTCGCACGAACCGGATTCATACATGGTATCGTCATTAACGTGGATGGAACTGATTACTATCTAGCAGGAGCACCAGATGGTCCAAACGGAGAATTTGATATTCCCGGTCATTACTGGGTAATGGCTGGACCAAACCAGCTAGTAGGAAAACACTATAACACAGGACCCTTCGGTGCACCACAGTGGTGGAGCTCAGACGCAGCCGATGGAGAACTATTGTACATTGTACACGCAGTAATCGACACATGGTCCACAGAGAAGGCAGAGTACTACGCGAAGAGAGGCTACATTCACTACCATGAATTGATTGAGGTTGATGGTGGAGAACTTCACCCAAGCAAA
>CAYFYM010000242.1:0-3051 GCA_964347405.1 uncultured Candidatus Bathyarchaeia archaeon | reverse complement strand
CAAGCACCACAGGAGATGCCACAGCTACACGCCGTTCTACGTCAGCCTTTCGGCGAAGGCCAAGTTCGACGACATCAGGAGGGGCTACGAGGAGGGCGTGAACAGCTACGACTTCTCCCGTGTGCTCATAGTGTGCAACACCAGGATGACGGAGCACGCCAGACGGTACGCCGAGTGCGTCGGCATAGACCACATAGGGTGGAAGGCGCCCCCGGAGAGGGGCATCGACAGGATAATCACCGAGGCCGGGGTGTACCCTGTGACTATTCTGAGGAGCGTCGGCCGGAGGGAGAGGAACGCCCTCTCCGAAGCGGGGATAGTGACCCTCCGGCAGCTGACGGCGTACCATGGGAGGCCTCCGCTGCCCGCCGAGAGGTTCGAGGGCCTCAGGGACGACGCGGAGAGGGTGCTCAGCATCTAGTGGTTCATATGCCTGCGGTCGCCTGTTTGGATAACGTGGAATAAAATATGAGCCACGCAAACCCTCGTCCAGTTATCCGCGTCTTTTGAGCGTAAGACGTTAATATTTCGGCGGGTTCCCGTTTTAAAGGAGTTTTACATCCAGCGATGCAAATACCGGCTGTATTCATCGTTTTCAATCGATGGGTTTGTGTCTTCCGGTAAACTTAAGGTATAATAGGAGTGCTTCTCTAGTTGTGTTTGCCCGAGTGGGAGCGAGTCAGCGGCTCAAGAAGCGTAAAGCCGTTGAGCGCGGAGCAACAGAGATGGGCTTCAAATGAGCAACTCGGCTTTGGCTGAGAAGCACCATCATCTCGACGCGAGAACACTCGGGCACTTTGCTTTTAGGCACGAAACAGGCGCTGCAACGACACTATTCTCGTGTCCAAGCCCTAACCTTTACTGCTTTGAGAAGAAAGCGAGTCAAGCGTCTCCCTGACCCTCAGCAAGTTCGCCTCGATAAGCTCACGCTTCTCCGTGCCCCCAGCCACGTCCTGCCAGGCCTCCATGAGTCCTGCGGCCTTCTCCAGGTCCCGCCGCGCGTCCCCCAGCTTCCCCTCCATGAGGCGCCTCACCGAGGAGCTTAGGCCGCTGACCACCCCAAGGACCAGCTGATTCTCCCCGGGCCCCTCAACACTGACCCGGCTCAGCATCACCTCCAGCATCCCTTCCTGCAGCTTCAGGGCCGCGTCGAGCGTCTCCTCGGGGATCCGGAGGCCCACGGGGTAGCCCATGGCCTCCCTGTAGTAGCTGGCCGTGGCCTCCTGGAAGACCCCTACTTCGTAGCCTAGGCCATGGTATGCCTTCAGCCCCTCTACTGCGGGGGTCTGTGAGGCGTGGAGGGCGCGGTTCAGCATTATCTTGGCGTCCACCAGGAACCCGTCTGTGAGGAGCTGGGCCGCGTTGGCCGTGTAGTTCATCCAGTCGTTCACCACCCTCTGGGCGTCCCCGGCCTTGGATATGAGGATGTAGAGGAGGTACTCCATCTTGCCTAGCTCCCCGGCGAGCCCCGCCGGGTCAGTCCTGGCTGGGTCTAGATCCATTCCCGTCTGGAGCCAGATGCCCGCCTCCCGAGCCCGGTGGTCCTGGGACTCCATGAGCCTGAGGTGGAGGGCCGTGACGGCTTGGGGCTCCGGTTTCGAGTAGAGGGACGCCAAGTCTTCCGTGGGGGCGCCGCTGAGTATGGCGCTCTCCAGGGCGAGGCCCACGGCTATCCTCAGGGCTCTTGGGTCCAAGGTGGATTCATCTTAGAGGGGCTTCTATTTCATTTAAACCATGGTCTTTATGGGACGGATTGAAGAGAGAGGATAAGAGCCTAGTAGGGGTACCCCTACCTGGTAGGGGTGGGGGTACTAGCTCTCGGGCAGGGGGGTTTCCAGGATCCCGTTGACTAGCAGAGGGTCCGGTATGCTGTATTCTCCGTCTTTCTCAACGAGGCTGGTTTTAACAAGTTTGTTTAGAATATCGGAGACCGTCGAGTTCGGCAGGCTCCGGTTTTCCCGTGCCTCCATTATGGATTTTAGTTGGCTCCAGCTCGCCCTTCTCGTCCTTGCCAGATGGTTTAAGACCACCGCGTATCTAGGGGAGTAGTTCACCAGTTTGATCGCCTCCCTCCTTGAGAGTTTTCCTCCTTCCGTCCTTACGATGTCCACGATCCCTGTGTTCACCTGGTTTTCGTCTCTGCACCGCGTACCGAAAAGCGTGAGCCAACCTGCGATCCCGTTCAGGTTTTTGACGGCGTACTCTAACACGTCTTTATCCGGGGATAGCCTTAGCTGCTTGAATCCTTCTCTGAGAAACTCCGTCGACTCCTCGGCGGTGAAGCCATGCATCTTGATCTCCGTGTAGTGTCTGCCGTATAGGGGGGAGTCGGAGTCGTCGAAGCCCAGGAAATCAAAAAGCAGCCCCATCTCGGAGCCTGTAACGACTAGACGGATGTTCTGATCGTAGTCTATGACGTGGGCGAACAGTCTTGGTATGCTTTTCTCGCCGCGGATGATCTGGATCTCGTCGAACGCCAGCAGGAACCTCTTGTCGTTCTCTCCGGCCCACTTGTCTAGGCTGTCGAATAGATCCGCGAGGTCTATTCCCTTGTTGCTCCAGTCAAGAGAGACTGAGTTGCCTAGGACGCTTACTCCCTTGACGTGTCTCAACGCGTCGATGATGCTTGTTAGCCATCTCTTGTTGGTGTTGTTGAAGGCGGACTCGATTTTCTTTACTATGTCTGCGTGCGACGGGTTGAAGGAGAGGCCCCGTAGATCGAGCGTGATGTATGGCTGGCCTGATTCCTTTAACGCCACGTTCATGAAGGAGGTTTTCCCCGTCCTTCGCAGCCCAAATATCACTATCAGGGACGAGTAGTTGAGTGCCCTGGAGAACTTTTCTAATTCTTCTCTGCGGTCGAATAGGTCTTCTAGGTTCTCCTTGGGTTGAGGATCGAAGTACATGTAGGGGTACCCCTACTTGGTAGGGGTGGGGGTACTAATAAACGTTAATTCGAATATCGGGAGGGTGCCAGTATGACAGATTTTCAAGCTATTCTATTCGGTTTCATCATCTTCATAATAGTCAGTCAAGTTGGAATACCTGAGG
>CAYFYM010000241.1:0-2509 GCA_964347405.1 uncultured Candidatus Bathyarchaeia archaeon | reverse complement strand
TCTGTGTCCACGAGTTCACGTCCTTCACAGCCTCGTTGATTATGGGGACTACCTCCTTCGCCCTCGCCCTCAGCTCGGGGAACTCCCCGAGAACCTTTCCTATCACCGACCCCGCTTGGGCTACGCCGTCGTACTGGGAGGCGTTGTGGGCCGCGTACTTGACGGCGGCTTTCCTTATCTCCGTGTTGCTCATGGACACAGCCGGTCCCGATGAAATACGAGGAAGATGTCTATTATTCCTTTCTCTAGTACTCGCGTTTTACGAAGTACTCCACGAGGGCCTTCAGCTCTTCCTTGGCGGGGGTGTCGGGCAACGCCTCCAGAGACTGGAACGCCTTCGCCACGTACTCGTCCGCCACGCCTCGGGCGTAGACTATGGAGCCTACCTCCCTCAGGGCCTCGACGGCGACCTCGATGTCCTTCTGGGACGCGTCCTCGACCCCGAAAGCCTTGGAGATGCGCCTCCTCTGCTCCTCGGTGGAGTTCTCCAAGGCGTGTATGTTTATCAGCGTCTTCTTCCCCTCCCGGATGTCGCTGCCTACCGGTTTACCGAGGGTCATCTCGTCCCCTGTCACGCCCAGCACGTCGTCCTCTATCTGGAACGCGACGCCGGCGTCCCACGCGAACCTGCCGAGGGCGTCTACCTGCTCGTCGGAGCCGCCGCCGGCCAACGCGCCCACCTGCGCGCACGCCCTGAACAAGGCGCTTGTCTTGGCGCCCACCATCCGGATATAGTCGTCCATGGACACGTCCAAGGCGCTCGGGAACTCCATGTCCAGCGCCTGCCCCTGGCACAGCATCAACGCGGCGTCGGTTATCTTGGCTAGGCTCTCTATCAGCCGCTCAGGGGGCATCCCCGGCGGCTTGTTCTTCAGTGTGACGTCGTATACCTTGGCGAAAAGGAGGTCACCAGCCAGAATAGCCAGAGGCATACCGTACACCTTGTGCACAGTGGGCTTGCCCCTCCGTAGATCGTCGTGGTCCATTACGTCGTCGTGGACGAGGGTGAAGTTGTGGAGGAACTCGGCGGCGGCGGCGAAAGGGACGGCGTCCTCGGCGCGGCCCCCCACCGCCTCACAGGCCTTGACGGTCATGTACGGTCGTAGCCGTTTACCCCCCGCCTCGATGAGGTGCAGGCTCGACCTCCCGAGGAGCTCAGGCTCCTGTCCGCTGAGCGCCCTCCTCAGATAGCCGTTGATCATCCTCGCGTTCTCCGCGAGCCTCTGCTCTATGGGCTTCAGCTGATCCACGGTAGCTCACCAGATTCACTGATAGACGACGCGGTGGGCTCTTAAAAGTTGTCTCAGGGCCGCTGGGCGTACTTCGACACGTCGAAGCCCCTGAGCCCCAGCCACTCAGCCGTCCTGCCCATCACCAATGCGGGGACGTTCTCAAGCTCCTTGACGTCCCTGGCCCCGGTCAGGAACATCACGACCTTCAGCTCCCTTATTATGTGGTCCACGAACTCGGCCAACTCTTCCCTACCCTCCACGGCCTTCTCCAGGAAGGGCTTGGCCATCCCGGCGGCGTCGGCTCCCAGAGCGATGGACTTCGCTATCTCGGCGCCGGTCCTGATGCCTCCGGAAGCTATGACCTTGAGGTCTGTGCTCTGGCTCGTCTCTACGACGCTGACGGCTGTGGGTATCCCCCAGCTCCACAGCGCCTGGCCCAGGTACTCCTGGCCCCTTTCACCGACCTCTTTCGCGATGTGGTACTCGACGGCTGACCAGCTGGTGCCTCCGACGCCGCTGACGTCCACGGCGGCGGCGCCCGCCTCCTCGAGCTTCACCGCCTCCTCATAGGCTACGCCGCAGCCCGTCTCCTTCATCACTATGGGCGTGTCCAGGGCGCCCGCTAGCTCCCTGACCTTGCCGAGGACGCCGCTGTAGCCGGTGTCGCCGCCTACCTGCACAGCCTCCTGCAGGGGGTTCATGTGAACCGCGAGGGCGTCCGCCTCGACCATCTCGACGCACATCTCCGCCTCCTCGACGCCCCACCCCAGCGAGAGCTGGGGGCACCCGAGGTTGCCTATTACGAGGGCGTTGGGCGCCTTCTCCCTGACCACGGTGAACGTGATCGCCTTCTCGGGCTCCTCAACGGCGATCCTCTGGCTGCCCACGCCGATGCCTATGCCCTTCATCTCGGCTACCTCGGCGAGCAGCGCGTTGATCTCCTGCGCCTCCCTGGTTCCCCCGGTTATTGCGCTGATTATGAGCGGCGCACGCAGCTCCCTGCCGAACAGCGTCGTACCAGTGTCCACGTCTTCGAGGTCTATCTCGGGGAGGGCCCTGTGTATGAGCCTCACGTCCCGGAAACCGGTGCCCAGGTCTCCCTCGACGTCCTCGTCCAAGCTGACCCTTATGTGCCTCGTCTTCCGTTTCTCTATGCCGCCCATGCATTCACCTCTTCAGCATTGTACCAATTACGTTTTCGCCTCTCAGCGCCGCCCAGACGCGGCCCTCCACGGTGGCGTTGACCAGCAGCACCTCGATACCTGCCTCGACGGCCT
>CAYFYM010000240.1:0-4975 GCA_964347405.1 uncultured Candidatus Bathyarchaeia archaeon | reverse complement strand
CCCTTGTCCTTGGGCTTGTAGCCCACGCCTCCGCTTAGGATGACCCTCGCCTTGGCGCTTCCGTGGACGTCCGGGCGCATGGGGATGCCGTCCTTGTCCGTGCCACCGGTTAGCTTGATCCTGTATCCCTGCATACCCGCCACGGCTCCCTCGACCACCTGCCCTATCCTAGTGCCGTAGAGGGCCCTTAGCTGCTGGTCGTCGATCTCGACCCTCTGGCTCGTCCCGTCGGCGGGGTTTGAAACGATGAGTACCGGCATATCATATTCTCCTAGACTGCCCAGAGCACATCTGTCCTCCGCTTCAACTCTACGAGTTCTTTTAAGGCTTCCGCCTGTCTCTCGGTGAGCCTGCCCGCGAACTTGGTGCGGAGCTGCTTGGCGTGCTTCTCCGGGATGTCGACATACAGGACATCTCGCTCTTTAATATGTCTACCTACGATGGGCTGGGGCATGGCGACGGCCACCTCCTGGCCCTCGTCGGCCCGGGATATGGCCTCGCCCCGGTCCTGGATCTGGCTTATCCTGCCGACCCTGTCCCCCTCAAGGTTGATCATGTTGACGTTGGGCGTTATCTGGCCGCCCAGCACCCTGGTGCCGAAGATGGCGGGCTTGGCCCTCCTGAACACGTAGCCGTCCATGACCTCGATCTTCCCTGGCTTCACCAGGGCGTCAAACTCCTTGCGGGCCTTGGCCTCCCGCTCCTCCTCCATCCACCGGACGTAGTCGTCCATGAGGTTGTAGATTATGTCGTTCCAGAAAACCTGGATCTTGTTGTCGCGGGCCTCCTTCTCGGCGTCCGGCAGGACCTTGACGTTGAACGCCAGGATGGCGCCGTAGAGCGGCTCCTCGTGCTTCACGCTTATGGCCTCCACCACGTCCCTGCGGCTAACGTCGCCTATGTCGGCTATCCTTATGGGGACCTCCCTCTGCCTGAGGCTCTCCACCGTGGCCTCCAGGCTGCCCAGGGTGTCCGTCTTCAGTATGACGCCGACGTTGTCGGTCTGGACCCTGAGGCGCTCCAATTCCGATTTCACCTCGTCGACGGCCTTGTCCAGCGTCATGTCGCCGCCGACGGCGAGGAGGAGGGAGCCGGGTATGGCGTCGTCTATGTCGGCAGCGGCTATCTTCACTCCGGCGGCGGCGTGGGCCATGTCGATGCTGTTGAACTTCTTACGCGGGTCCCTGATCTCGTCGAGGGGCTGGGGCACCAGTATGGCCCTGATCTTCGTGGTTATGGGGTCCTCCTTGCCACCAATGACTATGGTGTCGTCGGCGTTCAGGGTGCCGTCGTAGATTATGGCGTTGAGTGTGGTGCCGAGGCCCACCTCCTCCCTTACCTCCAGCACGGTGCCCACGGCCGGCCCCTCTGTTACCTCCAGCTTCTCGGTGAGGTACTGCTGAGTAAGCCCGATGAGCACGGCTAGGAGCTCACCGATGCCCTCCCCCGTCTTGGCGCTCACGGGGACAATGGCGACGTTCTTGGTGAAGTCCCTGACCCTGTCGAAGCGCTCGCTGCTGAAGCCCTCCCGGCTGAGGGTGCCCATCATGTTGTAGAGCCTGTTGTCGAGGTCCTCCTTCACCCACTTCGACTGGGCGTTGTACGCCTTCATGAACGGCCTGTTCTCCTCCGCGACCCAGCCGTCGATCCTATCGATCTTGTTGGCCGCGACTATGAAGGGCACCTTCCTCGACTTGAGTATGGTCAGGGACTCGTCGGTCTGGTTCTCGAAGCCGTGCATCGCGTCGACCACCAGTATGGCGATGTCGGCCACGCTGCCTCCCCGGCTTCTCAGGTTGGCGAAGGCCTCGTGTCCCGGTGTGTCCACTACTAGGAGTCCGGGTACCTTGACGGTGAAGTTGACGTTCTGCATCAGCTGCCTGGTAATCGCTACGAGTGTGTCGAACGGGAAGTAGCTGGCGCCTATCTGCTGAGTCAGTCCGCCCGCCTCTCTCAGCTGTACCGCTGTCCCCCTGATCTTGTCGAGTAGGCTGGTCTTCCCCGTGTCCACGTGGCCCAGCATGCAGACTATGGGCTGTCTCATTGGCACCTCGAACACCCGGCTCTATGAACAGCGAAACTATTAATATAGGTATCTGGGAAAGTTAGTTAATTTTTCAGACTTTTTGAAAGGATATTTTAAATTAATTTGCAATCGACCTAGCAGACTATTATTAAAATTTTAGTTAAAATAACTTCATGTAATGTAGGTAATTATAATTTTATTAAATATAATTTTATATATTAATAAAAAATTCGAATATTATTTTGTATCTATTTTATAATTTCTTAATGTCTTCCCTGCTAGATTATTTGTAAATGCACCATCATCCACTGCTATATCGCCATTCACGAGTACATGTTTAATGCCCTCTGGAGGTACTTGTGGATTTGAGTATGTAGCCTTGTTCTCGATTGTATTTGGGTCGAAAACCACTAAGTCTGCATAGAATCCCTCCCTCACTAGGCCCCTGTTCCATAGTCCAAGAAAAGTTCCTGGGAGAGAAGTCATCTTCCTGACGGCCTCCTCTATACTAAAGACCTTCTCTTCTCTAACGTACTTGCCTAGTATTTTTGGGTAAGTACCCCACCCTCTAGGATGCTGTGTCCCAAGAGCGTCAAACGCGAGACTTTGTGGGATCTTCGAAGTATCAAAGGCATATTGATCTGTGGAGACGGTTGTCCAAGGGTATGTGAGAATGGTCTTGACGTCATCCTTGCTGTACGGCTCTGCCCCAGCGACGGTTCGCCCATCATCATCTATAAGTATTCTCCTAATCCCCTCCCAGGCATCTTCTACTCCATAGAATTGAGCCACCTCATCCAGTGATTTTCTCTCTAACTCTGGATGTGACGGCGAGTATAGAATAGTACCTGAGGTATCCATTGCATATGGCTCTGTGGCCCATCCTCCCAGTTCAAGCATTTCCTCATGTCTTTTCTTGTATGCCTCGATCTCCTTGTCTCTCTGCTCTATGGCTGAGGCTTTCAGCTTCTCCCAGAGTTCGTCGTCCTTTATTTGTTTGACGAGAATCTCTCTCTGAGAAGGAGCCTGTTTCATGGGGTCTGTAGGTAAGAAGCGGGTCCCCAGGCTCTTTATCGTGCCCCCGAACCTCCAAGGGTACAGGTCTATGATCACATTCACCCCCCTGGTTCTGGCACGGTCAACCATCCTAATGGTCTCAGAGGCTTTACCATAGTTTCCACTTCCCGATGCCTTATGGTGTGAAATAATTCCCCTGACTCCAGCCGTTTCGCATATTTCTATGAACTCCTTGGTGGCTTCGAGTAGCAGGTCCCCTTCGCACCTCATGTGGGAGGCGTAGACTCCACTGTATTCAGACGCCACTTTCGCTAACTCAACTACTTCGCTAGTGAGTGCGTTTCTGCCGGGTGCGTAATTAAGGCCGGTGCTAAGGCCGAATCCCCCCTCAGACATTGCTTGCCTAAGCATATCTTTCATTTCGTCGAGCTCGTCTCTAGTTGGTTCTATCCTTTCACCGCCTTCGCCTTCGACGCCCATGACCGAGCCCCTTAAGGTTCCATGACCCACAAGTGGCGCGATGTTTATCCCAGTACCTTTTCGATTGATTTCATCAAGCCACTCCTTGTGTGTGAGCCAGTTCACTGGCTCGTCTAAAAGACAAAGACGTCTTCTAATTGTGGCACTTGTCGGCTTCTTAAAACTCTCCTTTATGGGCGCCATCGAGTTTCCGCACTGACCTGTTAGTTCTGTTGTCACACCCATGGAAAGACAGTTCTCTGCGTTATTGTGGTAGAGTATGGAACCATCTGAGTGGGAGTGGGGGTTTATGAAGCCTGGGCATATTACCAAACCAGAGGCGTCTATTACTTGGTCTCCATTCTCTAGCTCCTTATAGCTTATCCTGTCAATCTTCTCGTTTTTTATGCCTAGATCAGCTTTGAACCATGCATTCCCTGCACCGTCGATGACGTGGCCATTCTTTATTACTACATTAAAAGTCAATTATATTTCACCTTAAATATGCTACTTTTAAGTAGTTTATATCTTTAATTCTTCATCTACTTTCAAAAGTTTAATGTGTCTTTCTTTTACTTATTATGAACATGAATCTAACTAAACAACAAGAGGAGAGAGCTCTTAGAATTCACCGTGATTCACTGGTGGTTGACACCCACAACGACACCATCCAAGACATAATGTCTGGGGTGATCCCTCATGCGAAGGAGTATTCGTTGAAGAGGCGTCTCGGTGAGAGAAGCACAGAAGGTCAGATCGATCTGCCGCGAATAATGGATGGTGGCGTTGATTGCCTACTTTTCGCGATGGTTGTTTCGCGAGGCATGTATAAAGGCAGGCGACTTCGACGCCTGCTTCAAATGCTCGATGTCTTTTTCACTGAGATGAAAGAGAATCATGAGTCGATATCTCTAGCAAGAACGCATGAAGACATTATGAAGAATACAGAAGAAGGAAGGGTGTCCGCGGTCATCTCCATTGAGGGCGGCGAGGCTTTGGAGGGCGAGCTAGGTGTTCTCCGATTACTGCATAAGCTTGGAGTGCGTTCTCTTACTTTGACCCACTTCGCCAGGAATGAGTTGGGCGATGGCTCACGGGACGACGGAGGTTCACACCTGACCGAGTTCGGGGTTGAAGTGGTGGAGGAAATGGAGAAACTGGGAATGCTTGTCGATGTATCTCATATCAACGAGACTGGTTTCTGGGATGTAATGGATATCGTAAAAAACCCAGTCATAGCTTCTCATTCGAACTGCAAGGCTTTGAGTGATCATTTCCGCAATCTAACCGATGCTCAGATTGAGGCAATATCTGATAACGATGGCGTCATTAACCTGAGCTATTGTGGAGCGTTCATTAAAGAAGGAGTCAATACTCGTGAGGACATCATGAATGTTACCATGGATGACTGGCTTGATCACGTGGATCACGTAGCTAATCTCGTTGGACCCAATCATCTCGGACTGGGCTCGG
>CAYFYM010000239.1:0-2321 GCA_964347405.1 uncultured Candidatus Bathyarchaeia archaeon | reverse complement strand
CTCCATCTCGGCTGCCTGCGTCATTTCCATCCAAGCGTTCATCAGCTGGTTTCTAAGCTCAGGGTCCAGGTCCTCGGGGATCTCTGGGCCGCCATAGTCGCCTGTACCGTCTTCACCGCCTTGCTGACCGGTGTAGAGATAGTAGAGGTTCCACCACCTTGCTTCGGTGTCCTCCTTTATCTGCTGATATACAAGCGGATCGATGTTACCGCCTCCACCGTCGTCCCCATCCCCGTCAGTGCCGTCTCCAGATCCATCGCCGTCCGTACCGTCTCCGTCAGTGCCTTCGCCGCCGGAAGTATCCTCGGCGTAAACTACCTGAGCCAACGGAGCCGACAAGAGTAAGAGCATCAACACAAAGGCTACTATCTTGGTCTTCATATCTTCCGGTGAGGTATACCCACATGGGTTTATTATAAGAACACGTTGGAACGATTTGGAACATTTAACCCAATATCTACTTGAGATACTCATCTTTTATCCTCACGAGGCTCTGGTTTCCTATCTTCCTCTCCTCTACGACACCGTTGTTAACGAGCCTCCTTATAAGCCTCCAAGCGCTGGAGCGCGGGATATCGAACCTGTTCCTTATCTCGGCGGCGAAAGCTTCGCCGCCGGACTCCGCGATGAACCTTATGACCTCTTTACCCTCCAGCCGCAGGTCTTGGTGGTGCCAGAAAATCTTGTCAAGGTCTATCTCCCGTGGCTGCGACAAGTCCACGGGGGCCTCGGGTGAAGGCTCCTCGGCTTTGATTCTCTGAGTGTAATAGTAGCCTCCGCCGATCAGCCCCGCTATTGTGAGTATACCTAGGTATAACACAGCGTTACTCTCAGGGGCTGTAGCTAAGTTTGCCTGCTGTGTGGCTTGTAATGCATAGCTCATCGCCTCGGCGTATCTTCCCTCGCCGTAATACGTGGACGCCGCCTCAAGGCTCGACTCGGCCTCCTCCAAGCCTTCGGTTCTCCCGTCGCTCCTTGCCTGGCCAACCGCCTCGGACGCTACGCCTATGTCCTCGTAGGCGTCGACGGCGTCCTCAACGATCTCGTCGGCGGTGGACATGGCAAGCTCGGCCCTGTTCTTTGACTCTACGTACTGGTCCGAGTCGTACAGATCCTGGGCCTCGCTGAGGGTTGAACGCGCGTCGGTGAGCACGTAGCCCATCGACTCCAGTTCGCTGAGGTGGGACTCAGCCGCCGTAAGGGATTCCTGTGCATCTTTCTCCACGTCAGGGAGCCCTATCATGTAGTAGACGGAGAGATCGCCGGGCTCAAGCTGTATATACTGTCTACCCCCCTCCATGCCTATGTCAGTCGGCACGTCGCTCATGTCGAAGATCGCGGCCTCCTCCGGGAGCTTGATCAGCGTGGAGACGGGCGTTGAAACGTTGAACGCCCAGACTATGCCCTCCTTGGCGGTGAGGCTCATCGTGAGATACGTGAACGTCAGCTCCAGCGCGCCCAGGCTGTCCACCGTGACGTTAGCCCCGTCCGTGCTGTAGACTAGGGGGTATCCTTCGTCGTCCCTTATAACGAGGTTGTTGTACGGGGGCCCGAAGAGCTCGACCTCGACGCGGGCCTGCAACGCGTCGGACTCCACCTTGTACTCGGCTCGGGCGGTGCCGTCGGAGTAGAGGGTGAAAGTCAACGAGACAGGCGAATACTCTTCCTGAGCTAATGCGAGGGGGATCGTTGAGAAGAACAGCGAAAGAAACGCGACGAAAAACAAATTCCGTCTCATGGGCCCCATAAAGATAGGTTCTAGGGGTTATAAATGAATAATTGTCTGTTCAGGCTTTTATACATGCCCGCGTGTTTCATCTTGTGTCACAATGGACTCGATCATGATAATCGGATCGGCTGGCAGCGTCGGCCACGACATGATGTACCAGATAGCGTGCATGGGGCTCCCCATCAAGGTCGTCGGCGCAGACGTTGACGAGGAGAAGGGGAGGTTCGAGGTGGAGGAGAGCATTCACATAGCCCACAACCTGGGATACTACCCGGACCTGAGCTTCCAGAAGATCAACCTCTTCGAGATAGGCGAGACGGCCGAGTTGCTCAAGGAGCACAGGCCCAAGGTGGTCTGCAACCTGGCCAGCCTGGGCTCCTGGTGGGTCACCCGGCTTCTGCCCCCCGAGGAGTACAAGAAGATAGGCCCCATCGGGCCGTGGCTCCCCAACCACCTGACCCTGGCCCACAAGCTCATGCAGGCCGTGAAGAAGAGCGGCGTGGACGCCAAGGTGATCAACGGCGCCTACCCTGACGCCACCAACGTGGTGCTCAGCAAGCTGGGGCTTGAGCCCGTCTGCGGCGGCGGAAAC
>CAYFYM010000238.1:0-1759 GCA_964347405.1 uncultured Candidatus Bathyarchaeia archaeon | reverse complement strand
TACAGGGGTAGGCTGGCGGTGGACGGGGTTCTGTGCCGCGTCTCCGCGTCGCCTGCTCTGACCGCAGCCGCGGCGGCAATGATCAGGGACTCGGTTCACTTCAACCAGATACGGGTGGCGGCGGTGGACTTGGATCGGCTGCCAGCCGGGGCTGGCCTGGACCTGGACGCTTTGGCGGAGGGGACGGGTAAGCCGGTTCTCGGGTTGACGCGGGCCGGCGGTGGCCTCGATGAGCGGCGCATGTTCATGTGGCGCGGGTACACGGTTACCAGCGCGGGGCTCCGGCGCGGCGACGCCGAGAGGGTGCTCGACACCTGCTCCGGCGACGGCTACCCTGAGGCCCTGCGGGTGGCGGCCATGGTCGCCGGGGGGCTGCCCGTACTACACAAGGTTTAAAAACAATAGCACCGGGAGTAGGAAAAGACGGAGGCCGTCGGGTGAAGTTTTGTCCGGAGTGCGGGGCTTTCTGTACCGCCGACAACGAGAAGCGCTGCTACGTGTGCCCCAGGTGCGGGTGGGAGGAGCCTCTGGAGGAGAGCCGCACCATCTCCAGGAAGAACACCGGGGGGGACAAGATCGTGGTGGTAGGCAAGAAGGAGCGTGAGCTCTCCACGATGCCCAAGACCAAGGCGATCTGCGAGAAGTGTGGCAACGACGAGGCCTACTGGTGGATGGTTCAGACGAGGGGCATCGACGAGAGCATGACCCAGTTCTACAGGTGCACCAAGTGCGGCTACACTTGGCGTGACTACAGCTAATCAATGTATTTTTATGGGCTCGGGTCTATCTAGAGTGCAGCATCGCTGCATATTCGAGTGGTTTGAGTTTGTTTGAGGTTGAGGTTTCGCGGATCGATCCCTTCAGGAGCCTGGTGAAGGCGCTGAGCGTCATCGTGGAGGAGGGGACTTTCAACATGAACGAGGCGCAGATAAAGCTGCTTGCCATGGACCCGAGCCACGTGGCCATGGTGGACTTCGAGCTGCCCGGCGGCTTCTTCGACAGCTATGGCTGCGAGGGGGAGCCGAAGCTGAGCATCAACATCAAGGAGTTTCTGCGTTTCCTTGACAGGGTGGACAGGGACGAGCAGGTGCGTATAGTGTTGAACGAGGAGAAGGCTCGGCTGGTGATCCACTGTAAGCGCGGCGGCCACAGCAGGCGGTTCGAGATGCCAATACTGGAGCCGCTGGACGAGGAGGTGCCTCAGCCGAAGATATTCTTCAAGGCGAAGGCCCGTTTGACGACGGACGCGCTGCGTATGGCTATCAGGGACGCGAGCCTGGTGTCGGAGCACGTCAGGGTGGAGGTGGAGGGCGACGTGTTCAAGGTGAACGCGGAGGGTGACATGGGCAGCAGCTTCAGCGAGTGGACGCGGGGCAGCGACGACCTGCTGGAGCTGAAGGTGGACGAGGACAGCAGCGCGACGTTCACGCTGAGCTATCTGAGTGATATCGCGAACGCGGCTGGGGCTAACAGCGAGGTGGCTACGCTGGAGCTGTCGACGGATATGCCTGTTAAGATGGAGTTCGAGATCCCTGAGGGTCGGCTGGTGTATTACCTGGCGCCGTGCATCGGCGTCTAGCCCCTTATAGTTGGTTACTTGCTATAAGCAGTTTTTGGGCGGGCCCTGTTTTATAGGTGTTTTGTGTCTGGTCTGGTGTTTAGTGGGTCTATTTTCTTTTCGATGTTTGTGGGTATGGCTAGGTGTTGTTGGAGTTGTTTTTCGCGGTTTTGGTGGTCTGGGAGTATTTGTTCTAGTTTG
>CAYFYM010000237.1:0-1759 GCA_964347405.1 uncultured Candidatus Bathyarchaeia archaeon | reverse complement strand
CCTGGATTCCTGTTCCTTCGTTATGTGTAAGACGTTCAGGTCGTCGGGTGTGAGGGTCTCGTCGGCCGCGTCCCTGAGGCTCTCCACCGCGAGGGCCGTGGCCTCGTCGAGGCTCATGCCCTCCATGTACTGGTCGTGGAGCACCTTCATGGCCTTCTCGCTGTTACGGCCTATGGCGTATGCCTTGTGGCCACGGTAGCTTCCGCTGGGGTCCGTCGAGATGAGGCTGATCCTGTGGTTGTCTACGCCCCCGAATATGAGGCTGACGCCGAAGGGTCTCACGCCGGCGTTCTGGGTGTAGGTCTGGAGTAGGTCGCCTACGCTGCTGGTGAGGCTCTCGATGTCCACCGGCTCATCGTAGGTCATCCTGTTTCCTTGGGCCACGTACCGGGCCTGCCGTACGAGCACCCTGGCGTCGGGGCTCAGGCCGGCGATGGCGACGGCGACGTGCTCGTCGATCTGGTATATCTTCTTGCTGTTTATCGGGGCCGCCAGCCTGCTCCTCCTGGGCTCTATGGCGGCCAGGACGACGCCGTCGGGGCTCTTGACGCCGACTATGGGGCTGCCCCGCTTCACCAGCTCAAGCGCGTACTCGACCTGGTAGATGCGGCCCTCCGGGGAGAATATGGTGATGGCTCCATCGTACTCTCTTCCACGTGACAACCTGATCAGCCCTGTTTTACCTATTGGAATGTAGCCGGCTATTTAAACCCAAAGCCTCGTCTGGCTGGGTGACCGCCGCTGAGGGGCGGCTCGTTTACCAACAATTTAAAGCCTCTATCTCCTGAGTTTTCTGGTCTTTGCGTAGTCAACTGCGTTCGTGCGCTCGTTGACCGCGACGTGGTATACGTCTCGTGCCCTTTCGGCAGACACGAAGCCGTTCACCACGTCTTCTCTGACGAGCTCAGGGTCCCTCTCCTTTGGGTCCCCCCATCCTCCGCCTCCCGCCGTCTCGATGACTATGCGTTCACCCGGGCCCAGAAGCACGCCCTGGAACTTCGAAGGGATCGGCACGACTTTGTTGTCTCTCAGTATCTTGTAGTACCTTGAGCCGCTGGCTTCAAGCCCTCCCTCCATCCCCCACGGCTTGTTCCTCTCTCTGTCTCCTCTGCCTCCGAGAGTCGCCGTGTGGCCGACGGCCTCGATCTCCCTCGTTATGCCGACCCCTCCGCGGCGTCTGCCCGCGCCCTCGCTATCCCGGAGGACCCCGTACCTGTGCACTCTTAGGGGGTAGGCGAGCTCGATGGCCTCCACGGGGGCGTTCATCGTGTTAGTCATGTGGGTGTGGGTGGCGTCCAGGCCGTCCCTGTCTCTCATGGCCCCCCATCCACCTGCGTACGTCTCTATGTACCCGTAGAACCTACCCGTTACAGGGTCGACCCCCTTGATGTTCAAGGCGTTCATGGTGCCCGTCGAGGCCGCGCAGACCCTGTCGGGGGTGATGGCGGCGAAGGCCCCGAGTATGGCGTCCACTATCCTCATGCAGGTAATCGAGTTGGCGTACGCGACCGCCGCCGGGTAGACGGCGTTCACCAGCGAGCCCTCAGGGGCTATCGTCTTGAGTGGTCGGTATACGCCCTCGTTGCTGGGCACGTCAGGGTCCAACAGGGCCTTCGCGACGTAGCCTGCGCAGGCGAGTGTGACGGGCAGAGGCGAGTTTATGGGCCCCACCGTCTGGGGGTCTGTGCCGGTGAAGTCGATAGTGATCCCCGGGCCCTCGACATCCACCGAGACCCTTATCTTCACCTGCTCCTCCGTC
>CAYFYM010000236.1:0-2162 GCA_964347405.1 uncultured Candidatus Bathyarchaeia archaeon | reverse complement strand
GCGCCTTCTTCAGGCACTCCTCCACTAGGCTCGGTGGTATGTGAACCACCTTGGCTTCGACCCTGCAGCCGGCCCCCTCCAGAAGCTCAACCGCGTCGGAGTTCTTCACCAACACCCCTGTGCCCTCAAGTACCTCGAGGGAAGCCGCGTGGATGACCTCTATATCGTCCCGGGATAGGAGACTGATCCTAGGCATCGACACGGTCCTCCTGAGAGCGCGAGAGACAGTCATCGATCATCCTGATTTCATCGATATTGCGTGCAAGTTTAAGACTGCAGAAAAAATGAGCCTTTAGTATCTTCATTAAATCTCACTTAATATTAAGTCTTTAAGGATTTAATGACTTGCTGTACTCGATTTCTCGGATGTATTTCAGAGACAATCAAAACGGCACAAGAGAGTTCCTATACTCTCCCGAATACGAACTTAGGTATTTCATGGCGTGCAACACCAATGCCCATTTAAACAATGTCACGGTTTGATAGATTCAGGAGAATATGTAATGAAAATAGCCGTGATAGGAGCGGGCCTCATGGGCCCAACCATCGCGAAGGACTGCCTCGAGGATCAGGTAGTAGAGGAGGTTCTCCTAGTCGACATCGATGCCGAGAGGCTGCGCCATGTGGCGGAGGAGCTGGGAAACCCAACCAGGCTAAAGACCATAAGCCAAGACGTTACAGACCGTGAGGGGCTGGCCCGCGTCTTGGAGGGCTACGACGCCGTAGGCGTCGCGCTTCTGGAACCCCTTAACGCCCACGCGATCTGGGGGGCCATCGACGCCGGTGTGGGAGTCGTCGATTTGAGCGAGGCCAGTGACAAGGATGTTGAGGCGATAGATGAGGCGGCCAGGAAAGCAGGCGTCGCCATCATCCCAGGCTGCGGCGTGGAGCCCGGGCTCACCGACCTCCTGGCGGCCCAGGGGATGGACATGCTTGACAGCGTCGAGGCCGTGGATATCTGGTGCGGTGGGATACCCGAAGACCCCGAGCCCCCGCTGGACTACAAGATCGTCTTCGGCGGACCCTACCTCCCCCTCTGGCCGGGGAAGGTGAAAGTCATTGAGAACGGCGAGGCACGTTACCGGGATCGCTACTCTCTGGGCGACCCCCCTCGCTTCGATGGCATAGACAGGCCCTTGGAGTGCTTCTACGACGGGTTCCCGGAGACCCTTCACCTCGTCGAGAAGTTCGAAGGGGTGCAGAGGTGCACGGAGAAGACTGTCAGGTACGAGGGCTACTGCGAGAAGGTCAACTTCTTGGACGAGTGCGGCCTCTTGAGCAGGGAGCCCATCGAGTTCCAGGAGGGGGAGCTCGTCCCCTTCGAGGCGTTCAGCAAGATCATTCACCCCAAGGTCCGCCTCGAGGAGGAGGAGAGGGACATCACGGTCCTCAGGGTCAAGGTGAAGGGCGAGAAGGACGGCCGGGAGACCCTCTACACCTACGACATGGTGGACCGCTACGACGACGAGGAGAGGGTCACCTCGATGGCCAAGACGACCAGCTATACGGCGGCCATCGTCGCCAGAATGATGGCAAACGGCGAGATCGGTTTGACGGGGTACGTGGCGCCGGTCAGGGTCATCCGGGGGGAGAAGATGGATGAGCTGCTCGCGGCCCTTGACGCCCGGGGCGTGAATATCACCAAGACGGTGACACACGCCTAGATTGTAACCGCCCCGTTATCCTAGCAGACGCGGAGACTGTGGTGATATAACTACTTGTGGTGTGGCTCGAAACCACACCAATCAGGAAAGTACGGATGGTTTTACGTGAACCCATTGAAGTGAGGATAAAATATTCGTCCCACACACACAGGTCCTATCTGCGCGCACCCAGATGAAATAGTTAAAAGTGTTCCCAGTCAATGGCGACTAGGAAGGATGAACCATGAAACACAGGTTATGGGACATGTCATGGATGGAGGCCGAGGAGGCCTTCAAGAGGAGCGACACCGTGATCCTCCCCGTGGGCACATTCCACGGCCACGGCCCCACCCCTATAAGCATCGACTCCAGCTCGGTGGCCTGGCTCGCTGAGAAGGTGGGTGAAAGGACGGGCCTCGTCACGCTGCCGCTGATACCCTTCGGGGAGAACGACAAGCAGAAATTCTACCCCGGCTCCATCACGATAGCCCCGGAGACCCTGGAGCGCTTCTACCTGGA
>CAYFYM010000235.1:0-3738 GCA_964347405.1 uncultured Candidatus Bathyarchaeia archaeon | reverse complement strand
TGGGAGGACCTCGTCGAGGAGCTTGAGGTTCCTGCGTACGTCGTCTACGTCGTACATGCCTATGTTCCAAGCGTCTATGAACGTTTGGAACTGGAGGGCGTACCTGATGGCCTCCTCGGGCCGGTCCCTGAGCCTCCCCGCGTCAAGTATCTTGATGACGTAGACGAACCTGCCGTCGTCGTGTAGCGCTTTGACGGCCTGGATCCTGTCCTCCAGGGTGCCGTCGTCAACGTAAGCCCCCGCCATGTTCAGCGTGGTGCATACCACGTCTATCTCGGGTACCTCCAGCGTCTGCCGGAGGGTCTCGGTGCTGTGGGTGGAAAGCGCCGTGGCTCTCACCCGGCCCGTCTCTTTGGCGTCTAGGAAGGATTTGAGCGCCTCCATCCTTCCGCTCAGGGGGCCGGAGACGTAGGGGCGCCCCGCCGCGTCCCGCCTCTCCACCGGCTCCGGCGGCACGATGTGGAGGAACATCAAATCGACGTACTCTGTGCCCAGGTCCCTGAGGCTCTGCTCAACGGCCTCCACGCCCTCTTCGTAGGTGTGGGCGTTTGATTTGTCGGCGACCACCACCTCCCGGCGGGGCACCAGCCTCAGCCCCTCGGCGACGTGGGGGTGGGTGCCGTAGTCGTCGCTGGTGTCCCAGAAGTTTACCCCCAGCCTGTGGGCCTCGGCTAGCCTTCTCCCGCCTTCCGGCGGCGGTATGTCGCCCTGGGTCTTGGCGCCGTCGGGGCCCTTCTTGAACGTGAAGGGCTCGGTGCCGTAGCAGAGCCGGGAGACAGTTAGCCCCGTGTCGCCGAGTCTGGTGGTGAGCCTCATCGCGCCCAGACCTCTCTCAGTAGTTGGAGAAGTGGGCGTGGGCGATCTTCCAGTCGTTCCCCGCCCCGACGTAGAGGATGGTCACGGGGCCGCGCTGCGTCTCGTCCGAGCCCTTCCTCCTGAACAGCCAGTCCGCTTTCACCGCCGCGGAGCCCATGAACTCCTCTATGTCCACGTCCTCCAGCCAAAGCCTGTTCCCCGTCTCCCTGCCGCCGACTGAGAAACCGAACTCCTCGTGGTGCCTCACGAGGCTGTCGATCCCCTTGATGAGTCCCTGCTTCTCAGAGCTGAAGTAGGTCACCCGTTCGTCGTCGAGGAACAGCTTCTTTACGTCGTCGAGGTCGTAGGTGTTCCAAAGCCGGACCCACGCCTCGACGGCCTCCTTAACCTTCATCTCAACTCCATGGTGGATACGTGGGTTGATAAACATGGCTGGTACAGAGCCATGGCCTCACGCACGATCATACCTTTTTATTATCCCCTTTGTCTAGCTATCCAATGAGCTCCGAGCGCCCCATGGGGCCGTTCATGATCATCTTCGCCGGCCAGGCGTTCTCGCTCTTCGGCAGCAGGCTGGTACAGTTCGCCCTCGTCTGGTGGATAACCGAGACCACGGGGCTGGCTTCCACCCTAGCCTTCGCCAGCATCGTAGCCATGCTTCCTCAGGTGCTTCTGGGGCCCTTCGCCGGCGCCCTCGTGGACCGGTGGAACCGTAAGACCGTGATGATGGTCTCAGACTCGTTCATAGCGTTGGTGGTGGTTGCGCTGGCGTTCCTCTACGGCAGCGGCGCAATACAGCTGTGGCACGTATTCCTAGCCATGTTCACCCGGTCGCTGGGAGGCGCCTTCCAGTGGCCGGCCATGCAGGCCACCACCGCCATGATGGTGGACAAGGAGAGCCTGAGCAGGGTCGCGGGGATGAACCAGAGCCTGATGGGGCTGGCCGCCATCGTCGCGCCTCCCCTGGGGGCGTTCCTGATGGAGATTGTTCCGATCCAGGCCATACTGTTGATCGACGTGGCCACCGCTGTGCTCGCGGTGGGGCCTCTCTTCTTCGTCAAGGTTCCTCAGCCCAGCCGCGAGACGGCGGAGATGGGGCTAAAGGCCATACTGTCGGACATGAGGGAGGGGGCGGTGTTCGTGTGGAGGTGGAAAGGCCTCAGGATAATCATGGGGATGTCGATGCTCATCAACTTCCTCATGAGCCCCGCGTTCAGCCTCCTCCCCCTGGTTGTCACGAACCACTTCAACGGCGGCGCCATGGAGCTGGGGTGGCTCCAGTCGGCCAACGGCGTCGGCATGATAGCCGGCGGTCTCCTCCTAGGCGCCTGGGGCGGGTTCAGGAAAAGGATAGTAACCGCCATGACTTCACTGATCGTCAGCGGCACCTTCATAACGGTCTTCAGCTTCACTCCCCCAGAGCTTTTCCTCTTGGCCGTGGGCTGCGTCTTCACGTTCGCCGTGTTCAACGCCATGGCCAACGGCACCTTCTTCTCAAGCATACAGGCGGTGATACCGCCAGAGATGCAGGGGCGGGTGTTCACCATACTCATGAGCCTCAGCGGAGGAATGACGCCCCTGGGCCTCTCCTTCGCCGGCCCGGTCTCTGACAGCCTAGGCCTGTTCATCTGGTTCAGGCTAGGGGGGTTCCTGTTGGCGTTTATGGGCGCCGCGGCGTTCTTCATACCGGCAGTCATGAACATAGAGGAAGAAGCCGAGCTACTCCAGACAGAGCCCTAGCCCTGCGCCGGGAAGACTAGGATGGCCGGCGCGAAAGACGACGCCTCCATCCGTTTTCTCGCGACGGCTTCGGCTCGGCGATGAAGCAGAGCGAGGCGGTGGTAAAACAATAATACCCTCTGTGCCGACCATTTCACGTGGACACCCTCAAGTTTGGCAAGCTCGTGGGCGCACTCAGCCTCGTGTTGCTTTCTGCCTACGCGGGCATGTTCATACTGGACCCGCTAAACATCTGGATATTCTTCTACCTCAAGGCCGTCGCCGTGGCCGTCGTCCCGGGGCTAGTCTGCTT
Source organism: uncultured Candidatus Bathyarchaeia archaeon (assembly GCA_964347405.1). Taxonomy (GTDB): domain Archaea; phylum Thermoproteota; class Bathyarchaeia; order TCS64; family TCS64; genus RBG-16-57-9. The sequence goes on along the minus strand of CAYFYM010000235.1, from coordinate 890 downwards.
CAGCTGGCTCCTCTTCTGGAGGGACGGAGGCGACCCTTTCCGGTTCCTGCTCCGCTGGAACATATGCACCCAGGTCATTTTCCTCGCCCTCAACCTCTTGAGGGTCCAGGCCGGCTCCTGGGGCGTCTTCGGGTGGCTATACCTGGCCCTGTCGACGGTTATAATAGTCATCTACGTCTCCAACGTCCACTTCTCTAGGTGGGGCTTCTGGGTGACCGGGGTGCTCATACTGCTGAACGTGGTGTTCGCCTTCGGGCTGGCGTTGACGACCTATGGGTACGCCCACCCCCGGCTAGCCGGCGGGGGCGTCGGGCTGACCGCGTTGAGGAACTTCGTCATAGAGCTAGGCGTCATGGGCGCCCTCTTCACCAGCAGCAGCCAGCTGTACTGGCACGAGATACTGAAGAGGATCAGAGAAGAGGTTCTGATCGAGAGGGTCTTCGAGTCCCTGGGCGACTAGCCGGCGGCGGGTACTATGAACCGCTCAGGCAGCTCTATGGTGTAGTCGAAGGTCTCGGGGGTGCCGCCCGTGAAAACAGCCACTATGCCGTGCTCCGGCATCACGAAGATGAACTGGCCCTTGTAGCCTAGGGCGAGGTAGTAGCCGTCGTCGTCCACCCACCACTGGTAGCCGTAGCCGTCCCTGAGGTTGGCGTCGATCCTGTGCCGGGTCGCCTCCCTCACCCAGCTCTCTGGGACCAGCTGCTCGCCGTCCCACGTGCCCTCGTTGAGGAACAGGTAACCGATCTTCGCCATGTCCCGGGGCCTCATGTAGAGGCTGCTGTACCCCCAGTTCCTACCCGCGTCGTCGGTTCTCCACTCGTAGTCCGTTATCCCGAGGGGCCCGAACAGGTGCTCGTCGGCGTACTCGGCGGCGCTCATCCCGGTCT
>CAYFYM010000234.1:0-3641 GCA_964347405.1 uncultured Candidatus Bathyarchaeia archaeon | reverse complement strand
CCAGCTTCTTGTTGACGATGGTCCTCTTCAGCGTCTCGTAGCTCCCCGGGTTACGGGCCAGATCCTCGACGGGGATCACTAGGAAACCGCTGTTTGCTTCGTGGGCGCTGCCACCGCGTATCATGGTGTAGTTGGTGACCAATGCGCCGAACCTGGCCTCCTTCTCCGTGGTGCCGAAGAGGTGGTTGTGGGTGGGGTTCATCTCTATGACCACCGGCGCCCCCTCGAGCTTGCTGTTGTCCACTATGAGGTTAACCTTGTACCTCTCTGTGGGGTCGGGGGTCGGTCGCATCATGAAAGAGAAAGGCGACTCGGGCTCCTTCTGAGAACCTATTATCTGGTCCAGGTTCGCGAGTATGTCTTCCCTGACGGAGTCTAAGTATTTGTCGCAGTCCTCGATGCCGCCGTACTTGTCTCTGAGGGTCTGCAGCATGTGGTCCATGGCGTAGCTGGCCACCTCCTTGTTGAACTCGTCCACCGCGGCCTCGGCCTCCCTGTCTATCTCCCTGATCTGCCTGAACGCGCTCCTCAGGTCCTCCTGAAGCTTCCTCCTGTTCTCGGCTATCTCGTTCTTCATCTTCTGAGGCAGAATTGAGAACTGCTGCTCGTTTATGGGCTGCCCGTTTATTACGGGGACGATGAGCATCCCGATCTGGCTTCTCTGGAGCACGAACCCAGCCTCCATGGCCTTCTGGTTAAGCTCCTTCATGAGATCCGACTTCTGCTCCTCGAACTTCTTCAAGGTCTCCTCCCGCCGATCAGAGTAGTCCTCGCTCTCGAAGGCCGCTACCAACGCCTTCCTCATCTCCTCGACGAACTTGGCCATGTCGTCCCTGAACTCTGAGCCCATGCCGCTGGGCAGACTCAACGCGTTGGGCTTCTCGTCGTCCTCGAAGTTCCAGACGTAGCACCAGTCAGGGGGGACGGGCATCTCCTTGGCCCGCTGCTCAAGGAAAGTCATTATGGCGGTCTTTTTACCCGTGCCGGGCATCCCCGCCACATACACGTTGAAACCCTCCTCCTTGATGTCAAGCCCAAACCGAAGGGCCTGCACGGCCCGTTCCTGGCCTATGATCTCGATGAGGGGCTCAAGGTCTAGCGTGCTCTCGCAGGCTATGAAGCCCGGGGGGCACTTCCTTCTAGCTTGAGTATAGTCCAGCTCCTGCACCATAACCATCACTTAGAATATTCTGAGGATTCTTGAGGAGGGAAATTATTTAAACAGTGGGCTTGGGCTTAGATATCCTCGCTAAAAGGTCGTTCCAGGTGAGCCCCTGGTCTATCTTCAGCGTGTAGTCGTCCAGCTTATCGGCCACGTCGAACCACCAGCCCTTGTACTTGAACTTACCGGCGAGCACCGGGTACCTGCGGGGATAGATCCTGTGCATGTGGAGAAACTCGAATAGCTTCTCCACTTGGGCTTTCTTGTAGTAGGCGTACCGGGCCTGGGACTTCACCTCCACAGCCAGTATCGCGTCGTCTTTCACGGCGAAGACGTCGGGCAGCGGCTCCCTGCTGGGGGCGCTGACGGGGACCCTGATGGCGTCGTACCCCTCGTCTCGGAGCATGTGTACAAGCTCCCTCTCCGCGTCGTAGCCCCTTTTCTTCATGGCTCGCACCTCCCTGCGGGTGAGATTCCGCGTGTACCGCTTCCTGGGCTTCTTCTTGGGCTTGGCCAGGTCTCTTAGGCTCATCACTCGTCGAGCTCCTCGGGCAGCTGCAGCGCACCCGTCTCCAACGGCTCAAGGGCGAACCTCATGAGGTCCTTCATCCAGTCGCTGAACTTGTTGGCGTTGGCGTACTTCTGGTACATGCGCTTGTGTGGCACCTTGGTAATGAGGCGGAGGTCCACCAGCTTGTTTACGTAGAACTTGGCGCTGCTCCTGCTGATGTCGCACATCCTTGAGAGGTCTCCGCTGGTGAAGTCTCTCTCCAGCTGGTTGTATCCGACAATGATCTTCGGTGGGAGGGGGAGCGCCTTCTCAAGCACCTCTATGAGCGACTCTTCTCTTGACAAAGTATTACCTCGGGCTACCTACATGATGGAAGACGGTTATGAAATAAAAATCCAGGGGGAATAATTCTACGAGTCGCCTGTGGGGACGGGGACCACCTTCCTCCCCATCTCCTTGATGCCCTCCTCCGCGACCTTCCTCTTCAGGTTCCACGCGGAGACGCTGGGGAGGCCCCAGAGGTTTATGAAGCCCACGGCGTCGCCTTGGTCGTAGTAGGTGTTTATGTCGAAGCTGGCCAGGTTGTAGTCATAGAGGCTCAGCGGGCTCTCACGGCTCACCGGCTTCGCCGACCCCTTGAACAGCTTCATCGTCACCGTGCCCGTCACGTTCTCCTGGGTGCTTTCGATGAAGGCGTCGAGGTTCTGTTTGAAGGGGTCTATCCAGAGCCCCTGGTAGACGACTGTGGCCCACATCTGGTCTACCTGGTACTTGAACATCTTCTGGTGCCGCGTCAACACCATCTTCTCTAGGTCGTGGTGGGCGTTCAGTATCACCTCGGCAGCCGGTATCTCGTAGGTCTCACGGGTCTTCAGCCCGACCACGCGGTCCTCCATGTGCTCTATCCTGCCTATGCCGTGTTTCCCGCCAAGCTTCTTGATCTTCTGGATGATCTCCACCGGCTTATGGTCGACGCCGTCAAGGCTGACGGGGACCCCCTTGTGGAAGCCTATCTTTACGTGGTCAGGCTCGTCGGGGGCGTCTTCAACGTCCACGGTCCAGTCCCATATGTCGCCGGGGACCATCTTGTCCGGGTGCTCCAGCATGCCGCCTTCGATGCTCCTGCCCCAGAGGTTCTCGTCTATGCTGTAGGGGCTGTCCGCCGTCACGGGCACCGGGACACCGTGCTCCTTGGCCCACTGGATCTGGCTGTGGCGGTCGAACTTCCACTCCCTGATGGGCGCGATTATCTTCATCTTGGGGTTCAGCGCCTTGAAGGTGAGGTCAAACCTAACCTGGTCATTCCCCTTGCCGGTGCAGCCGTGGGCAACCGCCTGGGCGTCCTCAATCTCCGCCACCTCCACCACCTTGCTGGCGATGAGCGGCCTGCTAAGGCTGCTGCTCACGGGGTACGTCCCCATGTAGAGGGCGTTGGCCTTTATCGCCGGAAATATGTAGTTCACCGCGAACTCCTCCTTGGCGTCGAAGGTGTAGTGGTTGATGACCCCGAGCTTCCATGCCTTCTCCTCGATGCCCTTCCGCTCCTTGCCCTGGCCCACGTCCAGGTTGACGGTGATTACGTCCATGCCGTACTCCATCTGGAGCCACTTCACCATCATGGATGTGTCTAGGCCACCGGAGTAGGCTAGAACGACCTTGTCTTTAGGCATTGCAACTATGCTCCTTTTATGATGAAGCATTCATTTAGGAGGCAAACTTTTATACTTTGCGACACAATTGTTACAAACATGACCATTGAGACTACAGATAGGACAAAAAGCGTCGCGCAGCTGGTCCGAGAGACCATCCAGATGAGGCCAAGTCTCCTCGACGCCCTGAACATGAAGATAGTAAACTACAGCGCCCTCGCCCGTACACTACACAAGGAGATGGGCGAGGGAAGCATTGAGGCTGTCAAGGCCGCGGTGATCCGGGTGTCGGACGAGATAGCCTCCGACAGGAAGCTCC
>CAYFYM010000233.1:0-26890 GCA_964347405.1 uncultured Candidatus Bathyarchaeia archaeon | reverse complement strand
TTTCAAGCAGGGACCCGATGAGAACCCGGTGGCGCAACTGGAGAAGATCGGTCTTGGCATAGACGATATTGACTATGTGATCATGTCTCACCTACAGGCCGAACACGCAGGATGGCTGCCGCTCTTTGAGGACAAAAAGGCCCGAATTGTTGTTCAACGCAAAGAATTAGAGTACGCGTTGATCAACTCTCGGTGGAATTATGCCCCTGAGCCTTTCCACAGCTGGATGTACGTCAAGGAGCTCTTCGATCTGCCAGGACTGAATTACCAGCTTATCGAAGGCGACTACACCCTATTCAAGGGGGTCGATATCCTGCATATGCCCGGACACACGCCTGGCTGCATGTGTCTACTCATGGAGGAAGACGGAAAGCAGAGCGTCTTCGCCGGCGACATCGCAGGCGCCAACGGCAGACTGGGCTTCATCAACGGCCCCGGGTTCAGCCTCGACGACTGGAAAGCCTCAATAAGGAAACTCGTCTCCCTCAAACCCGACAGGCTCTACCCCGGCCACAACACGTTCCTCTTGGGCTACGCCACCGAACACCTGAAGGTGTACGACCAGAAACTGAACGCCCCGTGGACAACCATAGTGACACCAGTAGGCTAGAAGGTTGGAGCACCCCAGACGACAGATAGTGCTAGAGAACCCCACCCTCAGGGACGCGGGGAAAGCCGTGAAGACAGGCGTCTCCAGGCACAGGACCGTGATAATCGCCGGGAGATGCAGCGTAGACTACGAAGGCAGGGCCAGCAGCAGGCTGGAGCCCGGGGAACGCGTCGTCCTGTTCAAGCCAGACGGCTCCGCCCTCGTCCACAGGCCCAAGGACTACTCGCCGGTGAACTGGCAGCCAGCCGGCTCGCTGTTCCGGACCAGGGTCAAGGACGACGGCCTGGAGATACGGGTCTACAGACGCAAGGAGCACGAGACCATGGAGGTAACCTTCACGGACGTGGCCCTGGTCGCCGTCCTCGACCTCGTGGACGCCGGCGAGTTCAGCCTCTATGCCTCCGAAAAAGACATGCAGGAAGCCATACTCTACAAGCCAGAGCTCCTGGAGGAGGGGTTCAGGCCCGTAACCAAGGAGATGCGGGTGGACCCTGGATTCATCGACATAATAGGCTATGACAAAGAAAACAGGCTCACCGTCGTGGAGATAAAACGCGTGAAGGCCGGCAGGGAAGCGGTGAAACAGCTCAGGAAATACATGGACGTTATAGACCTGGACGAGGGCAGGCCTGTGAGGGCGATACTGGTGGCCCCCGAGCTGGCCCGGAGAGCCGAGAAGCTGCTCAAGACCTACGGGTACGAGTACAGGCAGCTCACCCCTCAGACGTGCTCCGACGCACTCAAAGAGAAGAAGGGAGTGCCGTTGACTTCGTTCTTCCAGAGGGGAGACGGGTCACGCGACGATGTCTAGGTCCCTGCCTATGGCCTCCATCTTCTCGATGACCGAGTCCAGCTGCCCCGTCGTGAGCTTGGCGTGCATCTGAACCCTTATCCTGGCGAGGTCCCGGGCCACCATGGGGTAAACTATGGGGACCACGAAGACCCCGTCCTCGTAGAGCCTGTCGGCCAGGGCCTTGGCTTTGTGGCTCTCCCCCACGATTATGGGTATTATTGGGGTCTGGCTATTGCCCGTGTCGAAGCCCAGGTCCTGGGCCGCCTTCTTGAAGTAGCCTGTGTTCCTCCAGAGGTTCTTGACGTGCTGGGGCTCGGTCTCCAGCACGTCGATGGCCGCGGTGGTGGCGGCGACGACGGCGGGTGGGAGGCTGCTGCTGAGCAGCCATGTGCGGCTCTTGTTCCACGCGAACTTGGCGAGGGCGTCGCTGCCTGAGACGTGGCCTCCGACGGTGCCGTATGCCTTGCTGAAGGTGCCCATCTCGACGTGGACCTCTCTGTGGGTGAGGCCAGAGTGGCTGACGATGCCTCTGCCGCCTTCGCCAAGGACGCCTTCGCCGTGGGCGTCGTCCACGTATACCATGGCGCCGTGCTCGGCCCCGAGTTTGGCCACCTCGTCCAAGGGGGCTACGTCGCCGTCCATGCTGAACACGCCGTCGGTAATGACGAGTATCCGCCTGTACCCTGGGCTGTGTCTCTCGGCTTCGTCGAGGACCTGGGCGAGGTGCTCGGTGTCGTTGTGCTTGTACACGACTCTGTCGGCCCTTGACAGCCTTACTCCGTCGATTATGCTGCCGTGGTTCAGCTCGTCGCTTACGATGATGTCATCTTTCCCGACGAGCTGCGGGATGAGGCCGCTGTTGGCCATGAACCCGGTGGGGTATGTCAGGGACGCCTCCGCGTTCTTGAACTACGCGAGGCGCTTCTCCAGTTCCATGTGCAGGTCCATGGTGCCTGAGATGGCTCTCACCGCCCCTGAGCCTGCGCCGTACTTCTCCACGGCGTCGATGGCCGCCTGCTTGAGCCTGGGGTGGGTCGTCAGCCCTAGGTAGTTGTTTGCGCACAGTATGATCACCTCTCGGCCGTCGACTACGCTCACGGGCTCGCTGGGGCCCTGAACCTCTTTGAGCCTCCAGTCGAGGGCCTTCTCCACCAGCTCGTCATACTCTCTCTTGAGGAACGCTGTTGGGTCTCTCATGTGATTACCTTCAGTGAATCGAACGCTGAATACCCTTTAACGGTTTTCGATCAAACCGGGTTTCGTCTCAAAATAATGGGACGATAACTGGTTTCATTTGGATAAGGGAAGAAAATAAGTATCCAGTAGACGATTTTCTTAGAGTGCTCAATGGGAGACGAAACCGACAATATCTTAATCACGGGCGCCCTCGGCCAGATAGGATCGGAGCTGGCGCCCAGGCTCCGCGAGCTATACGGGAAGGAAAACGTGGTCGCCACAGACATCAGGCAGCCCCCCACGGGTTTGGTCGGCCCCTTTGAGACTCTCGACGTCCTTGATGAAGATGTGGTACGGCGTCTCATCAAGGAATACGAGATAGACACGGTGTATCATTTGGCCGCTATTCTGTCTGCAACGGGGGAGCAGAAGCCAGACCTGGCTTGGAGGATCAACGTGGGGGGGCTGATGAACGTGCTCACCGCGGCCAAGGACATGGGTTTCAGGGTGTTTCATCCTAGCTCAATCGCCGCCTTCGGGCCGGAGACTCCGAGAGTTTTGACCCCACAGGAGACGGTCTTGAAGCCCAGGACGATGTACGGGATCACCAAGGTGGTGGGCGAGTTGCTGGGGAACTACTACTTCGAGAAGTACGGCGTCGACGTCAGAGGCGCCAGGCTTCCGGGTATCATAAGCAACGTCGCGCCGCCGGGCGGGGGCACGACGGACTACGCCGTGGAGATTTTCTACGAGGCCATCAAACACGGGAGGTATACCTGCTTTCTCGGTGAGGACACGGTGCTGCCGATGATGTACATGCCCGACTGCCTCAAGGCGTTCGTCTCCCTCATGGAGGCACCGCTGTCCAGCCTCCGACACCATGGTGACTATAACGTTGGGGCGCTTAGCTTCAACCCCCGGGAGCTCGCCGCCGAGATCAAGAGGCATATCCCGGAGTTCGAGATAATGTACAAGCCAGACTATAGGCAGGCTATCGCGGATTCCTGGCCTAAGAGCGTGGACGACTCTGCTTCTAGGGAGGATTGGGGTTGGAGTCCTGACTATGATCTGCCAGCGATGGTAGAGGATATGATCAAGGTCCTCAGTGCGAGGCATCAGGGGGGCGAAATCTAGGCCCCAAACGGTTCATAGTCTCAGAATTCTGGGACAAAAAAACGGTTTTCCCCGGCCTAAGCCAGGTTCAAACGTCAATTTCAAAGCGGATTATAAGACACAGAATATTTACGAGGGATCTTTCGTTCATTTACCCTAGGGTATTGAGTGAGATCTTGTTCGAAAAATGGTTTAAAGGGAAGGCTTGACCTTCCTTACCTCTGGGTTCACGAGGTTTGGCGGCTCCTCGCCCCTCATAACCGCGGCGCAGTTGGTCGCCGCTATTACCGCCATCTTTGTACGGGTCTCTACGCTGGCACTGGCGATGTGCGGCGTGACTATGATGTTGTCAAGCTCCAGTAGCGGGCTGTCTGGGTCGGTGGGTTCCTTCTCGTGGACGTCCAGCGCCGCGCCGGCGATCCAGCCCTCCTTTAAAGCCTTATAGAGAGCTTTCTCGTCAACTACTGGGCCACGGGAGGTGTTGACCAAGTAAGCAGTGGGCTTCATCATTCGGAGCTGTTTTTCACCGATCATGTGGCGGGTCTCGGGTGTCAGAGGGACGTGCATAGAGACGAAGTCGGAGTTCTTTAGCACCGTCTCAAGCGTCCTGCATTCTATGTTGAGCTCCTTCTCTTTCTCGGGGTTTCTCACGCAGTCGTAGTAGGTAATGTCCATGTTGAAGCCTCTGGCTCTGGGCACCATGGCGGACCCTATTCTACCCATGCCCACAATGCCCAATGTTTTTCCGTGGATGTCTCCGCCTACGAACATCTTTGGGCCCCAGGCGTGCACCCATTCTCCGTCCCTGATGTACTTGTCTGCCTCCACTATCCGTCTGGCTATCGCCGTCATGAGCGTGAACGCGCAGTCCGCGGTTGTGTCTGTTAAGACTCCCGGGGTGTTGGTGACCCTGATGCCTCGTTTAGTGGCCTCGTCTACCATGATGTTGTTGTATCCTACGGCATAGTTGCTCACGACTTTGAGTTTTCCGGCGTGATCCATCAGCTCTGCGTCGATTCTGTCGGTCAGGAGAGAGATTATTCCATCAACTCCCCTAGCCTTTTTGAGTAAAAGATCTCTGGGAACGGGGTTGTTATCCCCCTCAAAGACTTCTACCTCTGCGACTTCTTCGATTATTTCTATCGCTTCGGGGAAAAGTTGGCGTGTAACATACACTTTGGGTTTTGCCAAAACATCATCACTGTCCTTCTTATTTCTCTATGGGGGTAATATGGCTTCCGAAAACGGTGCATTTTCTGTCCGAGACCACAAAATTAATATTCAGGAAATTCCTGAATATCCAATGTATGGGAAATATAGTTAAAAGAACTGAAAACCGGGGTTTAACGACCCAAAACCTGGATGAAATATTCGATGGACCGCTAAAACCGATGAACAGCGGAAACGCGAGACTAGTCTACAAGATATTCTTCGACGTCAAAGACCAAGGGCTGACGACGCTGGACCTACAGCACCTATTACAGGACCATCAAAGAGAATATAGTAAAAAAGATCTCCACAACTGGCTGAACGACCTAATGAACGTGGGGCTCATCACCAAGGAAAGCCGGCGGGGAAAACCCACAATGATCGAGTATAATGGCCGATATACGTACGATATATGGTGTTTAACGCCCCAAGGATACAAAATCGGGCGAAAAATAGAGCATTTTCTAGGCAAATACCCTAACCTAAATGAATGGAAAACCATCCAAAACACGCGAATTCCCAAGCTCCAGGAGTTAAAGTCAAGCGACTTGCAGGAAATCGAAGCCCTGTATATCAACTCGACAGTCCTCTCGGCGCTTCATACGTTGGGCGGTTTAGTTGAACTAAATGAACTAGCAAAGATCACAAAGTTAAGCCATAAAAGTCTGCAGACGTTTTTGGAGGCCCAGACAAGATCCGCCCAGTCCCCCCTATACCATTTGGACGAGAAACCTATGGGGCTGGTAGCAAAGATGATGACGGGGCTCGGATTGAAGACCATGAAAAAATATTGTGTATCGCTAAGCTCTAAGGGTAAGAAAACAGCTCAGTCTTTAATGGAGGCCTGAGTCTCTGTTCTGAGACCAAAACAAATTGGACGTGAATCATGTCCATAATTTTGAAGGTACTTTATCTATAAGGCGTAAAACAAGCGATCGGAGAAATGACTTAAAAATGTTAAAATAAAGCCTCCCATCATGGATTTTTTTAACGTTTTCTCCATGACCCTCTTCCTAGATATAAAAACACAAAAATCACTTGGACATAAATCTTGTCCATGAGAAAAACACCCAATTTTTAGGTAAAAATGCCTAAAGACGCGTCCTTTGAAGCGCCTATAAAACAGGAGGGGGATGAGGCGGCATCAACGGTAGCCTAATCAACGATTCTTTGGAGTAAGTAAAACCACGATCCAACGCTTTGACCATGTCCGGACAAACGAAAAACGAACACAAACGCGAAGCAGAAGGAGGGGGAACCGTAAACCAAGTTGGCGGCGGTCAAAAAGATTGGCGTTTCAGAAACCTATTAAGATAATGTATGATTAAAAACTAAGCTAAACTAGATTTTACTAGACAGGCATTAGACCCCGCTTATCGCGGAATCGTAAAAACACATATTCTCGATAAAGGCCAATGTGGTGAAACAGTGAACAAGGAAAACTTGAGAGAAACTCATACCACGTGAAGGTAGCCGTTTTCCGAGCATTTTCTGAATAGAAACCCCTAGGGTAAATGAAGAGAAAATGCTTGAGAAAATATACCTGACTCAGCTTAACGGCGACTAGCATTCGATGGCTCTGGCTGGACGACGCCAACGAAGCGTTTCGCAACAGAATTATGAGACAAAGACGGGGATCTATTCAACTCTCCTATACTGGCTTAGAGTTGTTCCAAACGTGCTGGAAGTAGATCGACGCCACGCTGGTCAGCGTCTCGTGCTCAGACCATATCGCCGTGTCGACCCCAAGAGGCTTGGCGAGGTCCAGAAAGATGATGGACTCCTTTCCGTCTATCACAAGCCCTCCACCAAACATTCTGTCACAGACCCGTACCTCCGCCAAGCCTAGCTCGTAGGCGCTCATGGACTCCAACGCTTTCTCGGTGGTGAGGAGCTTTATACTAATCTTGTTATCCATCAACTTCATGACGGCGTCGTTCAACGCCGAGCCGAAGGATTGGTCGTCTTCGAAAAGACTATCAGGCACCCAAGGCACGGCGAGCATGATCTCCTTCCTAGCCTTGGATAACAACTCCAGTATCTTGTTGAAGCTGTTGCCCTCGCCGCGGATGATCCATATCTCCGGTATCTCCTTGACCTCGCTCCTCTCATAGAGGGGCTGAAGCTCGTCCACGAGCACCCGCCTATGTTCCTCGAACTCAGCCTCTATCCGGTTACGCTCAGCCATGAGCGCGTCTATCGGCGACCGCGCGTGGTATTTCCGAGGCCGCCCACCTTCAATACCAACCCAGCCCCTCTCTTCGAGCCCCTCAAGCACACTGTACACCTTCGTGTATGGTATGGATGAAGCCTGACTCACGTTCTCCGCGGTTACCTGCCCAGACTTCAGAAGGGACAGGTAAGCCAAGGTCTCGTACTCGGTAAGCCCTATATCCCTGAGCATCTTCTCGGCGCGCTCGCTGATCAGGAGCGTAGACATCAATTAGTTGGAAACCAAGCATCCCTTAAATCACTAGCGTTATTCACTTCTTTGAAGGTGAGTCTTCAAAAAACGTTGATAAACAAAGCCTGTTCCCCTCTATCTTGCTGGGACCAGAGTTGAACCACCTCAAGTCGACGGACAGTCTCTGCCCCGAGTGCCTAGCCGTAGTCCCAGCGACCATATACGAGAAAAAGGGGAAAGTCTACATCTCTAAGACTTGCCTGGACCACGGAGAGTTCACTGACCTATACTGGGGAGACTACGATCAGTACACCAGAGTATTAGAATACGGCTACCTCGGAACCACCATGAAGAACCCGAGGACAGAGGAGAAGAAAGGGTGCCCATACGACTGCGGCGTCTGCACCAACCACAAGTCTACCACAGTCCTCGGCATAATCGACGTCACCAACAGGTGCAACCTCCGCTGCCCCATATGCTTCGCCCACGCCGGAGCCGCCGGGTACCTGTACGAGCCAACGATAAACCAGATCAGGGAGATGATGGAGAACCTCCTTGCCAACGACCCGGTTTGGACACCCGCGCTGCAGCTGAGCGGAGGCGAGCCCACCGTCAGGGATGACCTCCCCGAGATAGTGGAGATGGCCAAGGACCTGGGCTTCATCCACGTCGAGGTGAACAGCAACGGCATTAAGATGGCTGAGAGCAGTGACTACTGCTGGAAGCTGAAGAAAGCCGGCGTAGACACCGTGTACCTCCAGTTCGACGGCGTCACCCCGGAGCCCCACATCAAGGCCAGGGGCTTCAACCTCCTACCAATCAAGCTCAAAGCCATCGAGAACCTCAAGAAATCCAAGTTCTACAGCACCGTACTGGTGCCGGTGCTCGTTAAGGGCGTGAACGACGAACAGGTGGGCGACATAATCAGGTTCGCCTTGGAGAACAGGGACTGCGTGAGGGGGGTGAACTTCCAGCCAGTCTCGTTCACCGGCAGGATAAACAGGGAGGAAAGGGAGTCAATGAGGATAACCATCCCCGACCTGATGCGCCTGGCTGAGGAGCAGACAGATGGACTCATCAAACCCGGTGACTGGTACCCACCCTCCATACTGAAGCCAGTCTCAGATTTCCTGAGCGAGATTAAGAACGAGCACTTCGTGGACATGAGCTGCCACCCCCACTGCGGCATGGGCACCTACCTATTCTTCGACGGCGGTGACGCCAGACCCGTGACCGAGTACGTCAACGTCGACTCGGCCATCAAGACGTTCGAGAAAGCCAACGAAAAGCTTTCGGAGGGGAAGGAGCTCAGAGCCAAATTGGAGGTGGCGGCCGGCGTCGTCAGGAACATAAAGTTCAGGACCTTCTCGAAATACCTGAACGACGTCATACTGTACAGCGACTACCTTAGCCTGAACAGGATGCACCACAAGATGGTCCTGGTCGCCGCCATGCACTTCATGGACCCCTACAACTTCGACCTCAAGCGAGCGGAAAGGTGCATAATCCACTACGCCGCGCTGGACGGCAGGATAATACCGTTCTGCACCATGAACACCCTCCACAGGAGAGACGTGGAGGGGCTGCACGCCCAGCCTCTGAGCCCCGACAAGGTCACGCCCATCTTCGACGTGCAGGCGCTCAACCAAAAGATAATGGAGGAAGAGCAGACCCGGGAGCAGGGGCTCGCGGAGCAACTCCTCCACTCCCCCGGAAGAGACACGCGTCATTAAACAGCTTTTCGTGCAATGACACGTTTTACGAGACGTTTTCCCGTTAAAAAGGTCTAGGTAAACCAACGAAAAACGTGCGCGGCGGCAGCCTAGACCCTAAGGACGGCGCCCTTGTCGGCGCTAGTCACCAGTTTGGCGTACCGCGCGAGGACGCCTCCCGTGACGTTCGGCGGCCTGGGCTTCCACGTGGCCCTCCTACTCGCCAACTCATCCTCGGAGACCAGGAGATCGAGCCTCCTCCCGGGGACGTCTATGCTTATCTCGTCGCCGTCCCTCACCAGGGCTATCGGCCCTCCGACCGCCGCTTCAGGCGCTATGTGGCCTATGCAGGGGCCGCGGCTCGCGCCGCTGAACCGGCCGTCCGTTAGGATGGCGACCCGGTCTAAGCCGTAGCCCACCACGGCGCTGGTGGCAGCCAGCATCTCCCTCATGCCCGGCCCCCCCTTGGGGCCCTCGTAGCGGATCACTACTATGTCGCCGTTCTCGATCTCTCCCCCATGGATGGCCTCCAGCGAGTCCTCCTCCCTGTCGAAACACTTCGCCGTCCCCCTGAACTCCCACATGGCCGGATCGATGGCAGCCATCTTGGCGACGCCGCCGTCGGGGGCCAGGCTCCCCCTTATTATGGCGATGCCGCCGGTCTCGTGCACCGGCTCGTCCAGCGGCCTGATGACCTCGTCGTCGAGCACCCTCACCCCCTCCAGGTTCTCCTTAACCGTCTTCCCTGTGGCGGTTAACACGCCTGTGTCCAGCCTCCCCTCCAGCCTCTTCATCACCGCGGGTATCCCACCCGCCCCGTGGAGGTCAACGATCTTGTAAGGCCCAGCGGGAGCCATGTTGCAGAGGTGGGGCGTACCCTTGCTAATCTCGTCGAAAAGCTCCAGGGGCAACTCGATGCCGCACTCCTCCGCCACGGCCTTCAGGTGGAGCACGGTGTTGGTGCTGCCTCCCAGCGCCATGTCCACCGTCAAGGCGTTCCTGAACGCGGCCTCCGACATTATCTTTCTCGGCGTCAGCCCCTCCTCGAGGAGCGTCATGATCTTCTTCCCCGCATCCTGGGCCAGCCTGACCCGCTCCATGCCCGTGCTCTCCGCCGTAGCCATGTAGGGCAGGGTCATGCCTATGGACTCGATGAGGCACTGCATGGTGTTGGCGGTGAACATGCCGCCGCACGCACCGGGGCCACAGCAGACGTCCTCCAGGTATCTGGCCTCCTCCTCGCCGAGCTTGCCGCCGACCATGAGGCTCGCCGCCTCGAAGAGCTCCTGGACCGTTATCTTCTGGCCCTTGTACCGTCCCCAGGCGGGGCAGCCCGGCTCCATGGGGCCGCCGAGCACGAATATCGTCGGTATGTCTATCCTCGCCGCGGCCATGAGCATCCCGGGGTCGATCTTGTCGCAGGTCGTGACGCAGACCATGGCGTCGAAGCCGTGGCTCTCGGCCATGACCTCGACGCTGTCGGCGATTATCTCCCTGCTCGGGAGGCTCATCTTCATCCCCTGGTGGCCCATCACTATGCCGTCGCACACCGCTATGGTGTTGAACTCCCTCGGCACTCCACCGGCGGATGCGACGCCCAGCTTGATCTCATCTGCGAGCCTGTCCAGGTGCACGTGGCCCGGGGTTATCTCGGTGAAGCTGTTTGCTATGGCTATCAGAGGCTTCTTCAGGTCCATGTTCGACACCCCAGTGCCTTTCAGGAGCGAGCGGTGGCTCAATCGGTCGGGGCCGTCGTAGACCTTGCTTGATCTGTGGCGTGGATTAACGCTCATACGGTGGAACCCGTTTTCACGCCATATAATATTTACTTGAAAAGACTGGAGCATCCGGATGCGCCAAAATAGCGCTGGGGGGTGATGGCCTGTTAACCGGTTTAATAACCGATGTGTGTTTTTATACGTGGACGATGAATTAAGCCTAGATGGTTAAAGCCACGTCTTTTATAATCTGATGTTTACTAAGAAGATGCATTAATTCCTGTGCAAGTTCGATGAAGTCTCTAACCCGTGGTGCAAATTATATATTTTAAGTCATTCATTGGAAAAAACTTAGTTCAAGTTTTAATGCTTTTGCTAACGATAAACCGAACCTATTTTTAATCCACGGAGGAAACTATGGGGATATGCTTGATGAGCCTCGTATAGGGAACCGCCATAAAGCCGCGGGGGTCTTCAACCCTCTGACGCATCACGCTGCCATAGGCTCCATACTGAGCGGTTTGACGGACGCGAAAGTCTTCGTAGACAACCGAGACGACCCCAGATGCGCCTTGACCTGGACGAAGTCCAGAATATTCCTGTCCGGGGAGCTCGGCGGTGAAGATTTGCAGAGAGCAGCGGAGACCATCGGCTGCAAGATCAAACGAGACAGCGTACGCCGCGGAGCGAAATACTTCATGGTGTACTTCGACCCCAAGATATCGCTTTCGGGTTTGTTTCAACGCCTGGGCGGCGTGAAGGTACACCCAGACACTAGGAACTACTACGAGCTCAACGCGGAGACCCGTGAATGGGGGGAAACCGCCTCTGAAGGTTTCAGGCTAGAGGTCATCGACAGGCGTTTCCTGAGCACCCCCTACGCTAACCTCGATAAAGTACGTGAGGAGATGTGCTCCGAGAGGGCTTCGGTGGAGGAGTTCCTCGAGAAAAGCGTGGGCGTCTGCGGTTTAACCGGGGACGAGGTGGTTTCGTGGTGCATGTCCGAGTACAACCACGGCGACAGGTACGAGATAGGGATAGCGACAATCGAGAAACACAGACGGAAAGGGTTTGCAACGATGACGGCGGGCGCCCTCATTAGGCGTTGCCTCGGCCTCGGGTTAAGCCAGGTGGGTTGGCACTGCTGGCAAAGAAACGAGCCCTCAAACAGGACCGCCCTGAAGCTGGGCTTTAGATTCGTCGAGAGCTACCCCGTCTATCTACTTGAAGTAGAGAACCAACTCTCTTAATACACTCCGAGCGCCTGCTCCGCCTGTGCAAGCTTCTCTTTTGCCTTGGCTATCTTTTCCCTCCTGTTTTTTCTCCTCTTCTCCTCGTCTCTCAAACTCATCCGCTGGTTCTCGATCATCGCTTTCACGGACTCCGGGGCCGGCCCGCCTATGACCTTTCTCCTCTGGACGTTAAGCACTGGGTCGACGGCTGAGCGAAGCTCCTGCTCCGGAACCTTGAGCGCCCTGCCCATTACCTTCTCCGAGGCCTTCCTGATCATCTCCACCGTGATCCCCTCGGCCTTGACGCCGTTCTTGAGGGCGCTGAGGATCACCTCTACTACGATGTTGTGGGCCTGCCTGAACGAGACGCCGTGCAGCCTAACCAGCGTGTCGGCGAGATCCGTCATGGTGCTGAACCCCTCCCTGAGCCTATCCATCATGTTCTCCTTCATTGGCCTCATGGTCTCGGCCACCCCGGCCATGACGTTGGTGCAGCCTACCACGGTGTCTAACGAGACGGGCTCCAGAAGCACCTTGTCCTGCATGTGCGAGTACGAGACGCCTTTCACCGCTGAGACGACGGCAACCATGGCTCCTATGCACTCCGACGTGTAGCTCTTCACCTGCTCCAGGACCAGAGGGTTCTTCTTCTGGGGCATTATGCTGCTGGTCCCGGCGTACGCCTCGTCAAGGTCTATCATCGCGTACTCGTCGGTGGACCACATCTGGATGTCTTGGGCGAGCCTACTGAGGTTGGTCATGTGTATGGCGAGGGCGGCCGATAGCTCCATGAAGTAATCGACGGAGGCCACGGCGTCCTGAGAGTTCTCCAACAAGCCGTCGAAGCCCAGAAGCTCCATTGTCCGGTTTCTGTCTATGGGCCAGCTGGTGCCCGCGAAGGCGGCTGCCCCCATTGGGCTCAGGTTGGTTCTACGATACACACCCTCAAGACGCTGAACCGTTCTTCTGGCTGCCTCCACGTGAGCGAGCAGGTAGTGTGCCAAGGTAACCGGCTGGGCCTGCTTCAGGTGCGTGTACCCCGGCATGTAGGCGTCCACGTTCCTCTCCGCCGCGTTAAGCAGCCTCCGTCTGAACTCTATCACCGAGCCTATGGCCCTCTCAACCTGTTCCCTGTAGTATAGCCTCCGCTGGGTGTGGCCCAGGTCGTTACGGCTCCTAGCTATATGCATCTTGCCGCCGAGGTCCCCGATCTTCTTGATCAGCGCCGTCTCTGTGGACATGTACGCTGTGAGGCTCGGGTCAGCCTTGGCGACCTCGGCCACGCTCTTCACTCCATCGACGATGGCCGCTGCCTCGTCACGCGTTATTATCCCTTCCTCGGCCAGCATCACCACGTGAGCCCTGTGGATCAGTGTCTGGCAACGGTAAGACGCGAAATCGAAGCTCTCTGGGCTAGACCGCCACTTGTTCAGTTCGACGATCTCTTGCGCCGCCGCCTTCCTCGCCCTGCCGAATCTCTCCCAGTCCTCCTTCCCTGTGTCGACCATTTAAAACACGCTTAGGATAATATTCCTGAATAAGTAAATAAGCAAGCGGCAACAGTGCAGAGATGAACGACGGGAAAAGGGAGATCAGGGATCGCTACGACGACATGGGCGGCAGGGTATACGATACTAGATACTCCGAGGAGCAGCGCCTTAAATACAGGTTCATGCTAGACGACGTAGAGATCAGCCCCGATGATATTGTCCTCGACAACGGATGCGGCACGGGATTGCTTTTCGAGCATGTTAAAGCGCAAATGGTGGGCTTGGACGTTTCCATCGAGCTCCTCAGTAGAGCCAGAGACAGAGCAAAAGCCACGGTTCAGCTGGTGAACGGGGACTCGGAGAACCTGCCTTTCAGGCAACGCGTCTTCCACATGGTTACGTCCTTCACGGTGCTGCAGAACGCGTCGTGCATGGTGCGTATGCTCATGGAGATGGACGCGGCCAGACGAAAAGACGGGTTTCTCGTGGTTTCGATCTTGAAAAAAGCAATTAGTAAACAGGAGTTTATAGGGTTATTCATAAAATCAAAACTGAAAATAAAGAAGGTTATCGACAACGAAAACATAAACGACTGGATTATACTATCTGAATAACGCTAAAAAGTGAATAAAATAACTGTTTGTTTCAGAAGCTTTTTATATAAAGCATATATGGACTATTCATTACATAGAAACGGTGTAAACGACTTGGAGCCAAGAAAGAAACCACTAAACGTACTGATTAAAGCAGTGGGAAGCAACGTCGCCGTCGCCCTCAAGGGCAGGGGAGAGTACTGGGGAAAGATGACCCGCGCTGACGGGTACATGAACATGATGCTCAAGGGAGCCAAGGAGTACGACCATTCGGGGCTCGTCGCGTCCTACGGGGACGTGTTCATCAGGGGAAACAACATCCTATACATCTGCATAGAGCCGCAGACACCGCCGCCGGGCGGAGACTGACTCCGAATCAGTTTATAACCCGCAGATTCTAATTCATACCGTTCAAGTGGTCTTAGACATGAGGCTTGTTGTGGCGGTTACCGGGGCAAGTGGCTCCATCTACGCGAAAAACTTCCTAAATGCAGCGAAGAGCCAGGGCATCGAGACGCATCTGATAGTCACCGAGGCGGGGAAGACGGTGGCGGGACACGAGCTGGGAGGCACAGAACAACTCACCGCTCTAGCTGATTTCACCTACGAGCCAAACGATCTTGAGGCGCCTCTCGCAAGCGGCAGCTTCAGGGTGGACGGGATGGTCATAGTTCCAGCCACGATGAAGACGGTGGCTGCCCTAGCCCACGGCTACAACGCCAACTTGGTGACCCGGGCTGCGGACGTCCACCTCAAGGAGCGAAAGCCCCTCGTTGTGGTTCCCAGAGAGACGCCGCTCCACGCGGTTCACCTGGAGAACATGGCTCGGCTCAGCAGGCTCGGCGCAGTGATGCTGCCAGCCATGCCCGGCTTCTACCACAACCCCGAGTCCATCGATGATCTGGCGAGCTTCATCTCAGGAAAGATACTCGACCAGCTTGGCGTCCCAAACAACCTCTATAGAAGGTGGGGCGAATCCTAGGCCTCCGCCCTCAGCTCCTTCATGAACTCCTCAAGATAGGACTCCAAGAACCTGTGGCGGCTCTCTGCCAGCTTTCTAGCCTCATCCGTGTACAGGAGCCCCTTGAGGGTGAGCAGCTTCTCGTGGAAGTGGCCTAGATAATCTTCAAGGGATCTACCGTATTCACCGCTGTACTGCCCAGCCCTGTAGACGCCGACCGCCCCCAATGCATCAAGTTTATCTGTGTCGCTCAGGATCTGGGCCTCGAGGGAAGCCGCCTCTAGCCCTCCGCTGAAACTGTGCACCCTTATGGCTTCAACCATCCTCGCTATTTTATCATCCGGTGCGCCTTGCTCCATGAGGATTTCTCTGGCTTTCTCTGCTCCCTTCTCGGCGTGGCCGTCTTCACCCCGCCCTATGTCGTGGAGTATCGCCGCCGGCACTAGCACCGACATGTCTGCGCCCAGTCTCTCGCCGAGAACCCTGCAGAGCCGTATAACCCGCTCCGTGTGCTCGAAGCCGTGGCAGCCATTCATCTCTTGGCGTCTCTTGGACTCCTCCATGAGCCTATCCAGAAGGTCATCCTGCAATGAAGGTCACTGTCTCTGTATTCCCGAGTCCCTGCCGATGTTGACGGACAATTCACCCTTGAAGGAGGTTATGAAGCAGCCGACTAGCTTCAAAGTGTCGCCGGCCTCTACGCCCTCAAGTTCCTCGATCTTCTCGTTCCAGACCGTGAGCCCCATCTCTCCTGAGCCGTCGTCCACCACCCCCTCGACGAGGTTGTGCTCCAGGCCGCTGTACGTGGTAACCATGCGCGGCTCCTCCAGGCTGATCAGCTCAACTACCAACTCCACGTTCTCCATCCCGGGCCTCAGTTCGGATAGCTTCAACGGTGATACGTGAACTGATACATGGTACCCAATAAAAGAATTAGCATAAGAATAAAACCGGACCCAGCCATATGGTAATTGATGAGCCCCGAGCTTAAGCTCGTCTGCCTCGAATGCGGGGAAACCGTTGACCAGGAGCACCCCCAGTCGACCTGCAGGAGCTGTGGGGGGATTCTGGAGTACAGGCTGGCGCCGGGGAAGGGAAAAACACGGTTCAGCGGCTCATTAACCTTCTGGCGGTATAGGCAGGTCATGCCCGGGGTCTCCCGCGTGGTCAGCCTAGGGGAAGGCGGCACCCCGCTCCAGAGATCGAGGCGGCTAGCCGAGGCCATGGGCTTCGACAATCTTTTCCTCAAGGACGAGAGCAGGAACCCGACGAACAGCTTCAAGGACCGCTCCGCCGCCCTCATAGTCTCTGACGCCGCCAGCAGGGGCTACGACACGCTGGTGTGCGCCACCAACGGGAACCACGGCGCCAGCGTCTCCGCATACGCCGCCCGTATGGACATGAGCTGTAACCTCATAGTCCCTAAGGCCGTGGACATGGGCAAGCTGGCCCAGATGATGATCTACGACGCCAAGATAGTTGAGTCCGGGGAGAGCATAGAGGAGTCCATAGAACGGGCGCGCAAGCTCGAGGAAGAGCTGGGGTGGTACCAGGCAACCACGGAGCTCAACCCACTGTCCGTCGAGGGCTTAAAGACCATATCCTACGAGTTGGTGGAGCAGAACGGGGTCCCCGACTGGGTTATACTGGCCATGGGCAGCGGAGCCACCTTGCACTCTCTCTGGAAGGGCTTCCTGGAGCAGGAGCGGCTAGGACTCATCGACAGGAAGCCAAGGATAATAGGAGTACAGGCCGAGGGCTGCTCACCCATATCTAGGGCCTTCACCCGAGGAGAGGAGAAGCCCGTGGACGTCGGCGGCGGCGAGACCGAGGCATCGGCGATAAGGGTCGCCGAGCCCATATACGGGGCTTTAGCCCTGAAGGCGCTGAAGGATTCAGACGGCTACGCGGTATCCGTCTCCGACGAGGACATGATATCCGCAGGCAAGGAGATGGCGAAACTAGAGGGGATATTCGCTGAGCCGGCGTCCGCGGCCCCCGTCGCATCGCTGAAGACGGCCAACGTGAGGGGCCTTATAGATAGCGGGGACAACGTCGTATGCCTCGTCACGAGCAGCGGCCTCAAGGCGGACGACATACTCAGCAGCCTGACCAAGCACAGGAAGGCTCCCCGGCTGGGGTCCCGGCTGGCTACCAAGGAACGGATACTCAGGGAGATAGCCCAGCAGCCCACCTACGGGTACGCCATATGGAAGAGCATGGGAGGCGAGATGACGCTGGGGGCAGTGTACCAGCACCTGAACGACCTTGAGAGCCGAGGCCTCATCTCCTCGAGAGTCTCCGGTAAGAGGAAGGTCCTAGAGGTCACCGATAGAGGCCGGAGGGTCATCGAGGCCCTGGAGGATCTGCAGGTTCTCCTCTAGCGTTCAAAACGGATATTCGTACACGATACTATAGTTTAAACTAGAATATTTTATATTATAGCTATAACTATAATAGTTTATGGCGATCCTAAACACGCGTCAAGTAGCGGCAATCGGCATAATGGGCGCCCTTGCGACCATAGCGACCATGATGTTCACTTTCCCCATACCCGCCACCAGCGGTTACTTCAACCTCGGAGACAGCATAGTAATCATCACCAGCCTGACCTTCGGGCCCCTGGTGGGCGCCCTGGCCGGCGGACTCGGCTCAGGGCTGGCCGACCTCCTCGGCGGATGGTACAACTGGGTGATATTCACAACAGTCATCAAAGGCGCCGAGGGGTACATCGCCGGCCACCTAGCGGGGGACAACGAAACGAGAACCATGAAAAAGACAGTCACGGCGTGGCTCGTAGGAGGCGCCGTGATGGTGGGCGGCTACTTTGTCGTCCAGGTCTTCATGTACGGGTTCACCGCCGCGCTCAGCGAGCTCCCGTTCAACATGGTCCAGATGATCGTCGCCGGCGTCGTGGGCATACCCATATCCAACGCCTTAAAAGACAGGCTTGAACTCTAACGTCCCTAATATATAGAGCGAGCCCGTTCCTATTTCTGTGTCCTCGGCCGAGAAAGCAGCTGAAGCCATCACCAGGATCGAGAGCTACGACGTCAGGATACTTCAAGCCATAGAGCTGGGGATGATACAGCACGAGGTCGTCCCCTTCGAGGACGTAGCCAGGTACAGCGGCCTCAACGAGAACGAGCTAGAGTACCGTA
The DNA here is from genome assembly GCA_964347405.1 of uncultured Candidatus Bathyarchaeia archaeon. Lineage (GTDB taxonomy): Archaea > Thermoproteota > Bathyarchaeia > TCS64 > TCS64 > RBG-16-57-9. Next base: position 8,718 of record CAYFYM010000233.1, on the reverse strand, counting down.
TGAAGAGGCTCGACGAGCTGGATCTACTCTATCGGCAGCAGGACCCCTACCTCGGCTACATGATGAACTACAACGGCTACGACCTCCTGGCCCTCAACGCCCTCGTCAAGGCCGAGACGCTGGAGGCCCTGGGCCCACCAATAGGCATAGGTAAGGAGTCCGACGTCTACGAGGCCGTCACCCCAGACGAGGTCAAGGTGGCCGTGAAGTTCCACAGGCTCGGCAGGACCAGCTTCCGCGACACAAGACGAAAGAGGGAGTACGTCGCTGACAGGCGGCACATCTCGTGGCTCTACCAGTCGAGGCTCGCCGCGGAGGCCGAGTACAGCGCCCTCCAGGCCATGCACGGCACCGGCGTCTCGGTACCGGAGCCCATGGGCCAGAACAGGCACGTCATAGTGATGCAACTCATCGAGGGGACCCAGCTATCGGACATAATCAGCCTCGAGGAGCCCCGCTGGTTCCTCGACGACGTACTCAAGGACGTGGGGGCCGCGTACAGGGCCGGCGTGATACACACCGACCTCAGCGAGTACAACATACTGGTGGACGCCGAGGGAATGACATGGATAATCGACTGGCCCCAGTACGTGTCGGCTGACCACCCCAACGCCTTGGAGCTCCTCGAGAGAGACGTGGGCAACGTGGTGTACTACTTCAGGCGAAAATACGGGCTAGAGTACAACCTCGACCAGGCGTTGAAGCACGTGAGAGGCTAGCCGCTCAGCGTCATCTTGACGTCGAGCGCGCTAACGCCCTTGCCGTCGTCGTAGACGAGTATCGGGTTGATGTCCAGCTCCGCGAGCTCAGGGAAGTCCCAGACCAGCTCCCCGATCCTCAGTATGGCGTCCCGCGCCGCGTCTATGTCAGCGGGGGCTTGCCCACGGACGCCCTCGAGCAGCGTGTAGCTGCGGGTCTCCTCCATCATCTCCTGGGCCTCCCTCTCGTTCATGGGGGCGAGCCTGAAGGAGACGTCCTTGAGAAAGTTGACGTATATGCCGCCGAGGCCGAACATGACCATGGGCCCGAACTGGGGGTCCCTGCTCATCCCTATGATCATCTCCCTGCCCCTGGGCACCATCTTGTCCACCGTGATGCCTTATATCTTGGCGAGGGGCTGGGCCTTCCGGCTCTTACGCATTATCTCCTCGAACGCGATCCTGACCATGTAGGCGTTATTGAGGTTGAGCTCGACGCCGCCGATGTCCGTCTTGTGCATTATATCCGGCGAGACTATCTTCATGACCACCGGGTACCCTATCTCCTCGGCGAAGTCCACCGCCTCCTCGGCGTTCTTGGCGAGCTTGCTCGGCGGCGCGTTCACGCCGTACGCCTGAACCACCGCCACGGCCTCGTGGGGGAAAAGCACGTTCCTGCCGTCGCTCCTCACGCTATCGTAGATCCTCTGCACCTCGTCCCTGTCGATGTCATCGAACACCGGGGGTTTCAGCTCAGAGAGCTTGAGGTGGCGCGAGTACTGGTACAGCGCGTCCAGGGTCTTGATGCCTTTCTCTGGGAAGTTGTAGCAGGGGACGCCGTTGTCTTTGAGGTACTCGGTCGCGTCCGCGACCCAGTCCCCGCCCATGAACACCGATATCATGGGCTTGTCCGGGTACCTCTTGGATAGATCGACTACATGTTTGGCCGTCGTCAGTGCGTCCGTCATAGCCTGCGGCGTCAAAAGCACCAGCAGGCTGTGGACGTTGGGGTCCCGCAGCGCGGACTCGACGGCGACCGCGTACCTGTCAGGGAGGGCGTCCCCGAGGATGTCTATGGGGTTCCCCGTGGACGCCGCCTCCGGGAGGCTCCCCTCCAGCTTCTCCACTGTATCCTCTGAGAGCGACGCCATCTTCAGGCCCAGCTTCTCCACCAGGTCGGTGGACAGTATCCCGGGGCCCCCTGCGTTGGTCACAATGACTATTCCTTCGTCATCTGGCAGGCTCTGCTGGGTGAAGGCCACGGCGTAGTTGAACAGGTCCTCCATGCTCTCCGACAGTATGACCCCCGCCTTGTCGAACGCCTTCTGGTAGGCGAGGAAGCTCCCGACGAGGGCGCCTGTGTGGCTGCCCGCCGCCTTGGCGCCGGCGCTGCTCGTGCCGCCCTTCACCACGAGGACCGGCTTCTTCTTGACGACGCCTTCCGCGACTTCTAGGAACTTGCGGCCCCTCTCGATGCTCTCCAGGTATAGCAGGATGACCTTTATGTCGGGATCCTCGACCATGGCGCCCATGAAGTCCACCTCGTCGAGGTCGGCCTTGTTGCCGAGGCTGATTATGCTGCCGAAACCGATCTCCTCGGCGATTATCCAGTCAAGGATAGCGGTGCCCAGCGCGCCGCTCTGGGTGATGAACCCTATGCTACCCTTCCTCGGCAGGGTGGACGCGAAGCTGAGGTCGTATGGCACGTGGGTGTTTACGGCTCCCAGGCAGTTGGGCCCCTGCAGCTTCATACCATACTTTTTCACGGTCTCAACAAGCTTCTTCTCAAGCTCGGCTCCCTCGCGGCTCGTCTCCTTGAAGCCTGCGGATATTACTATGAGTGCCTTTACGCCCTTCTCTCCGCACTGCTCGACCGTGGGTATCACGTACTGGGCGGGTATCGCTATCACCGCCAGCTCCACCTCTCCGGGCACGTCCAAAATGGACTTGTAGGACTGTTGGCCGAGTATCTCGCCTCCCCTCAAGTTGATCAGGTAGACGTTACCTTGGTATCCGCTCTTTAGCAGGTTGTTAGCTAGAACGTACCCGACTTTACCCGGGGTGTTGGATGCGCCTATGATAGCTACCGACTTCGGCCTAAAAATAGCGTCCAGCTTCAAGTAACCGACACCCCAAGACCTGTCAATCAATATAATATTAATATAAAAACTTTTGAGAAATATATTCGACGATATTTTCAGTGATTACCCTGTTTTTCCCAGAAAACTTGTTAAACGTCTACCATGTTCTCTTATTGATTCCCATTGGCCCAAGAGAAGAAGACATTCACAGACCTAGTCAAGGACGTCGTTGAGAGGAACCTGTGCGTCTCGTGCGGTACCTGCGTCGCCGTGTGCCCGGTGAACGTCGTGGAGCTGGAGGAAGGGTTGCCGAAGCTCGTCGGCGACTGCATAGAGTGCGGTCTATGCTATCCCAATTGCCCCAGAACGGATTTCAGCGTAGACGAGATGGATAAAGCCATTCACGGCCGCACCCGGAGAGAAAAAGAACGGCTCACAGGTATCTATAAGGCGGTGTACGCCGCGAGGACAAGGAGAGACGACATCCACGAGAAGGCTCAGGACGGAGGCGTCGTTACCTCTCTGCTGTACCAATTCCTTTTGGATGGAGGCGACGCCGTCGTCGTCGCCGGGCTGGAGGAGGACAAGATTTGGGTGCCGACCCCCATAATAGCGAAGGACGTGGAGACCGTCATCAAGGGCGCGGGCACAAAGTACACGCCCAGCCCGACGCTGGTCGGCGTCAAGAAGGCTGTGAAAGAGCTGAAGCTGGCCAACATCGCGGTCGTCGGCACGGCATGCCAGATGAGGGGGCTGAGCAGGCTTACCCAGGGCAGGTTCAGGAACAAGAGGTTCACGGACTCGGTGAAGCTAAAGATCGGGCTCTTCTGCATGGAGACCTTCAACTACAGCGACTTCATGGACTACCTTGAATCCAACGGCGTGGACCCTGGGAAGGTAACAAAGTTCGAGATCAAGAAAGGCCGGTTCTACGCCCACCAAGGTGACGAAGTCGTCCACAGGACTAGGCTCAAGAACGTCAAGGCCCTCATACGCCCATGCTGCCACATATGCGACGACTTCACCTCCGAGTTCAGCGACGTCTCAGTGGGCAACGTGGGCAGCGCCGGGGGCTGGTCCACCGTGATCGTGAGGACCGAGCGCGGCGAAAAAGCACTAAAGTCGGCGGCGGAAGCTGGCCTAATTGAGCTTGAGCCATTAGAGGGCTTCGAAGAGGGGGAGACCCTCGTACACAGGCTCGCAAAATCGAAGAAGGAAAACGCCTTAGACGAGTAACCCTTTTCCCTCGGCCATTTTCACGAGCTTCTCCAGAATGGGGTCAGGCAATGGCTCTGGCTCGGCCACTAGCATCACGTTGTACTGAAGCTCCGCCAAAGCCTCCACCACCTTGGCGTTCATTGCAGCTTCCTCTATAGTCCTACCTATGGCTATGACGCCGTGGTGGGGCATGAGACACGCCACGCGGTCCCCCATCGCCTCAACCAAGTTGTCGGCGAGCTCCTCCGAGCCGGGGGGCCCGAACTTTGACAACGGTATGCCCTTTGCGAGAGCCGGAGCGTTATACAGATCGAGGCCCATGGGCACGATCTCTATCCCAGCGATGGACAGTATAGTCGAGTACTTGGGGTGTATGTGCACAACGCCTCCCGCCTCGGGCCATTTCTGGTAGAGCCTAGTGTGGAAGGGCGTCTCTATACTGGGCTTGGCGTTGCCTTCCATCACCTCCCGGGTGCCGATGTCCATCACCAGGAAGTGCTCAGGCTCAAGGTCGCAGAACCGGTACCCTGAAGGCTTTATCAGGCACCTGGACGGGTCTTCCATCCTGGCGCTGATATTACCCGAGGCGCCGTAGGTGAGGCCGTCGGCGAAAAGCTGCCTCCCAACATTGGCCAGTCTCTGTCTCAGCTCTTCCGTGTTCAAGTGTAGTCACTTCATATCTGGGTCCAGATCCTGTTAAAGCGTTCTGGATAACGGTTCACGGACCCTGATCCTTCGGCCGTGGCGAGAAGAATCGCGTTCTCTCGAAAAGCCGTTCCTATCCTAACACCAACTTATTAGCCACGTGGACTGGGTCAACCCCTTCACCGCATAGATACGATGCGGCCCGTCGGGCTATCTGGCGGCACCCCATCATCTCCGTCTCAGGCGACCTCCCGGCCGAGTGAGGGGGGTAAGCGTCACGTTGTCGAATGATAAAAGGTGTGGCCGTCCCCTATGGGCTCGTCCTCAAATACGTCGAGCGCAGCGCCTGCGATCCAGCCCTCCCTCAACGCCGTTTGTAGCTGACATTCGCCAAACAAGACGCCGCCTAATCGAACGAGTCAAGATAGTAGAGTTTCACCTGAACACCTAGAAAAAAAAGGTTATGAGCGCTTTATGGCTCCGAAGTAGACGGCAACCGCAACGCTCGCTATGGCTACCACGACCGCTCCGTACATCATCATTTTGGTCGTGCTCAAGTTAACCTGTATGTCCCTGTAGTCCTCGTACAGCTCGGAGTACTGGTCCTGAAGATCTTGGAGCGCCTCCTCGTTCGGCGGGTTTTCCAGCAAGTCGTTGTAGTCGGCCTCCAGTTCTGCTAGCTGTTCCATGAGCGCCTGGTTGGTCTCCTGGGTTTCTTCGTAGGTGGCTTGGATATCGTCTAGTTGGTCCTTTAAATCTGCGAAAGTCGAGATTATTTCGTCGTAGTCGAGTATCTGGAACTCTTCAGCAGCCTCCACCGTGCCGTCTATGCTGAACTCTACAGTCCACACGCCTATCTTGTTCGCAGCCTCCGTTCCGTCTATGTATATCGAGTTGAAGACGATACCCCACTCCTCTCCATCAAGCTGTATCACGTTGACGGCGTTGTTATCGTAGGTCCCGTCGGGGGCGTACCATTTCACCCTCATGTTGACATCAGTTGGTGGATCGCTGATATTTACCCAGAGGCCGACTTTCTCGTTGTGGGTGAAGAACGTCGTTCCTATACCCTTTGGTTTAAGATTATCTACTCTGTAGTCGAAGCATACCTCAGACTCAAGTACTTCGTATGCCCCCATTACCGTTGGCAGAGCTGCTTGTAAGATTATAAGCGAAACCAGTATGAACGCTAGGGAAGTTTTACCTGCTTTCATGGTTTCTTCTACCCATCATGGTTTTATAAAGTTACTTTCACGATCTGAGAATAAATCACCCGATTATAACCCGAAAAACACAGCCTAAGACACAAAGGGAAGACACAGCTACGTCAACAACACACCCTGTCTTACCTCAAACACGAAAAAACAGGTCAACCGGACCTTGTTTTTTCTATTATCCTGTCAAGTATTTCGGCGGCTATCTCATGCTTGCTCGCCTTCAAGTGCTCGACGCGCTTCTCAGGGTCAACGATGTACACCTCGTTGTCGTCGGCCCCGAAACCCACACCTTCCCTCGAGACGTCGTTGGCGACTACCAGATCCATGCCTGCGCCGATCATCCTGTCATATGCGCGGTTCACTAGCTCCTCCTCGGAGACGCCGTACTCGGCCTTGAAGCCGACTAGGTATATATCGGGGTCGATCTTCTTTACGTTCTCCACCACCTTAGGAAGCGGCTTCAACTCAATGAACCACTCGCGCTTACCAGAGGGTGTCTTCTCCATCCTCCTCTTGGCGGGCCCGTAATCCGCTGCGGCGGCCGAGAGTATGGCGGCGTCGTGTCTCGTAGAGCCCAGCTCGCGTTTCACGGCTTCAAGCATCTGCTCGGTTGACTCGATGTGAACTACCTTCGCTTCCCTCGGAGGCTCGGCGGTGCCCGGCCCATAGACAAGAGTTACCTCTGCCCCTCGCGCCAGCGCGTTGCTGGCAAGCGCCACGCCCATCTTCCCCGAGCTGGGGTTGGTGATGTACCTGAACGCGTCCAGGTACGCCCGGGTGGGCCCGGCGGTTATCAGCACGCGCCTCCCAGCCAAGTCCTTCACAGCCGTGAGCTCGTCCACGACCGCCTGCACGATCTCGTCCGTGCCAGGGATCTTTGCCTTCCCCTCCTCCATCCGCGGCATGAGCACAGTGATGCCTATCGCCTCCAGCTTCTCTATGTTCTCAAGCACTATGGGGTGGTTGTACATGGAGGCGTGCATCGCCGGGGCGAAGACGACGGGTATGCCCGCCCCTATCCCGGTGGTCAGCGTCGTGGATACGGGGGTGTCGTCTATGCCAGAGGCGGCCTTCCCTATGGTGTTCGCCGTGGAAGGCGCAACGAGTATGAGGTCGGCACGGTTTTCGTGTTCCCCCGCGTAGGTGACGTGCTCCACCCTGCCCGTGAGCTCGGTCACCACGGGGTTCCCTGTGGCCCACTCCACCATGTCGGGGTGGATGATCTGCTGAGCGCTGCGCGTCATGACCGCGTAGACGTCGGCGCCTCGCCTCATGAGCTCCCGTGCGATCTCAGTGCTCTTTATGGCGGCGACGCTGCCCGTGATACACAGAATTATCTTTTTACCCTGCAGCTCCTTCGACTTGGTGCCGATTATCTGCTTTGACGTGTGCTCACCGAAAGCCATTTAAGACGCCTCTCAATGGGGCGTATTTTATAGGTAATTAAGCTTTGGGTGAGAGAAAATATGAGTGAGGTTACTGTTCCTCAAGCTTCTCTTCGATGTCGTCTAGCCGTTCCCCCAGATCTTCAAGCGTCTCCTCAATCGAGTCTATCTTTTCTATCAGCGCCTGTATCTCCTTCTCGATGTCTTCAAACTTCTGTTCTACGGACATAACGTAAGGTCTTGAGTTAGGTCGGTTTATAAATTTGTCGAGGCTAACCTCCCCTGACCTTGCGAAGCATCTCCCTGTACCAAGCCCCGTCGGCCTCCACGTACGCGTTGACGTCTATCCTCATGGGCGTGCCGTCGTCCCTGAGGATGACAACCTCAGATATCTGGCTGTTTATTATCTTGCGTTGGCACCTCTGGCACGGGACCGCCATGGTGTATTCGCCGTCCCTGTCCAAGCCCGCTATGTACAACGTTGCGCCGATCCTATCGGCTCTGTTGCTGTTTATTATGGCGTTCTCCTCGGCGTGGACCGCGGGGCAGTAGTCGTACGCCTCTCCCTGCGGGGCGTCCATGAGGTCCTTGATGCAGCCCACCTCGCTGCAGTTCACGACGCCGCGGGCGTTACCGTTGTACCCGGTCCCCACGATGGTGTTGTCCTTCACTATCACTGCCCCGAACTTGCGGCGGAGGCAGGTGCTCCTAGCCGCGACGCTGAGGGCGATGTTCAGGAAGTACATGGTCTTGTCGGGTCGGTCCATGGCAAACCATTCACGCGTACACGGTTTAAGGTCTTCCCATGGGGAACCCTTATTGTCCATGAGCCCTTGTTCATGGTGGGCGGGCGATGATAAGTTTGCCCCTCTGAGCCGTGATGAGGATCTTGAGTTTGGAGCCCGCCTCACCCGAAGGCTTCTTATCGTTCACGGCGTATCTTTGGTTGACACGAGATGCCGCTCATAGAGGTTAAATGGTTCAAGGGAAGAGACAAGGAGACGAAGGCCAAGACCATCAGGCTCCTCACGGAAGCCATGTGTGAGGCGGTGGGCTGTGGGCCCGAAGCCGTCACCGTGATTATCCAGGACGTCGAGAGGTACGAGTGGGGCAAAGACGGGAAGCCCTACGCGTAGCCTACGCCCGTTAACCCTTTTTCTTCAGCTTGTTTACTGGTTCAGAGCGTCTCTTAGCTCCTTCGTCACTGTTTCCTTGCCCACGAGCCCCACGTATGGGCCGAACCTGGGGCCCTGGGGCTTACCCAGCAGTATCCTGTAGAGCACGGGGAACAGTTTCCTCGCCTTGACGCCGGTGCTCTTGGAGACGGTGAAAACCGCAGCCTGGTACTCGTCCTCGTTTGAAGCCTTCTCCAGCTCGTCCGCCACGGCCTTCACAGCCTCTCTTTCCTCGTCTGTCAGCTCGACGTAAGTGGACTCCTCTTCCATGAAGTCCTGCACCCAGTTGAGGGCGTACC
>CAYFYM010000232.1:0-1682 GCA_964347405.1 uncultured Candidatus Bathyarchaeia archaeon | reverse complement strand
TGCGGGAAGCCAGGGGCGCGTCACAGGGACAGGTCTCGCTGATATACTCGGCGGCATCCCTGACGTTCCTGCTGGGCTCGTTCTTCTGCGGCAGCTTCACGGACAGGCTGGGCTTGAAGATGTCCCTCGTGGCGTCCCTGGGGGTGGCGCTCATCTCCCAGGCTGCCTACCCGTACCTTCCTCTCTGGCTCGGCGCTGCGGTGATAATCGCCGGGCACTTCCTCTTCTCCCTCCAATACTCCGCGGCGAACACGCTGGTCCTTGAGCAGATCCCGGAGTACAGGGGAAGCATGATGTCCCTCAGCTCCGCCCTCTCGTACTTGGGCTATGGGCTGGGCACGGCCATCGGAGGCGCGGCTCTGGCGGCGGCTGGGTGGACGTCTCTGAACGCCGCCTCGGGCATGTTAGGGGCCGCGGCTTTCCTGCTCTACTATTATCTGGTTGAAGCCTAGACGGGCCATGGTTAACCCTTTAAACCCGGGGGGCATGCTGAGATCGGTGCCTTTCTTGAAGGATATCCGTTCTCAAAGCATCGTCAGGGACAGGGAGGAGACGCTGGGCCACCTCAAGGGGACGACCCTTGAGCCCAGGTACAGCGCAGGGGTCTGGTACTTCTACCCGGGGGCCAGCCGTTTCCACAACGCCTACATAGACAGGGGCAGCATAGAGGACACGCTGAACAAGGTCGCGTGGATGCGCGACGAGGGCATCATCGACGGCGGGTTCGGCGTCGAGGCCCACTACCCCAACGAGGTCAACAGGGACAACCTCCACCTCTACGAGGCGTTGGAGAAGGAGACCGGCATCAAGCTCATCACCGTCATACCGTTCCTGTTCTACGACCGCAGGTACGAGTTCGGCAGCCTCAGCAACCCCGACGAGGCCGTGCGGCGTCACGCCATCGACAGGACCACTGAGGCGCTGCGGCTCAACAAGGAGCTGGGCACAGAGTTCGCCGTGGTGTGGCCCGGCATCGACGGCTACGAGAACCCGTTCGGCCACGATTTCTACGGGATGTGGAACAGGTTCGAGACGGGGCTGGCCGAGGCCATGGACGAGGTGCCCGGCGTACGCGTGGCGCTGGAGCCTAAACCCTACGAGCCCCGCGGCAACAACGTCTACAGGAACACGGCCAACGGGCTCCTCATGTCTAGGGACGTGGAGGCGCTGCTTACGGCGCCGCAGAACAAGAAGACGCTGAGCGACGGCCACGCTCTGGTGGGGCTGAACCCCGAGGTGGGCCACGTGCTCATGGGGCATGAGGAGCTGGCCTACGCGTTCGCGTCGGTGCTCCGTGAGGGGCGGCTGATGCACAGCCACTGGAACAGCCAGCCCCTGGGCAATTACGACCAGGACCTGGACGTGGGGGTGCTTGGCATCGACCAGATGCTGGCGGCGCTGCTGGTTTTCAAGATGCACGGCTACACCGGGTACTACGGCATCGACATCAACCCTGTCCGGCTGCCCGTGGAACGGGCGCTCGTGCTAAGCATGAACGCCCTCGACTGGGGCGCCGAGGTGGTGAACAGCCTAGACTACGACGCCCTCGTGGAGGCGATGTACGACCCCGCCGGGCACCGGGGCGTCGCCGAGGACGTTCTGCTGCGGGTGCTGAGCCGGGGCATGTCCGGCCTCAGGCCGATACCGTGAACATGGCTTATCCCCGCGGCGGGTAGTGACCC
>CAYFYM010000231.1:0-5567 GCA_964347405.1 uncultured Candidatus Bathyarchaeia archaeon | reverse complement strand
TGATCACCGTGCTCCACGTTTCCCCTTTGCCGTTTAGCAGAGAATGATGGAACGATTTACCATATTACATTTAAACGCGGCTCGTTAAGGCGACTCTGGAACCGATATTGGCGATGAACAACATACTGCTGGTCGACGACGACAACGACATCATATGCAGCTTCAAATCCATACTTGAGGACGAGGGGTTTCTGGTCTACTCCGCCAACGACGCAGACGAGGCGGTCCGGATCATGAGAGACAACGATGTACAGCTGGCCATCATGGACTATTTGCTCCCTGAGACGCGGGGCGACAAGCTCGCGGAGACCCTGAACGAGATCGACCAGAAGCTGAAGATAATCTTCGTCTCAGGCTACATAGAGGTGATTGACGCCGTCAAGAGGCTTAACTGCGGCGTGCACGGCGTGTTCCTCAAGCCGGTTAGCCCCGAGAGGCTGTTATCCACGGTTAGGACGCTACAATCCGATCCGTTGCATGCGGAGCAGTTTTTATACCCCTACATGGCCCGTTGAAACAGGGTGCTAGCCGCTTCTCTCGACAACCATATCGACTAATGGATTCTCAGGCGCAGTCACGGACGTGAACGTCGGCAGAGTCACCGTGAACGTTGTGCCCTTCCCTACCTCGGACTCGACCTCTATGGAGCCGTTGTGGGCTTCGACTATCTTCTTGCAGACAGCCAGCCCCAGCCCCGTTCCCTTCGCCTTCGTCGTGAACAGGGGCTTGAACATGTTCGCGAGGTCCTCCTCGGATATGCCGACCCCCGTGTCCTCTATAATTATGACGTGGGAGTCTTCTTCCTCGAATGCTTTCACATGGAGTTTGCCTCCGTCGGGCATCGCCTGGACGCCGTTCAGTAACAGGTTGATGAACAGCCTCTGTATCATGTACCAGTCCACCGCGACCATGAAGTCCTCGGGGAACTCCATCTCTATCTCTACGTCTCCGGGGATATCGATCTGGGTCAACGCGTTGTTCAGCAGGCCCTTGAGCGGGTACATCCTGGCGTCAGGCTCCCTCTTCTTACCGAACGCCTGCAGGTCTGAGACTATCTTGTCCATGTAGAAGATGCTCTTGTCTATCTTCTCGAACACATCCATGGCCTCGGGGTTGTCTGCGTGCCGTTTCTTGAGGCCGTAGCTCAACCCTTTGAGCACCTGCAGCGGGTTCCTGAGGTCGTGGCCAACCATCATCGTTGTCTCCCCTATGATTACGAGCCTCTCGGCGTCCCGCAGCTCCTTGGTCTTCTCCTCCACTATCTTCTCAAGCCTCTTGGAGTACTCCAGCACGTCCGTCATGTCCCTGATCACGAAGATTCGTGCCTTCTCTTGGTCCCATTTGTCGATGAGGCTCGTGATCCTTAGATCATACACCCGGTCCATGTACTCTACGCCGGTCTTCTCCTCGATGGCCCTCTTGCTCTTTACGTAGAAGATGTCTGGCAGGATGTCCCACAGCTTCATGTCAAGGAACTTGACGTCATTGAACCCGGTGAGCTTCTTGGCGGCTTCGTTCAGCCATATTATCTTGTAGTCGTGGTCAGCTATTATCGCGGCGTCGTGCATCTCACCTATGATGGACTCGTAAGCCAGCGGAAGCACGTCGATCTTGTATAGGTTCTCAGGGTTAGCGAGCGAGATTACGCTGCTCAGGATGTTGAAGATAAGCGGAGTCATGTTTCGCTGGCTGGGGAAGTAGCCTAAGACAGATAAGGCGTATGTGGCTGCGAATATGGCCATGGCGAGGAGGAACGTTACGGCCCTTGTCTTGTAAAGCCTTCTCTTCGACAATATCATGTGCACGAAGAGATAAGTCGCTGCGAGCATGTGGACGTAAATATGTAATATCGCTATAACGCCGAGAACACCGTGCTCTACAATAACCTGGTTCTGCGGCGTTATCACCGAGTTGCTCCACATGAGGCCATGCATTCTGTTAGTGGCCGAGAGCCCTGCAAATACCAGCGAGGGAACGATGATGGGGAAGTATCTTTTAATTGCTTTCATGTCGACTTCGAAGTACCTCGCCAGATACACCATGAACATGGGGGGGACGAGGAAGGAGAAAGCGGTCTGGATGGAGTACCATAACTCTATGTCGGCCTGTGTATCGCTAATTATTTGAATGAGGTACGTTAGACTCCATATGCAGCCCAAATCGACGAGGAAGCCGCCAACGCTGGACCCGGGCATCCTGTACCTCAGCCAAACCAGAATGGCCATAACGAACGCAACGCCGGCCGAAAACAATAAAATAAAGTTGAAAGTAACATCCATCACTAGTTCTCCGTTGACGCGTCCGCTTCCTCCGCATGCCTCTGAAGATTCAGTTTAAAAAGAATTTATGGATTAGGCGTCTGGTATAGCCCCCGAAGCCATCCCCGCTTTGAGGAGCACTTAAATCATGTTTAACGCCTACAGAACCCCATCGAGATGAAGGTCACCCACGAAGGATCGATGAAGATATACCGTGAGATGGCGGGGAACCCGCCTAAAGCCGCCATAGTACCCATGAAGATGCTCCGCGAACGCATCCACGGTGGAGGCGGGGGCAGCGTCGCCGTCGTCAAGACAAAGGACCGCGCCTCAGGCATACGTGAGGCGGTGAGGCTCCTCGGAGGCCTTAAACGGCTCGTCGAAGGCGTCGACGGGGAGATCATCATAAAGCCTAACTGCAACACGGACGACCCGTACCCGCGGGACACCCACCCGGAGACGGTGAGGGCGATAGCCGAGTCCCTCATCGCCGCCGGCGCAGAGCCAGATCAGATAGTCGTCGGCGACATGTCAGGCAGAAATCGTGGTCTGCCTACGCGGGCGACGATGGAGAACCTGGGCATCGAGGCTGTGGCGGAGGAACTGGGCTTGGACCTCGCCTTCTTCGAGGAGGAGGACTGGGTGCGGGTGAAGCCGCCCCGCGTCGAGCACTGGCCGGACGGGATCACCATACCACGGCGGGTGTACGAGGCGGAACGCCTGGTTTTCACTCCCATACTCAGGAGCCACTCTACTGCGACGTTCACGTGCGCAATGAAGCTGGGCGTGGGCCTCATAGATGCTCGGGCCAGGGAGTGGCTCCACGACGGGCAGCGGCACGTGGAGAAGCTCCAGGAGATGAACACGGCTTTCGGCGTCGACCTCGTGGTCTCCGACGCCATGAGGATGAACACTGGGTATGGCACGGACCCGGGGGATGAGGTGAGCCCCGGCGTGATAATCGCCAGCGACAGCGTCTTCGCCAACGACGCGGTCGCCGTCGCCTTGATGCGTAGGTACGGCACCGTGAGGGTCAGGGACGCGCCGGTATGGCGGCACGCTCAGTTCAGGGAGGCCGAAAGGCTCGGCTTATGGAGCCCCGGCCTGGAACATGTGGAGTTGAAGACGTCAAACCTCGCCGGCGACCCATCGTTCGACGAGCTGGTGGACTGGATAAAGGCAGAGCTAGGCTAGTAGACCAGCTCACCCCATCCCCCTTCCGGGGTCTGGTACCTCACCCTGCTGGGCCATTCCATGGGCGTGTAGACGGCTTTTACGAGCTTGCCCCTCCACCTCTCGTAGGCAGCCTGCTCTCCGCCGCTCCGCAGCGTCTCAGCGAGAACCTTGGTGTTCAGTCTCTGACCGGTGACGCCGTCACCCCTCTGGAGGGCTAGAAACGTCCACGCGTCCCCGAAGCACTCCGCCATGGACTCTTCGTCCGCGTAGAGCCGCTTCTCCTCCTCGGGCATATCCTCTGCCTGCCGCAGGGTCATCCCTGTGGGCTTGAGCCTCAGCCCCTCCGGCGCCGAGACGTTCAGGCTGTTGACAGCCACGTTGTGGGGCCGCAGCTCCAGGGCGAGGCACTGGGTCATTCCCTCCAGGCCGTACTTGCTCGGGCAGTACGCCGACTCGGCGACGAACCCCATCTCGGCCGACCTGCTGCTTATGTTCACGACGCTGCCGCCTCCCCGCTCCTTCATGGAGGGGAGGAACGCCTTCGTGAGGGCGAAGGGGGCCCTGAGGTTCACGGCCATCACCCTGTCCCAGTGGGGCATCGCGATCTCCTCGAAGGTGAGCCACGGGCTGGTGGCTGCGTTGTTCACAAGGGCGTCAAGCCCGCCGTACGTGTCGAGGGTGCCCTCGACGACCCTGCTTATTCCCTCGTCGGTTGATATGTCCGCCGGCACAGCCAGCGCTTCGCCGCCCCCCCTGATCGACGCCTCGACCGACGCCAGCTCTTCTACGCTTCGGGCCACGATAACCACGTCGGCGCCCTCACGTGCGTACGCCAACGCCATGGCTCTTCCGAAGCCCCTGCCCGAGCCTGTCACCAAGACCGCCCTGTCCTTGAGTCTGCCCATGGTGGACTCTAGTCGCGCTGGGCATAAAAGCCATATTTGCATGAGACCCAGAAAACACAGGTCATCGAGATGAGTGACGTTCTTAAGGTTCAGGGCCTCGAGGCGGGGCCCGGCGAGAAGGTGCGGGGCTACCTCAGCATAGCCGAGAGGCCCGCCGGCAGGCACGAGATACCTGTGATGCTGGTGAACGGCGTGGGCAGCGGCCCCACGGTAGTCGTAAACGGCGGCGAGCACGGCTCGGAGTACAACGGCCCCGCCGGCGTGCTGGAGCTCATGAAGACCCTGGAGCCCGGGGACCTTGACGGCAGGGTCATACTGGCGCCCATGGTGAACACCTTGGCTTTCGAGGCACGGTGGATGCACGGCAACCCAGTCGACTACAGGGACCTCACGGGCTGCTACGTGGAGGAGATACCCCGAGGCGGCTCTGGGCCGCCGAAGATCACGTACTATGTCACCACCACGTTCTACCGAGAGGTGTTGAGCCAGGCGGACTACAGGCTGAACCTCCACGGCGGCGACATCGAGGAGGACCTCCTCACGGGCACCATGTACCGGATGACGGGCGACGAAGGTAGGGACAGGCATAACCTGGAGCTGTGCCGCGCCTTCGGCTGGGAGTGGATAAGGGAGGGACTGCCGAGGCCCGGCGGCAGCCCCATGAAGTTCCCCGTGACAGTGGGCACCGAGGCCGGGGGCATGGGCCGCTGCCAGAGTGACATCGTCGGCGAGGTGGCACGGGGCTGCAGGAACGTGTTGATGAGGCTGGGTATGCTGGAGGGGGAGCCAGCGGTGCCGCCGAGTGCGAAGGTCTTCAACCCGTACCATCTGTACGCGGAACGCGGCGGCTTCTTCATAAGCAACGTCCGGGCGGGCGACATGGTGGAGGAGGGGCAGACCCTCGGCGTCATAAAGGACCTGTTCGGGGAGACCCTGGAGGAGATCGTCGTCCCCACCGACGGCGTCGTCCACATGGTGACCAGCCCTGCCATATGGGAGGGCGACGTCGTATACGAGATAGGAAAGGACATCAGGGTGATCTCCTAGCCAGGCCCACCTTGTTCGACGCTTTGAAACGGGTGTTCTAATCCGTGGGATTATCTAGTTGCTCAGGATAGTGTATCGCAGTGAAAGGGATGTCGAGAACAGGTAACCGTAGGGCCGTGTATGGGATCGTAGCCGCTCTTCTGGCCGCCGTGGTGGTGGGCTCCCAGCTACCCGCCGTATC
>CAYFYM010000230.1:0-6127 GCA_964347405.1 uncultured Candidatus Bathyarchaeia archaeon | reverse complement strand
AGTATCTTGACTGACCCCCCCCTGCTCAGGGCGTCCGCGAGGTCCTCCTCAACCTGGCCGAAGTACTCCATGGCCCTGGTGGAGATGAGCAGCGTCTCCTCGGCCGACCTGTAGAGCTTACGGGTCTCCTCTATCGAGACGTCGCCGACGCTGACCACGCGTATGAGGCTGGTCCGCTGCTCGCTCGCCCCGGCCTTCAGGTACATCTCGGAGGCCGCGGACTCGAACTCGCTCCTGTAGGACTCCACGACGCTCAGCCTCTTCCTGATCTCCTCCCGTGACACCGAGACCAGGGCGTCGGCTATCTCCTCCGGCGAGAGCGGGGCGTAGAGGGCGGGGCGGCCGGGCCTCATTATGAGGAGCCCCTTCTGGCTCAGCTCGTCCAGCACGCCGTATATCCGGGCGTTGGGCACGCCGCTGGCCTTGCTTAGCGTGGTCGCCTTGGTCTCTCCGAGGTACATGAGGTGGGCTAGGGATGATGCCTGGTACTCGTTGAGCCCCATGTTCATGAGGCTGAACTTCACCTGGTTTATCTTGGGCTCCATGGTGTCCCCTTTAATGTTTGTCTCTGTATCTACATAAGTTTATAACTATAAAATTACTATTCATGAGTAGTAATATCCAGTACAGGGTATCGTAAGGGAGAAAGAATAATGAACGTAATGGTAATGGGGATGGACGGCTACCTAGGCTGGGCCCTCAGCATGTACCTCAGCGGCAGAGGCCACGACGTCAGCGGCGTGGACAACATGAGCAGACGCAGGAACGTCCACGAGATAGGGAGCTGGAGCGCCACCCCGATAAAGCCGATGAAGGAGCGCCTGGAGGCATACAAGGAAGCCACCGGCAGTGAGCTCACGTTCTACGAGGGGGACCTCAGGGAGCCCAGCTTCACCGAGCTAGTCATAGCCAAGGAGAAGCCGGACTGCATAGTCCACTTCGGTGAGCTACCCAGCGCCCCGTACAGCATGATCGACGTCCACCACTGCAACTACACACAGATGAACAACATCATGGGCACCAACAACATCATGTTCGCCATGAAAAAGCACGTCCCCGAGTGCCACCTGCTTAAGCTGGGCACCATGGGCGAGTACGGCACACCCAACGTGGACATCCCAGAGGGGTTCTTCGAGATAGAGTACAGGGGCCGCAAGGACATGCTGCCATTCCCGAGGCAGCCCGGCAGCTGGTACCACCTGACCAAGGTCCACGACACCCAGAACGTCATGTTCGCGTGCAAGATATGGAAGCTACGGAGCACGGACATCATGCAGGGAGTCATCCACGGCGTGCTAACAGACGACATGGTGAACGACGACCTGCTCACCAGGTTCGACTTCGACGAGGTCTGGGGCACCGCCCTGAACAGGTTCTGCGCCCAAGCGATCATTGGCCACGAGCTCACCCCATACGGCAAGGGCGGCCAGACCAGGGGCTACCTGGCCCTCAGGGACAGCATGCAGTGCCTCACCATCGCCATCGAGAACCCGCCGGACGAGGGCGAGTACAGGGTCTTCAACCAGTTCGACGAGTGCTACTCGGTGAACGAGCTGGCGGAGTACGTGGTGAAGGTGTCCAAGGAGTACGACCTGGACACCAAGATATGGAACATCGAGAACCCGAGGCTGGAGCTGGAGGAGCACTACTACAACCCGGATAGGAAGAGGCTGCCGGACCTGGGCTTCAAGCCCACGAACACGCTGGAGGACGAGCTCAGGATCACGCTCCCCAAGCTCATGGAGTACAGGGACCGCATCGAGGCCAAGCGCCAGTGCATCATGCCCAAGGTCAAGTGGACGGCATAGGCTCCAACCATTTTTTATCTCTTAAACCCAGTATCTGAGGGATAGCCATGAGGGTAGCCGTGACCGGGGGGGCAGGGTACATCGGGTCGACGCTAGTCGTTAAGCTCCTTGAGCGCGGCGACGAGGTGGTCTCGGTGGATAATCAGAGCATAGGAGACTACAGTCATCTCAGGGAGCACGGGCAGGGCGTGAAAGCCGAGTGCGTCGTCGGCGACATACGGGACCTCGATCTCCTCGTCGAGGAATGGATGGGATGCGACGCCGTCGCCCATCTGGCGGCCCTGCCTGGGCTGGTGATGTGCAACGAACACCCGGAGGAGGCCGTGTCAGTGAACGTCTACGGCACCTACCAGGTGATGGAGGCGGCGCGGAGGCTGGACATCGGGCGGGTCGTGTTCTGCTCAAGCGCGTCCACCTACGGGGTCCCCGTCGAGATGCCGGTGACGGAGGAGCACCCGCAGCGGCCCCTGAACCTGTACGGCGTCACCAAGGTGGCTGGGGAGAAGATATTGAACACGTACTGGGACAA
The DNA here is from genome assembly GCA_964347405.1 of uncultured Candidatus Bathyarchaeia archaeon. Taxonomy (GTDB): domain Archaea; phylum Thermoproteota; class Bathyarchaeia; order TCS64; family TCS64; genus RBG-16-57-9. The sequence goes on along the minus strand of CAYFYM010000230.1, from coordinate 3,790 downwards.
CCACGGCATAGAGACAGTGAACCTGCGGTTCGGGAACATCTACGGCGTCGGCGTCTACACGCGCTGGGGCACCGTTATACCCAAGTTCGTGGACCAGGGGATGAGCGGAGAGCCGCTGACGGTGTACGGGGACGGCAAGTACAGCAGGGACTTCGTCCACGTCCAGGACATCTCGGAGGCCATGACGCTGGCGCTCACAAAGCAGGGGGTGGGCGGCGAGACGTTCAACGTCGGAGGCGAGACCCTGACGGTGAACCAGATCGCCGACATCGTCAAGGAGGAGATAGCCGCCGAGACCGGCGGAGCGGCGGAGGCCGTGAACACGCCGCCCAGGCCCGGGGAGACCAAGAGGTTCAGCTACGACCTCACGAAGGTTCGCGGCGTCCTCGGCTTCGAGAACAGGTGGACCGTGAGAGAGGGCGTACGGCAGCTCATCGAGTACTGGGCCCGGCGAAGGTGAAAGACGACATGGCGGCCGAGGATCAGACCAAGGTTTCGGCTGTCATCCCTGCGTACAACGAAGAGAACACCATAGAGGCGGTGGTGAAGGGAGCCCTCAGCCAGGTGGACGAGGTCATCGTGGTCGACGACGGAAGCACGGACGACACGGCGCAATTAGCCGAGGCGGCCGGGGCTAGGGTGTTGAAGCAGGTGAACGCCGGCGTACTGACGGCGACGGAGCGGGGCCTCAGGGAGGCGGCGGGGGACGTGGTAGTAACCCTGGACGCGGATGGGCAGCACGATCCCTCGGATATACCGCGCCTCGTCGAGCCTATACTGAGAAACAGCGCCGACCTGGTCATGGGGGTGCGGCCCGATCTGCCGTACCTGAGCGAGAGGATACTCACGTGGCTCACGAGCATCAGGGCCCCAGTAGGTGACGCGAGCACAGGGTTCAGGGCCGTCAGGCGGCGTATCGCCGGGGAGATGAGGCTTCACGGGGCCTGCCTCTGCGGCACCTTCGTGTTGGAGGCCCATCGACGCGGCGCCCGCGTCGCCGGCGTACCTGTGTCGATAAAGGAGAGGGAAGGAGAGAGGAGGATACAGACGAGCCACTTCAGACAGTTCTTCGCGGTGCTCTGGGACGTGCTGAGGGGCTAGGTGGATATTTACGTTGAACGTGGTCAGTAAAGGGATTCGGGGAGTGAAGGGATGAGCAAGGGAGTGACCGTGTGGTTCACGGGGCTGCCGTGCAGCGGCAAGACCACGGTGGCGGACGGTGTCGCGGAGAAGCTGCGCATGCAGGGGCACAGGGTAGAGCGCCTCGACGGCGACATCGTCCGCAAGAACCTGACCAGCGACCTCGGCTTCAGCAAGGAGGACCGGGACGAGAACATAAAGCGCGTTACCTTCGTGGCCAAGCTCCTCACCAGGAACGGCGTCATCGTGCTGGCCACATTCGTCTCGCCGTACAGGGAGAGGCGGAGGAAGAGCAGGGAGGAGATAGGCGAGTTCATGGAGGTCTACGTGCGGTGCCCAGTCGAGGAGTGCATGAGGCGGGACGTCAAGGGCATGTACATGAAGGCGATGGCGGGCGAGATAACGGGCTTCACCGGCGTGGACGACCCCTACGAGGAGCCGACGAGCCCCGAGCTGGTGCTGGACACGGACAAGGAGACCGTCGAGGAGAGCGTCCAGAGGGTCCTCGATAAGATGAGGAGCCTTGGCTACCTCAGGTAGAACCCCGTCGGGGGCTTGGGGAAGAAACGGGCGGGGAAGGCTAGTCTACCACTATCATGGTCAAGGTGCTGCGTACGTGGCTGAGGCGCCTGATCTTGGTGGTGATGACGTCTTTGAGTTTCTGCATGTTTTCTGCTTCCAGGCGCACGACGAAGTCGTAGACGCCGTAGACGCCGTATACGTCATGCACCTCAGCGATCTCTTTGAGGGCTTTCTCGACCGATTCCCCTTCACCTAGATCAGTGTTTATCAACACGAAGGCGATGCTCATTACTACACCTGAGTGAAAAACTTTGTATATTCTTTTAACGTTTTCCAACGCGTAACAATAGTTGATATTATTCTATATACTATGATCATACATTATTTCGGCCGTCAAAGAGCGGCGATTTCTTCGTCGTTCGTCGATGTTTTGTTCGTCAAAAGTTTTAATATGGTTATTTCCCCAGCCGGTTATGAGTGTTTTGAGACTGCACCGACCGGTTTCTGTGATAGGGGCAGGGATGACGAGGTTCCACCACAGGCTACACCAGGACAAACAGGGGCGGGAGCTGTTCGTCGAGGCCGCGCAGGAGGCCGCGGAGTCGGTGGACAACGGATTCACGTTCGGCGACGCGGACGCCCTCTACCTGGGGTACTTCAGCAGCGACATGTTCGAGCGGCAGGGGCACACGGCGGCGTTGATGGCTGACTGGCTCGGCATGAACCCGAAGCCAGCCATTAGGGTCGAGGACGCGTGCGCCAGCAGCGGCGTCGCGGTCAACGCCGGCGTCCAAGCGATAGCCTCAGGCATGTGCGACGTGGTGGTCGTGGGGGGCGTCGAGAAGATGAGGACGCTGGACACGGCGGAGGTGACGGACACCCTGGCGTTGGCGGCGGACGCCAACTACGAGGCGGGCGTCGGCTTCACTTTCCCGGGGCTGTACGCGGCCATCGCCTCCGCCCACTTCAGCAGGTACGGCTCGACGTGGGAGCAGCTCCAGCGGGTCGCCATAAAGAACCACGTGAACGGTAAGAAGAACCCCAAGGCCCAGTACCAGGAGACCATCAAGGAGATCGCCGACAAGCTGGGGGAGAGGAAGGGATTGAGCTTCCGGGACGAGATGGAGTTCCTCGGCTCGCCCCTGAACCCGGTGGTAGCGAGCCCCCTCAGGCTGTTCGACTGCTGCCCCATATCCGACGGTGCGGCGGCCGTGATCCTCGCCGCGGACGAGGTGGCGAAAGAGTATACCGACACGCCTGTAAAGATCGTTGGGATCGGCCAGGCGTCCGACACCATGGCTCTCCACGACAGGGACGACTTCACGTCCCTGAAAGCCACAGGCGTCGCCGCGGGGCAGGCATACGGGATGGCCGGGGTCGAGGCAAGAGACATAGACGTGGCCTGCGTCCACGACTGCTTCACGATAGCCGAGGTCGTCGCCACCGAGGACCTCGGGTTCTTCGCCAAGGGCGAGGGCGGCAGGGCGGCAATGGAGGGTCTGACGGCGCTGGACGGGGAGATGCCCGTGAACCCTGACGGCGGCCTCAAGGCCAAGGGCCACCCGGTGGGTGCCACGGGCGCCGCAATGGTGTACGAGATGTTCAAGCAGATTCGGGGGCAGGCAGGCGAACACCAGGTCGCTGACGCGGAGGTCGGCCTAGCCCACAACGTGGGGGCGGCGGGCGCGACCGTGTCGGTTCAGATATACGGGAGGGGCTGAGATGACGGAGTACACGGTTAAGGCGTATAGGGATCACCTGTTGAACGAGGAGCTCGTGGGCGTCGAGTGCAGGAGCTGCGGACACCTCATGCTGCCTCCTCGGCCCATCTGCAACAAGTGCGGCTCAACCGACCTAGGGTGGAGACGGTTCAGCGGGAGGGGAGTCGTCGCAGCGAAGACGGTGATATCGGTCCCTTTGACGAGGTTCCGGGACAGGTGCCCCTACGGCGTGGTGATAGCCACCCTGGATGAGGGGGTGAGCGTCAGCGGTCTACAGCTGGACGAAGACCTGGAGATCGGTTCGAGGGTGAAGGCCGCGTACGTGGAGGAGGAGGACGGCGTCGTCCTCGCCTTCAAGGCGGCGTAGCTACTCTCCCTTGAACTCTGGTTTTCTCCTCTCGTTGAAG
>CAYFYM010000229.1:0-5245 GCA_964347405.1 uncultured Candidatus Bathyarchaeia archaeon | reverse complement strand
GCTCTGGGAGGATATCTCCCTGAGGGTGCGCGGCGTCTGGGTCATCCTGCAGGCCGCGTAGAGGCTGGCGGCGGTTATGGCGCTTATGCTCCTGCCCCTCACGAGGCCCTTGTCCAGGGACCTCCTGTATATCACGGCGGCCTTCTCCTTTATGCTGGGGGGTATGTGGAGCTTGTCGCTGAGCCTGTCCAGCTCCGCCATGGCCTGGGCCAGGTTCCTGTCGACGCTGCTGTGGACCCTGCTCCTTATCTGCCACTTCCTGAGCCTGAGCATCTGGAGCTTGGTGTCCATGGGTATCCTTCTGCCGAATGCGTCCCGGCCCACCCTGCCTATCATGGTGGTGAGCCCCTTGTCGTGGACGGCGAAGCTGAGGGGGACGCCCACCCTGCTCCGGCTGTCCTTCTCCGTGGGGGTGAAGGCCCTCCACTCGGGACCCTCGTTGAGCATGGTGTCCTTCATGACTAGCCCGCAGTCTCCGCAGATCAACTCCCCGGAGTCGGGGTCGTGGACTATGTTGGTGCTTCCGCACTCGGAGCATACATCCTCTCTGCTAAGCATGTTCCCTTTCTTTCCCATATTTCACACTCGCTGGGCTTTCCCTTCCCAGAATCCTCCTCTCGGGGGAGATTCAGAAAACTGATCACTGGGGTTAATTGACCCCGAATTTTTCTAATATTTAAGTTTTTCGATTAAACTTTTTTCTCCATTGGTTGTACCTTTATTATCTCGGCGGCGTGCCTTCGTGTTTGGTAGGGTTTATATCCTTTTCGTCTGGTATCTGTTGTTGCTAGCCCGGTCGTCTAGCGTTCAAGGATCGGGGCCTCTGGAGCCTCTGACGAGAGTTCGAATCTCTCCCGGGCTACTCAATTCTCCAAACTATGAGCTCAGATATATGTACTTGCTCAAGTTTTCATTATGCCTTCTTCCTTGTGCACGCTATAAGCGCGAAGGTCAGCTTCACCATTTTTCTCTGTGAACCCTGTCTTCGTCATACTGGGTGCGGGCCTCTTTTTCCTCGGCCGGGTGGCCGACGGCGATGATGTTCAGAGGGACAACGGGAGCCTCGATGCCAAGGATCTCACTTACATCTTTCACCCTGTCTTGGCTGGGATGGACTCCGCACCAGACGGCGCCCAGGCCGAGAGCGGCTGCGGCCAGGAGCAGGTTCTCGGTCGCGGCCGAGCAGTCCTGGACCCAGAAGCGCTCTGAGACGCTCTGATCTCCGCAAACCGATATACAGAGAGGGGCCTCGTTAAGCATTTTAGCATACTTGTGCGCCTCGGCCAGTCGGTTCAAGGTCTCCCTCTCAGAGACAACGACGAAGTGCCAGGGCTTCCTGTTGGAGGCGGAGGGTGCAGCCATCGCGGCCTCTAGGAGAGTCTTGATCTCTTCCTCGGAGACGGGTTCTTCGGTGTATCTGCGTATGCTCCTCCTTGAGAAAATTGTATCAATCAATTCTCGGGCCATGTCGAATCGGTATAATTAGGTTCTGAGTATTTCTAAGCGTTTTCACACGCGCGATGAACGGGGGAAGAAAAGAGAGGCATGGTAAAGGGAGATGTCTCCAACGAGGGAGGGGCTCGAATCTCTCCCGTGCTATCTCTCAATCCTCCCGGGTTACCCGGAGATATCGAACGCCTCCTTAAGAGCTTCACACCATCGAAATCACACATATGCTGAAAACCAAGCCTTATGAGGCTCACGACTTCGTCGACGTTTGAGGCTGCACTACACACGTATTACATGGCCTGACCGGTGAAAAATGCAGCATCAGCCGTAGCGTGCACATATAACACATGGAGAAGAAACGAGAAATATGGGCTATCCAGCAATTATAAACGCATCAACATGTCGAAAGAAGTTGCCTTAGACTGGGTATCCAGTAACGAGTCACAGATAATCGAGATCAGCAAGAGAATATGGGAGCTAGCCGAGCTAGGGCTAATGGAGTATGAGTCCTCAAAGTTACTAGCCGATGAACTCGAGAAGAGAGGTTTCAGCGTCCATCGTGGAATAGCCGGGATGCCGACGGCTTTTTCCGCGACGTACGGCTCGGGCAAGCCAGTCATCGGCATCATGGGCGAATACGACGCTCTGCCCGGGTTGTCCCAGAAACCGGTCCCGTTTAAGGAGCCATTGAAGGAAGGGGGCCCAGGCCACGGATGCGGACACAACATCCACGGCACCTCCGGGGCCGCCGCGGCGATCGCAACCAAAGTCGCGATGGAAACAACAGGCATAGAGGGAACCGTGAAATTCTTTGGCTGCCCCGCCGAGGAGATAGACGTTGGAAAGGTGTTCATGGTGCGTGACGGCGTCTACGAGGGCGTGGACGCCTGCCTCAGCCACCACCCCGGACAGGCGAACACGGCGAGCCTAAGGAGCAGCACGGCCACCACCCAAGCCAGGTACATCTTCAAGGGGGTTGCCTCGCACGCGGCAGGCGATCCCGAGGACGGTAGAAGCGCCCTCGACGCCGTCGAGTTGATGAACATGGGCGTCAACTACCTCCGGGAACACGTCATCGAGAAGGCTAGAATCCACTACATAATAGAGGACGGCGGCGAAGTCCCGAACGTCGTGCCACCGTACGCCCGTTCCTGGTACTTCATCAGGGCCCCTGAGAGAGAACAAGTCGCGGAGATATACGATCGGATTCTCGACGTCGCCAAGGGAGCGGCGCTCATGACAGGGACAACTCATGAAGCGAGGATCGTTACAGCCATCTCTAACAAGATCCCCAGCAAGACATTGGCCGACCTCGTCGTCGGCAACATGCGCATGATCGGCGCACCAGAGTACACCGAAGAAGAGAACGATTTCGCCCGCGAGATAGTGGACACGATACCCTCGGATAAACAGAGGGCTACCTTGCGCGGCGTGAACAGGTATGGTCTGAGGAAGCTGGATAGACTCGAGATCGTCAGGGACATACTCGAGCCCTCAGGGGAAGGCGATGTGGGAGGCGGATCAACCGACGTGTCTGACGTTAGCTGGAACACGCCGACGATGGAGTTCACGACGACGTGCGCGGTGTTGGGCACGCCGGGTCACTCCTGGCAAGGCACCGCACAATACGGCATGAGCATAGGCCACAAGGGGTTGATGTTTGCGGCAAAAACCCTGTCGACGTGTGTCCTTGATCTGCTGACCAAGCCCTCTGTTTTGGAGGCTGCAAGGGAGGAGCTTACGGATAGGATGCAGGGCCGGGTTTATACTTCACCCCTTCCACCTGACCTAAAGCCTCCACTTGAGGAAGCGAAACGGCAGACGGAGATTTCGCAAAGAGAGAGAAGATAACTTTTTTCACCTATTTTTTCAAGCTCTGAGAATCGTGTGCGCAGCATTTCTAGGCGTTGAAACCATCCCTACGGGTCATTGTCGCAATACTCCGACGCCGTCCTCATACACTATTTTTGTGCCAAACGGCGTGGAAAGCTGAGCGACTCGCTCAATTATTTTTTTACCCTGTAACCTGTCTGCCAATCGCGGTGTTCCGCGTTGTGATCTCGGCAATTTCCGCCCGAGATCGATGGGGAGGAGCTTGAGATCAGTCATCTTGGAGCCATCAAAGGTGGTCACCGCTACCACGCTTTCATACCATACGGGGTTCGACGGGAACCCAACCGTCCCATCTTTGAATCGGACGTTTTCAAGATCCGACTGGAGCGCACTCTCGGGTAGATCGTACAGTTCATAGAAGTCTGATGGGAGGGGATCATATAGCTCCTCGTGGAAGATGAAGTTACCGAGGCTGTAGAAGATCGGCTTTCCACTGTAAACCTCTATGCCGCGGAGCTGATGGGGGCCATGCACAATGAATGCTGTCCCACCGTTGTCGAGGCATTTCTTAGCGAATTCAACGAGCCAGGGCGGAGGCACGACGCTTTCATTGCCTGGTTCATGGGAATGGCTGTTGACGACCACATAATCAGCCAACATGGATGCGTTACGTATCTCGTGGAGGATCCGTTCTGCATCATTCACGTTTAGCTTCTCGATTACCTGGGTCTCTGCGCCGGGGTTAATTGTTACGCCGAACAAGCGTAGTTGGCCGGAGTCCTGTGGAGCACGTCCCCCGAGTTTGGGAGCCGCCGATTCGAGGGCCTCAAAGAGAGCTGGGTCCGCCTCGTATGTACGCTCGACGCGGAGGGGGTTGAGGCCGGGACGGCCCATCATTTCGGGACGCGTCTGGCCGGCACGAGACATGGGTGTGAACGATGTGGCGAACCCGATGAGGGCCACCCGTCCTTTGATGGTGTCGAGGTATCCGGGGCGGCTGGCTTGGCCGAGGCTCATCCCGGTGCCGGAGTGCACCATCTCAAGCCTATCCAGCAGCTCGTTCGTTAACCGCATCCCCTCTACGCCGTAGTCGGTAGTGTGGTTGTTGGCGCAGTTAACCAAGTTGAAGCCCATCTCTTTCAGGTCCTCGGCGGCTTCAGGTGGACCGACCTGCCAGTAGCCGCCGTGCTCTACCTCGGGCCAGCCTTTAAACTCCGATAGACGAAACAGTAAACCCTCGAGGTTGATGAACGCCACATCTGCTTCTTTGATCGCCTTTACCATGTCATGGAAACCCGAGTCCAGAGGGTCGTTGAACTGGTTGAGACGGGTCGCGATGAGCGCGTCTCCGACTGCAGCGAGCGACCACGGTAAATTTAGATTCACTATTTCTGGACTATTATCCAGTTCACTTTCCCTAATTTCGTTCCTATTAGCTTTAAAATCCATAGAGTTTCAACTATTTTGTATTATTTATATAACTTGTGCTCATCCAGCGATGCTGGTTTTTTCCTTCATTACAGAAGAAGGTGAGTAAATTAGGAGATAGCTCCACTCAGTGCAGGGTTCGAATCTCTTCCAGGCTACTTACAGTACACCCGCACATTAGTGAATCAGGATTCTCAGCCCCATTATCTATGGCATGGTTCATACCATGTAGTGAAATAGATGGACGACTCTACAACCATCGATAAACAGGGTAGGCTAGTCCTACCCGAGCACATACGGGAGGCTATGGGTCTAGGAGGGAGGAGAAGTAATCATAAGGCTGGAGGGCACCCGTGTCATCATAGAGTCAGTCTCCATCGACGTCAAAAAGAAGGTCCGAGAGTGGGATGCCCTCACGAAGAGCCTCGGAGCAGAGGCGTTTACCGAAGAAACCGGCGAGAGCTGGAAGTGGATGAGTAGCGAGTATGCCCGGAGAAAACTAGGCATGTCTCGTTGAGTCATGGTATGGGTACCT
>CAYFYM010000228.1:0-10948 GCA_964347405.1 uncultured Candidatus Bathyarchaeia archaeon | reverse complement strand
GCGTCCAGCGTCACCTGGCTTCCGCCGATGAGCACCTTCCCCTCGTGCTCGGGCTTGAGATTGTCGACGTCCACCACCTGGGTGTTTTCCTCGACGACGACATGGATGTCACCGTGGGTCTCACCGCCGATGCCGAAGATGCCCTGGATGAACGCCGCGTTGGTCTCGATGACGGCGCCTTCCCTATGCATTACCTCTACAACGGTGCCCGGGATGTAGGCGTCAACCTCGACGGGTATGGGCGCACCTCTGATGATGACCTGCCCCGTGATCTCGCTTATGCTCTCGATGGTCCCGTCTATGGGAGACTCGACGCTCTTCTTGATGAGCCCGAAGAGGGCGCTGTAGAACGCGATCTGCTCCCCCTTCTCGACGGTGTCACCGACACTCTTCTTCATGAACCGTGGGAGGTCCTCAGGCTCCAAGCCCAGCATCATGGCCACCTTGACTATCTCAGGGTCTCCACTGATCTCAGTTTTAGCGATGATGTCGTCATAGCCGACCTTATCGCCTACCTTGGGGAAGACCTCTCCCAGGATAGGCAGCCGCCTCATCTTATCGACCATCATCGCTTTCTTGACCTTTAGGCCCGGCGTGTAGGCGTGGGCCTCCTCGGCCTCCTTTTCGTCTACGCTTGTCTTTCCCTCTGTTGCTGTGTCCACCATCTTAGATCAACGCCTCCAGTTTGCTCTCGTCGTATAGATCTAGCGCCTTGAACCACTTCAGCAGCAGCTCTTTGCGCTGGTCCTCCTCATCCGGAAGGTATAGGGGTCTACCGCGCGCGTCGAGCAACACTCCCGCGACGCCCCCGCTCACCGTTGACTCAAGCTCCTTGCCCGGGCCTGCGCCGACGTCGTATTCCTTCGCGGGGATTATCATAGCTTTGGCCTCCTCACGCTCGGCTAGCTTGATGAGCTTGATTTCCCCCAAGCTGAGTTCCTCCTTTATGTCCTTGCCGTCGGGCATCTCAAGCTCCACCGTCATGACTTTCTCGCCCTGCTTGCCGGCGCCTGCGGCCGCGATGCTGGTGCCCAGCCTCACGAGACAGTCCTTGTCGAAGACGTTCCACGCCGCGTCACGGTAGACGGTGCTCAACACTCCTAGGTGGGGCATCATGAACACGCTGTCCTGGAACATCCTCGTGACGCCTTCTGGCTGCCAAGCGTCCGTCAATATGTACATCGACTGGACGCGCCTCGGGGCGTGGCTAAGCAGGCCGCCCGTACCTGCGCAGATGTCGATGTTCATCATCTTGACGTATGTCTCCTCTACGGCCTGATCGAACATGTCGCTGATGGTCCTCTCAAGCTGCACACCCTTGAGACGCGTGGCGATCGTCCGATGGTGCTGGAGGCCGAGCCTCAGAGCCTCGCGGGCCACGCTGTGCTCCACGATGAGATCCTCCAGCGTCTGGGGGATGGTGGTGGGCCTGATCATCTTGTTCATGAGCCTTGAAGCCACCTCCTCCTCGTCGAGGTTGAAGGGTATCCACCGCATGATGTTTTCGATGCCGGCCTCCTTCATGACGTTGGTGACGCTGTAGCTCATCCCAAGGTTGGCGGAGACGCTGCGGACGAACCTACCGTCCATGACAGAGTAGACGTTGGTGGTGGCGCCTCCGAGGCCGACTCCCAGCACGTTCAGGTTGTAGGTGTTGGCGATTAGTTGCATGGCCATGCCCTCTCCAGCCGGCGTCGGCATGATGTCGACGTCTGTCCACTTCATGAGCTTCGTGTAGCCTGGTGCGTGGCTCATGACGTGCTCCATGAACAGCTCGTGCACCGCGCGTCTTGCCGGCTCCGTGTTTTCCTGCTCAAGGACGGGCCTGATGTTGTCCACCATGTCAAGAGCGAAGCCTTCCTTCAGGAGTGTCTCTATCTGGGGCCTCAGTACCTTGTTACCTGCATACACTATGGGGAGCTTGTAGGCTACACCTAGGCGGGGCTTCGGCTCCGCCGCCTTGATGAGCTCCGCGATCTCCATCACGTGGCTGCTTGCGCCGCCGTCTGTGCCTCCCGCCATGAGGATCATGTCGGGTCTTAGGCTCCTGATCCTGCTGATCTTCTGATAGGGCTGCCTGCCATCGTCTCTGGCTATTACGTCCATTACTATGGCGCCTGCGCCAAGTGCAGCCCTGTTGGCGCTCTCAGCGGTCATGGACTTGATGAGGCCGGACACCATCATCTGCAGGCCGCCGCCTGCGCTGCTGGTGGTGACGTACAGGTCTACGCCCTTCTCGCCGTCGTAGGGCAGCACTATGCCGCTGCCGTCGGGGGCCAGAAGCTTGTGTCCGGTCAACTCCTCGACTTCACGTACCGCGTTCTGGACGCCTAGGGTCACGTCCTCGTATGGCGCTTCGACTGTAGTAGGTGCTTCCCCTGCCACTAGGAACCTCCACTCGCCGTCCTTCTTGTGGAAGAACCTTGCTTTGGTGGTGGTGGAGCCTACGTCTGTAGCTATGATGAACTGCATTTCCTCTGTTGGCTTCTTGAGGGTTGCCATATTGATTCATATTCAGTCGCAGGTGATCATGGATAAGGTTTTCTAAAATGCCGTGGCTATGTAAACCATTTAGAAAGGAAGCCAGTCTCGCCAGCTTTTCCTCTTTTTAGGCTCCGCCTGCTCGTCAGGAGCTATATTGGCTTCGGGTTTCTCTTCCCCTTCCTCGGGTGCTCTGGTTTCCCGATCCTCCTCTTCGTTGCCGTACTCTCCTCTCGCCATCTCCTCTAGGATGGTTATGAGCTTCTCCACGTTCTCTCGCTCTTCAAACACGTTGATCAGGTTCTCGCCTAGCTCGTTGGCGGCGGGCCCGAAGGCTGGGAGAAAAGGGGAGATCATGAGCCTGCTCATCTCGCCGCCGATGTAGACGAGGGGTTTGACGCTCTCAAGGGTCAGTATAGCGACGGTCTCCATGCCGTATTGACGTATTTTCTCCGCGACCTTCTTTATTATCTCGTCTACCTCTTCCTCGGATAGCTCATCGGGTAGAGAAGGGATCATCTCGTTTATCCCTCGGGCGGCTTGGATTTAAAGAGTTGGACGTTTCTAGTCGATGGTTCTGTTTGGAGGCTGGGAGAGGCTCTGCTTGAGAGCTAAGTAAGAAGAGGTGACTCCTCCGAGGATTAGGCAGATTAGCAGCATACCGAAGAAGGTGAGACTGGGTCCTTCAACAAAGGCTAGGAGAGTGACGGCTGTGAACGTCCATGAGGCGAGGGCAGCTTTTAATCCCACGGCAAGGTGAGCCGAGTCTGTTCGTCTGCATACCAGATATGATGGTACGAGCCCAGCGAGGTAGTATACGGGGTAGGCAAGTAAGCTGGGTGTCCCTGCTATCATCTTCAACTCAAGCCAGAAATAGATTATGCCGAAGGCGAGTATAGCCGCCGCCATGTAGTCGGTCGTGGAGGGTTTCCTTTCCTCGTCTGACAAGGCGTTCAATAACTGAGTGTGTGCATGGGTTAAGAGTTTGCGGTTAATGAAAAAAAGGGGTGTTAAGGTTCCCTTATATTATCTGTAGCCACTCTCTCAGTAGGAAGATGACTCTTCCCTGGTACATGCCAAACCTAGTCATTACGGTATTGCCGAAGCTTGCGCCTAGTGCTAGTAGAATCATCCATCTGCCGATCTTCGGCACCCAGCCTGCTGCGCCTTGATGTATACCTTCATACGTAAATATGAAGTGGCTGAGGGCTGTGATGACGCCGACGAAGATAATGATATTGTTTACGGTGCCTATGGCATCGGCCGCAATTAGTGGGCTAGCGGTTTGAGTGATCTGTACTATGAAGTCGCTGTGGATACCCGCCCTGATGCTGATACCGACGCCGTTCCCTACGAGGAAGGCGATGGGGTACCTGTAGAGCCAGTAGTACTCTCTGGAATAACGTGCATAGAGCATGACTCCGAGCAGGAAGACTATGATGTAGATCATCTCTCCCTGCAGGAGGTGGCTCAAGCCATAGTCACGGATGTTCTTGACACCCATTACGATCTGGTGGCCAGCCGCTATACCTATGAAAGTGTTCTCAGCGAATTTGAAGACCCTGTTATCTCTGAAGGCGTAGCTAGTTGCTGCAATTGTGAAGAACGCCGCTATCCATATCTGTGGATCCAATGATACCATTTTAACGGCCTCCCTCCTGTTTCTGCATCCAGAAAGCCACGTTGCCTATTGCGATGAAGATCAATACAAGCGTCTGTGTGAAGCTCAGTATGTCACTGCTGACTATTGCGTCGCCGGGGTGACCTGTAAGGAACTCCAGGTCTGCGGCTCCTTTGATACCGTCCATAAGGCCTAGCATCTGTTTGCTGTCATAGTATGGCTTCATGCTGGTGGTCATCATGCTGAGCATGCCTCCTACAACGGGTCGGTTGTACTGGCTGTAGGCTTGATAGACCCAGCCTTCCGCTGTTCCTCCAGCCGTGGTCATGTACGCAACTAGGTCGAAGTCTTCTGAGTCGCTCACCTCACCCATGAGGGAGAGGCCGCCGAGAGAGGTACCCTGATAGTCGACGGATACTAGGGCGTGAAGATCGCCTAATACCCCAGCCATGGCCGTCTGCCCACCTGCGATGTAGCCTAGGAACACGTAGTCTTCACCGTAAACAGCCCCGTAGGTGCTTTCCGGTCTGACGGCATCCATGATGAGAGGGTACATCATGCCTCCCTCAAGAGAGGTCGCCATGATCACGATCCTGAGATCCTTCTCGAACATCTGATGGAACGCCGCGATGTTACCTGGTCCGAGGCTTGGGTATCCCCCTGATCCGTATCCGATGTCGAAGAGCACGATAGAGCCGGCGGGCAAGGCGTCAACGGTGTTGTACCATGCCTTACTCATGTCGCCGGTCAACAGGGGTAGACCCAGAGGGTTGAGGGCGGGGATCAGTATTGCGATTAAGACTAGCCCCATGACTACCTCACGGGGAACTGTCGTCAGTTTCTCCCACAAACTCATCTCTTACCGCCTCCCTAGGTACCCTGTCTCTAAACCGACAAGGGTCCTGATACCTAGTACTACCGCTCCTATACCGATCCCGATCCTGATACCCCTATAGGCGCCTCCTACAATTGCCGTGAAAATCCATTCACGTGTATAGAAGAAGCCAGGATAAGTCGCCGGGAATATCGGTGTATTGCCTATTATCACTAGTACGGCGGTGATGAAAAGCAGCGCTGCCTCAAAGTTCCTGGCCCTCAGCACCTTGTATGCGCCGTAGGCCATGTAGAAGGCGAGACTGCTGTACATCGTCGATCCAAGAGGCAGGTAAATTGCGTTGTAGATCCATTGGTATGATGTGCTTGCGTCGTACTGTCCAGTTCCGAGGCCAACCACGACGAATAGCACCAGCATTAGAAGCAGCCAAGCGCTGAACATCCAATCCTCCCTTGTCCTCTCTGAGATCCTCTTGCCATGGACGCGGAACAGGTTGACTGCTCCGAGGCCAAGCGCGAAGGCTTGGAGAACGACGCCCCAGTTCTTGATCACTGTGAAGGTGGCTGTAACTGATTCAAGGGTAGTGTAGTAGTCCAGTACGGCGATTACTCCAACTAGGAAGGTTATCGCCAGAGGTATGTCTCTTCTATAGTCCATCTTTTCATCCACCTCACATTGACAGGAGGTCACCGATTATGGTGACTCCCGCCGTCGCTAATAGGGCGCCGAGTATACCGAGCACCATTGCCGCTAGCTTGTACCAGTCTTGGGAAGCTATACTGCCTATCTGTTGTGGGTCGCCGCTGACGTAAGCGCCAGCAGCGAACATCTCCTCACCGATGAGAACGTAGTCACATAGAGCTGCGAAGAAAGGTATCTGGTACATACGGGCGGTCCCGCCCACCTGCATTGATCCAACTCTGTCGAATGTCTCTGCGAACATCATCGACTCAGCCCAGAAGGGCCCAATCATTATGTTGCCCGCTGGTTTCATCCTAGCAGCCATTCCTATGATTCCGCTCGCCCAGGCGAACTGTGTCCCTGATAGATAGGGCAGTTGCTCGTCGATGTCAAGCTCCTCCAGCTTGCCTTCGGCTCTGTAAGATTCCCTGACGAGCTCTGTGGCTACCGGTAGTACGTCTACGCTAGCCTGCGGCGCATAGAGTTTAGCGCCTAGACGTGCGCATAGCGTTGAAACGTAGCTAAGGATGCTTAAACCTGCGATTGTCTGTGTCGCGTATATATCTGTGAAGGTACCCATGCCAATGATGTCGAAGATAGGGCGCCCCATCTCAACGGAGCGTCCGACAACCTCCTCGATGGCGTCAAGCCCGGGTATCCTGCGTATCCTGATCTTTCCTTGTTTTCCCCTCTGGATAGCCATATAGGTGGCTACCCACGCCAGTATGAAAGCTATAAGTGGAACCAATCTATTTTCCGTTAGTATTGCCATTGGGATTTCTCCTCCAGAATTCCCGTTAAGTACTGTTAAGATAGGTGATTTAAGACTTTGGAGTTTTTATAGCATGTAAATGCTTAAAACACCGTATATTTACCGACGAGGGGTGTTAAATA
Organism: uncultured Candidatus Bathyarchaeia archaeon; assembly: GCA_964347405.1. Classification (GTDB taxonomy): domain Archaea; phylum Thermoproteota; class Bathyarchaeia; order TCS64; family TCS64; genus RBG-16-57-9. The sequence goes on along the minus strand of CAYFYM010000228.1, from coordinate 4,436 downwards.
ACCGTATAGAGAGGTTAAGTTGATGACTGTAGATGAGGATCAGAAGGACTCATTCAGGGTATACTTCGCAGGCGCGTCCCTGGCGTTTGGGCTGCCCTTCCTGACAATAGAGTTGTTGGCACTCATCTATGGGGGTTCTGAAAGGATTATTAACGCCTTCTCGACACTTTTCATCGCGTTGCACCTCGTCGGTGGGTTACTTGGCGGCTACTCCGCCGCGAGGATCGCGAAAGGCGACCTTGTCAGAGTCGGCACCGTCACCGGCGTCTTTGCCTACATCATACAGCAGGTGGTCTACACTATCTTCTACGGCGGGGGCGCTGTGGGCGACGCCTTGACGATGGTAGGGCTAATAGGCGGATCAATAGTCGGCGCCATCATCTACAAGAGCCGAGTGGATGCCTATTCTCGTATTATGAGTAGACGGATCGAAGAAGAGGAAGAGAAAGGGGATTCAGAAGATGATAAGGAGCCCAGCCAATAGGTCGGCTCGATCAAAAACAAGTGTATAGAACAGTTAGACTAACGAAATATCTGTTACTCATCTATGAATGTGATACATTTCCCTAAGTGTGTATGAGTGTACAAATTATCTTGGTGGAATAGATTTATCAATATACATAGACGTGACGTGATCGAAAATTTAAGATCATAAGCACATGTTCTTACAGTATGAAACAGATGAAAAAAGTCACACCGATAAAATTCCTAAACATTCTAATATTACATGATCATGCGAATGGTGTCTAATGTAGTCCATTAACCGGTCGTATCTATCAAAGAAGATCGTGCTTAGACATTCACTTGGTGTACAAATCTGAGACCAATTTACTGGACACGAAGGCATGATTAGTAGAATAAAAGGGACTTGAATAAAGGACAGTAAAAAGTCTAGTATTCGATCCAAACATGGAAGCACTTTGTGCATTTGTATCTTATGATAGACCTGTCTGTGTTTACCCCCGAATGTTCTCCTATCGTCACAGTGATGGTCTGATATGCGTCTGGATTACTGCATCTTGGACACGCTCTCTGGACTATCAGCGAGTCCTCTTTTCCCCCACCTCTATAAATTGGGTCAGGCTCTTTCTCTTTAGGTTTGTATATGTTAATTTCATCGAAATCAGATTTTATTTTATACCCGCATTTTGGGCATACATATCCATCTATCGTTATGTCCATCATCGATTTGCATTTATCACAGAACTCCAATTGGATCAACACATGAGTGATCAGAAGTTACTTCGATCATTAAATAGACTAAAGGGCTACATATAATAGATTGGTTGTGATGTTATGCTACATTTTAGCATGAATTAATGCAAATAAGGAATCTATGCTTGCGTTTCGGTCTTGGTTTCGCCTATCATTTCTTTGTGTCTATTACGTGCAAGGGTCTCAATGACTTGTGCTTCGAGAGAAATTTGTTGTTAACATCTTACCTTGGATTCGTCATGAATGCCTCATATGGCCTCGATATGATTAACATCGTCTTCATTAACCCTCAACTCGAGTAGATGCATGCATACGGTTTTCTATAATACAAACGATTTTCATTTAAAACAGCACTTGATATTGAACCCTTGTAATTCCCATCTGAATAACGGGCAATGTCAACTATGTAAAAAGAAGGTGCGCGCATTTTGTAAAATAATTTAGTTTTTTGATATTTCTGCCTTAAATGCGATTTTTATTTTCATAAACGATTTATTTTTTCAATAATCTGCAGCCTGCATACTATCCCCCGGACCAAGTCTCAATGTATGTATGCGTACTCGGAATGTTTAGTAGTGGGGTTTGTAGAGTGTATGTGAATTGTTGTGGCTGAAACAAGAGACATTGAAATAGTGATACAAAACGTAGTAGCCTCAGCAACCCTCGACCAGAAATTCAACCTACTAGACATAGTAAAAACCTTCAGAAACGTCGAGTACAACCCCAAACGGTTCCCCGGCCTAGTATTCAGACTCAAACGTCCTAAAACAGCCACTCTCATCTTCAGCACAGGCAAAATGGTTTGCACAGGAGCAAAATCCGAGAAACAGGCCAGATCCGCCGTAAGAAAGGTGGTCAGGGAACTCAAAAACAATGGGATAATAGTGTTGGGGAGACCGGTGATTATCATTCAGAACATAGTTGCCTCGGCCAATCTACAGAACAAGGTCGACCTGGAGACCGCTACCGACCTTCTGGATAACGTGATGTATGAGCCCGAACAGTTCCCCGGTTTGATCTACAGGATGAGGGACCCCAAGACTGTCTTGCTTGTATTCACTTCAGGTAAGATTGTGTGCACCGGGGGTAAGAGCGAGAAGATCGTCCACGAATCCGTACACAAACTGTACGAACTACTAGACGACTACGACCTATTCTACAAGTAACTGATTATTCTTCATACGCGAATCGCTTAATATATAACCTGTCAATTGTTTCAGATGTTGCACGCGTATTTTTATCATCATTAAAAATGATCATAAAGAATTTTATGTCCGCTCATTAAAGACCCCCAGCTGCCCCCTATAGCCTCGATTTGGTTATTGTTCTTATTGAACCTCACATCGGGTTTTCTTTTATACAAACGATTTTCATTTAAAACAGCATTAATATGTCGAAAGACGCCTCTTTAGGGAAACGGGAGGGCACACATTGAAACCTGAGAGGATTCTAGTAACATCTGCGCTTATCTACGCCAACGGCCCCGTGCACATAGGCCACATGGTGGAGTACATACAGACGGACATCTGGGTCCGCTTCATGAAGCTGGCTGGGCACGACGTGGTCTACTGTGGGGCCGACGACACCCACGGTGCGCCCATAGAGATCAACGCCGCGAAGCAGGGGGTCACCCCCGAGGAGTTCATCGAGCGCTGGTGGAGGGAGCACAAGCGGGACTACGACGACTACCTCGTCGGGTTCGACAGCTACTACACCACGAACAGCCCTGAGAATCAGAGGTACACAGAGCTCATCTTCCGGAGGCTGAGGGAGAACGGCCACATCTACACCAAGGAGATAGAGCTCACGTACTGCGAGCACTGTGAACGGTTCCTCCCGGACAGGTACGTGAAGGGCGCCTGCCCCAAATGCGGAGCCCAGGACCAGTACGGCGACGTATGCGAGAAGTGCAACGCCACATACGACACGACGGACCTCATCAACCCCTACTGCAGCATATGCGGCAGCCCACCCACACGCAGGAAAAGCCTCCACTACTTCTTCAGGCTCAGCAGCTTCAGCGGCTGGCTAGAGGAGTGGCTCAAGGGCAACGATAGGCTGCAGCCGGAGATCAGGAACCAGATCCTCAGCTGGGTCCACGAGGGGCTTCACGACTGGTGTATAAGCAGGGACGGCCCCTACTTCGGCTTCAGGATACCCGGCGAGGAGAACAAGTACTTCTACGTCTGGCTTGACGCCCCCATCGGGTACATCGCGTCCACGGCCAACTACTGCAGGGACAAGCCTTGCACGGCCGACGACTACTGGCAGAGCCCCGAAGGCACCATCATCCACTTCATCGGTAAGGACATCATCTACTTCCACCTCCTCTTCTGGCCGGCGGTGCTCCACGGCGCCGGGTTCCACGTCCCCGACAACGTGGTGGTCCACGGCTTCCTCACTGTGAACGGGGAGAAGATGAGCAAGAGCAGAGGCACCTTCCTGACCGCCGAGGAGTTCAAGGAATACCTGGACCCCGAGCTGCTCCGCTACTACTACGCGGCGAACCTCAGCCACACCATGAGCGACATCGACCTGAACCTTGAGAACCTCCGCAGCAAGATAAACAACGAGCTCGTCGCGAACCTAGCCAACCTGTTCTACAGGGTCCTCAGCTTCCTAGAAAGGTACTACGACGGCAGGTGCGGCAAAGTCGGCGACGCCGAGCTGCTTAAGGAGGTGAGGGAGAGGTGCATGGCGGCTAAAGCCCACTACACGGGCTATGACTTCAGGGACGCCGTCAACGAGATGCTCACAATAGGCAGCATGGGGAACAAGTACTTCCAGGACAACAGGCCCTGGGAGCTGGTGAAGACGGACCCGGAGAAGGGGCTCAGGGTGCTCACCGACTGCGTCAACATCGTCAAGGACCTCACCGTTCTCATCAAGCCAGTCATGCCGGTGTTCGCGGGGAAGATGGAGGCGCAGCTGAACCTCCCCGGGCTCGACTGGGGCGACATAGACACGGTCGTCGAGGACCACACGATAGGGAAAGCCGAGATTGTGCTCAAGAAGATCGAGCCTATAGAGCTGAGGGTCCCCGAGCCAGCGGAGACTAGGAAGATCGAGTTCACCATAGACGACAGGCTGGCGAAGATGGGCGTCGACGTCAAGCTCGCCGTTGTGCGGGGCGTCCAGATCAGGAAGTCCTCAGCGGAGCTGGAAGCGATCAAGAGGGAGGCTGAGGAGAAGATCAAGGCGCTCAGCGTCGAAGGCGACCC
>CAYFYM010000227.1:0-10253 GCA_964347405.1 uncultured Candidatus Bathyarchaeia archaeon | reverse complement strand
GATAAAATCATCGATGTGAGGATATAATCGGTGACTATGTTAAGCCCTGTAAAAATATGGATTTGACTGGGCTCAGTTTTGAATCAGTTTCACTGGTTCCCGTTTTCCTGGCACATCGTTTGTATAACCCATCTGTGATCTTGCATACATGGCAAAACGCGGTTTAGTCATTTAGGCGGAAGATAGTCTTCTCTGGGGGGATGGAAGACATCGAGCACTATGAGGGGCTCGTCTCCTATCGCCTCGAATTCATGATGTTCATTGGGTTCTAATGAATAGGAGGATCCGGCTCTCAGTACAGCCTCTTCAGCGCCAGCGGTCAGTTTCGCAGCTCCTTTAATGATGTACCCCATCTGTTCGTGAGGGTGACTATGTGATAGTTTGCCACCGGGTGGAGCTTCATTGTACACTATCATCATGTTATCTGAGTGCACCAGAACCTTCCTTACAGCGCCCTTGGCGAACTTTTCCCCTTCCACCTCATCAATGCTCAAGACTTTCATAAAGGTCAACCAATGTCGAATACTCATTCAAGGTAAAAAAATGCATGCATCGAGAAGTGAGGATAAAATATTTAGGTGGTTTTTATTCGTGTATTTGTGGTTTCGGTGGCCCATCCCAGAAGAACAGTACGATGCTTTCTTCAGTGAACTCCGTTGCGCCGTGTTTCCCGCCTCTAGGCGCGGTAATCACCATGTTGGGTTCAAGCCTCGCGGGGGCGTTGTCAGGCGGCATCAGTAATCCACCGGTTAACCCGATGGTTATCTGTTTGGCCTCTGGGTGAGAATGGATCTTGTCTGCCACTCCTCTAGGGAACTTTACCAGCGCCAAGGTGGCTCCTGTCTTGGGGTCCGTCCAGAGCGTCTTCTGTTTCACGTCTGTTAGATAGTACCCCCTGGGAGGGTCTTCCCACTCGATATCATCAAAGTTTAAGAACTGAAACATTAAGCTCCCAACATTATTACATTATAGAAAGAAAAAACCTTCTAGGTGTTATAAGGTTGAGGAGTTACTTGAGAAAAGTTTGGAAATACCTCTTAAGCGGAATATGAAAAAGGTTAATGACTCGGTTAAGCACTACACAGCTTTGGATTCTTCTCGATTATCTTCTAGGTTTACCTCGTCTGGTTCGAGAGGGGAGTAGACTTCTATGAACCTTAACACCGTGTCTCCTACGTTCTCCCACCTATGCTTTTCACCGGGAGGGGTCAAGACAACGGTCTTAGCCTCAACAAAGTGTTCTTCACCTTCCACGGTGAACTTTGCGTCCCCTTCAAGAATTATGTGCATGTGCTCTCGTCCCTCATGGTAATGGTACTTTGGACGCGGTAACCCAGGCTCTATCTCGGCGAATATCAACGCGAACTTCGATGCACCGAGGTTCTCGTCTATCCACCTCCCACGGCCAATGCTAAGAACCCTTTCAGGAACATCCTCCACCTTGATGAACCTAACCAACGAGAATCACAAGAAGATAAGGAGGAACATTCATATAAAATGGATTTAAAAGAGATTACACTAACACTGCATTTTCTTTATGCTGAGAACTGAGAAAACCCAAGGGAGATATAAAAAACACAATAGAAACAGACAGCTAATCAGATCAATTCTGGGATTACTTCTTGTGCGAACAGTTTCGATATTTCAGTATTGTTGTGTTGTGGGAAATATATCTGGAAGTAATCAACTCCAACATCAACTAATTTTCCTAGTTTAGAGATCACAGATTCGGTTGTACCTGTAATAAATAATCTTTCAAGATAGTAATGGCTGCGCTTTGCTAATTTTAAGGCCTCTTCCTCCGAATCCGCCATGGCAACGCACCATTGTGAACATTTAACTATTTCATCAAAGTCTCTGCTTACCTTATCACAATGATTTGACAAGACACTTAATTTGTGAGCGTAAGCTGTTTCATCTAGAAAGTTACCATTCCACCAATCAGCATATTTAGCTACGATTTTTAGGGTACGCTTCTCTCCGCCTCCTCCGATCATTATTGGTGGTACTGGGTCTGGTTTTGGGTTACAATAGGCGTTCTCTATCTGATAGTGTTTCCCATGAAATGTGACAGCATCTTCTGTCCACATCATTTTGATTATCTGGACTGCTTCTTCAAGTTTTCTGACTCTCGAGCTTGGGGAGGGATACTTGTATCCATATTGTATGTGCTCAAAGGGATACCATCCAGCTCCGATTCCTAGGATGAATCTTCCTCCACTTAAAACTTGAAGTGTTGAGGTCATTTTCGCTAACAAGGCTGGGTTTCGGAAGCTATTGCATATTACGGCCTGACCGAAAAATAGGCTCGGATACAGTGGCATAAAGTAGCTTGTTGTGGTTAAGCACTCAAGATAATCATTCCTGAATACTTGATCATCATTACGTGGAGGTATAGGATGTGTGGGAATAAGGTGATCTGGGATCCAAACTGATTCATAAGCATCATCAAGAATATCTAAATAATTGATAATCTTTTGGACAAACGCTTCTCCTCGACTATCGTCTTCAGGATCATTTGCTAAAATAACTCCAAATCTCAATCTACCCATTTAGTACACCATTTACAAACATAGTAGAGTCAAGTTAGGATAAAATCATCGATGTGAGGATATAATCAGGGATTTGGTTAAACCCCATAAAATCATCGATAAATCAGTGTGTTAGTGACAGAAACTGCATATAATCGATGATTGGGAATAACCAAAATCTAATGAATTAGCGTGGAACCAAACCAACGATGCAACAAGGATCAGTAAACATATACCTGCAAGTACCCTTTTGGCTATACGATTCATCAGGCTTAGTAGTATACCGAAAAGGGATAAAATGTTTGAGTCTTTTTAAGTTAAGGATTTCTTGACAAGATCATCGAGTGAACGGACGGTGAAGAGGGTTAGGTGTATCGGTTGAGAAGGCGGCAAGCCACACAGCCGAGTGATGCGTGGCGACGGGTTAGTTGCCTCTACCACATCACCAATCCGCCGCACACGTTTATGTCCTGGCCGGTGATCCTGCCCGCTTCGTCTGATGCGAGGAACAGCGCCACGTTCGCCACGTCGTCTAGGGTTATCGAGGCCCCAACGAGGCCCTCGTTCGATAGATAGCGCCCGCCCAGCACGCCCGCCCTCCTCATCTCCTCCATCTCCACGCGGTACTCGTTCGGGTCGAAAGGCCTGCCCAGGTGACGCGCTAGGTCCCTGGCGACCTCCACGTTCCTCTCGTTTCCCGGGAACCCGGGGCATATGGCGTTCACCGTTATGTTGTGTCGGCCCACCTCGGCTGCCAGGGACCGGGTGAACCCGATGACCCCCATCTTGGACGTCGCGTAGGGTGTCCTGTAGGGCTGGGGGTTCTTCCCCGAGATGGAGCTCAGGTTGATGATCCGGCCCCGTTTTCTCCTCACCATCTCCGGGAGGACGGCCCTGGTGCAGAGGAACATGCCGCCGAGATTGACCGACATGGTCTTGTCCCACTCCTCCCGCGTGATGTCCATGCACATCTTGGTGGGCCCGGACACGCCGACGTTGTTCACCAGGATGTCCACGGCCCCGAGCTCGTCTACGGTGGCAGCCACCATGGATGCGACCTGGTCCTCGTCGGAGACGTCCGTTTGGAAGCACGTCACCGTGCCGCCCATGGACTCGATCTCGGAGCCGACGCCGTCCTCCAGCTCCCCCCGGGAGACGACGTCGCACACAGAGAGCATGGCCCCCTCACCCGCGAAGAGTCTGGCGGTTGCCCTGCCGAAGCCCCTTCCGCAACCCGTGACGACCGCGACTCTGCCATCCAGTCTACCCAATGTCTGATCCTCCCAATGGTATCGGCTCATGCGCATTTATGCTTTAAACACGAGCAGCGCCCAGCTTCATATCGTTGTGTCCAAGCTGTACACGACGAGCTGAAGCCCATACGGATTCTCGGCCGTGCCTTCAACGACAAACCCAGTGCTCTCGTATAACCTGACGGCCGGTATCAGGCGGGGGTCAGTGTCCAGGCTTACCTTATTCGAGCCCCTGCTCCTCGACTCCTCGATGAATCTGGCGAGCAGAGCCCTGCCGACCCCCTTCCTCCTGTGGGCGGGCTTGACCCCGAGGAAGGTGAGCCAGGTTGAACCGTCTTCCCTGTGGCTGCCCCATGCTACGCCGACGGCTTCAGCCCGCTCCGTGGCCAACATCAAAAGGTTAACCGGGTCACTGACCTCGTTGATCATCTTTAAATGAAATTCCTTGCTGGAAGCTCGTTTGATCTGGTCATCCACGTATCTGTCCGGTAGGATGCCCTTCAGGCTCCTCCATATCTCGAGGTAGCAGCCGATGAAATCCTGGACATCTTCTTGGTTGATCAATCGTATGTTCATGGAACCGCCTTCACAGCTCCTCACATCGAAGCGGGTATCCCTGCTGATAAGTGAGATGAGTAAAAAACGTTACACCAGAGCAACAAGCGGTGGAACAAGGAAAGGCTGCAGCTGGGCATCGTAGCCACGGGCCCGTCGAGGAATAATATATACTTTCGAGGGACAGGTTTTCTCTTGGAGGTGTACACAGTTTCTGGAAAAGTTTTAACCCCACTCTTCGCTATGGCGTTGATCCTGTCCATGGCGGTCAACCTCGTCCCACAGCAGACCCTCGGCCTACAGGGCACAGGGGTGCACGGCATACTGGAGGACCTGTTCGGGTCAGGCGGCGACGAGGCGCCGGAGACCACGGTTTCCAGCACAGGCAGCGCCGGCATGATGTTCATCCAGATAACCGGGATCGACGGAGAGTCGACTGACGTCGCCCACAAGGACTGGATCGAGGTGCTATCCTATAGCATGGGCATGGCCGACCCCGAGGCCGGGGCCACGGGCACCACCAGGAGGAGAGGCAACGTGGTGCTGGAGGACATCGTCGTGGTGAAGGAGCTGGACAAGTCGAGCCCAAAGCTCATGGAGAAATGCGCCAAGGGAGAGGTCATACCGTCGCTGGTGCTAGAGGTTTGCCGGGCGGGCGAAGGAGGCCCCTTCACGTACTACAAGTACGAGCTGGAGAACGTCATGGTGACCAGCTTCTACAGCAGCGGGAGCACCGAGGAGGGCTTGCCCGTGGAGACGATAACGCTGAACTACGAGGAGATCACCGTCACCTACACAGAGACCGACAAGACAGGCAAGTCCAAGGGGAACGTGGAGTTCAACTGGAAGGTCGAGGAAGGCGAAATAAGCTAACCCCCCACATTTTTTCTTTTTTAGCTGACCTTAGCGGATGCTAGAAGTCTTCTCCTTCATGAAGCGAGTATATCTCGTGGATGTTTCCCTCGGGGTCCGCTATGAACGCCGTCCTTCTCTCCCACGGCATGTTCTCCGGGGGCTTCACGGCCGCGGCGCCCCTCCTAACAAGCGTCTCGTAGAGAGCGTCTACCTCCTCAGGCGTCCCCGCCGGGAAAGCCAGCTCTAAGCGTTGCCCACGCGCCTCTTCGCCGTAGCTCGGGTGGCCCGTGTGGGCGAGCATCACTTCTCTTGCGCAGACGGCGAACCGGACGCCCATCGACCTGAACTCCACGTACCTCCCCAAGTCCTCCACGACCTCGAAGCCGAGCACGCCACTGTAGAAGCCCTTCATTGCATCGACGTCGTCCGCGAGGACCGTCACCAGCCCTATCCTAGGGTACAGCATACACGTAAATGGGCGGCTTGGGCAATTAACGTTACCTAGCGTCCCCTGTCCCGCTCCAGGCCCCAGTCCAGGCCGATGCGCCTCATGAGGCCGCCCGTCGCCCGCACCCCCTCCTCGCTCCCCTCGCAGATGAGCGCGGCGTGGTACGTGCCGTCGCCGCCGCGCTCAACCGTCAAAGTGTTCTTCGTGTATATGTCCGACATGGTGGCGTTGATCGTCCCGTAGTTGAAGGTGATGATCCAGCCCCGGGGCTCCTTGGTCTCCGTCACCCTTATCATCCGAGTCGCCAACGCCCGTCCGCCCTGGGCGTCGCGGAGCCTCGCCTCGAGGAACGCGATGAACCTCTCCGCCTCCTCTTCGTAGACGCGCACCGGCACAGGCACCCTGTAGGGCTCCGCCGCCCCCTCCCTCTCCGTCCTCCACCTTCGGCGGAGGCTCGGCGTTATCACGGTGCTGTTCCTCAAGGCGACCAGCCCGCCCATGAGGACCGCCGAGAGGCTCATCCCTATGGCGGCGAGGCTCCAGAACGCCGATACCTTCTGCTTCACCTGCAGCGTCGGCGTCACCATGAAGATGAACTTGTAGGCGCCCAGCCCCAGCAGGTAGCCCAGACACCCGGCGACCACCCCTATGACGGCGGCCTCGGCGAGGAACACGCCTGAGATGTGGCTGGGGTTCATTCCTACGCTGGAGTAGATGGAGACTTCGTGCCTCCTCTCGTAGTACGAGTTCAGCATCGTCACCACGACGTTTAGAGCCACTATGAGCCACGGCACAAGTATGGGCAGCCCCTTGCCCTGGAAGTAGCCGGCGAGCTGGGCGAGGTAGACCCCCTCCGGTGACGAAGCCCAGACCCTGAAGCCCCTGTTGAGGGCGGTGGAGGACGCGAAGCCCAGCACATCATAGCCGTCCTCGAACACCAGATTGATCCTGTTTATCCATATCCGGGAGACGTTTGCCCCTGTGGCCTGGTTCACCACCAGCACCTCGGATGAGTCGCAGTAGGCGAGGCCCTCCAAGACGTAGTCGGGGCCGTCCATCTCGATGCGCTCAAGCTCGATGATCTTCTGCGGCAGGATGGGCTCACCGTCCAGATCGACTATGGAGGCGAGCTCGTCGTCGCCGAGGAAGCCCACGATCTCGAAGACGTGGGTCCCGTCCAGCGACGTGAATTCCACGGCGTCCCCCACCGTCTTCCCGAGGCTCTCGGCGAGGGAGACGCCTACGAGCGCGGCTCCCGCCTCGCCGTCCTTCAGGTACCTGCCCTGCACCACCGCACGGTCCAGCCCGTTCATCGCCGCCTCCAGGCCCGGCGCCACTGCCAGCACCCCGAATACGGGCTCGCCGTCCAGCCTCCCGAACGGGTTGTACGCCTCCCTGTACTGGCGCTGAGGCTGGTTAACGTACTTGGGCACCGCGTATAGGGGGTCGGCGTCCTCCATGAACCACGTCACGAGCCTCCCCTCCAGTGGCGTGGAGCCCGCCGCGCCCTCGCCGCCGCTGAAGGGGGCCGCGGCCTCCTCCGGCGGCGGGTTAGGGGATCTTATGAGCACTCCCAGTGATTGAGGCGTCCCTGCGCTCCGTCTTGCGAGGCTGAGGCCGTACCCCGAAGAGAAGCTGGTCAGGCTGATGAAGCTGGCCACCAGCATGAGGACGCTTACTAGGGTCAGCCCGAACCTTAGCCACCTCCTCCTGAGGCCCCGTTTGGCGACGCTCAGCATGGGCACCACCAGCGTCGGTAATGGCACCCCGTCGCCTCCCCGCCACCTTGAGAGAAGAACCGGCGCTAGGACGGCCGCCGCGTTCACCGCCACTATGGACGCCGCCGCCACGGCCACGAAGTCCCCCCACACCACGAGGGCGACGCCGGGGTGAAGCCGCGTCAAGGCGTACAGCAGCGCGGCGTAGGCGGCGGCTGAGCACGCGGCTTTCAGGGCTGTGTTCTCGTAGAAGAGGCTGGAAGCGACGAGGCTGGTGGCCGCTATGAACAGTATAAGCGTGTACGTGGACCTGGCGGCGTCGCCCACCATGCCCTCCACCGCGCCCCGGACGTCGGTCAACACGATGTACGCCTCCCGCAGGCTGGTGAACGACTCCTCGTATGAGCCAGCCTCCATCCGGGCCGCCGCCTCGGCGACGAGCCCGGTGGCGCGGCTGAGCCTCTGCCTCTCCACGGCCAGGTAGAAGCCCTCGCCCTCCTTCTCAAGCAGCAGCGCCTCCAGGCTGGACACGCCGCCGGCCACGTACTCTATGCTCTCAGGCAGCACGATTCTCCTGAGGTCCACCTCCTCCTCCACGCCAGCCGCTAGCCCGGCGGCGAAGACGTCCACATCAAGCTCCCGGGTTACTGCATGGCGGCTGGAGCCAACTGTCGATCTGATGTGCAGCTTGAAAGGTGTGCCGGCGGGCACCAGCAAGACGTCGCCGGGTAGACTCAAGTAAGAGGTGAACGACTCGCCGAGGGTGCCGTAGGTGAGGGACATGCCCCCGGAGAGTATGCTCTCCCCCGTCTCGTAGTCAACCACCCTCATCGACGTCGAAGGTATAGCCGTGGTCTCCACGAAGTACGCCAGCCCCTTCACCTCGACCATGGCGCACCTCTTCAGCTCAACGTCTAGGCTGGCCTCGCCCGCGTCCAGGTTCAGGTGGTCCCCGTAGGGCACGTAGACGTAACCGCTGTCCATGTGGTAGACCATTATCCTGTGCTGGACGCCTGCCTCCAGCATGGCGGTGAACCCGCCACCGGAGTCCGTGGTGAGCGAGTGCACGCTCTCCCATCTGGACGCGTGACGCCGCCACCGGCCCACCCTGAGTATCTCAACCCTTGCCCCCTCCACCGGGGCCCCTGTCCCCTCCTCCATGACGCGGCCCTCGATCTCCGCGTATTCCGCCGAGGACACGGCTGCCGTGATGTAGAGCGAGAAGAAAACCACGGCCGTGATGACGATGAGGGATGCATTCATCAGACGCCTGCATCCACGCCTTTCCAAGGTTTGTCGCATCCATCCACGTAGCTTTTAAGAGATTTAACCTTTGACGAAGGCGCCTGTATCCACCAACGGGTTAAACCACATAGCATCGTGGAGAAAAAAAATTGGTAGCTTTACGCCTATTTCTCTACGTCGAACCTGGGCTCCGGGTTAAACGACCAGGGGAACGGCGTCGGCCTGTCGTGGGGGTAGAGCTCGTGCATCCTGTCCCTCAGCTTCTTGTCCTTCCTGCTGAAGGGCGCCGCCTTCTCCTGGTTCAGCACGACGCGGTACAGGGAGAGGCTGGCCTTGAGGGTGTCCGCCTCGGCCACTATCTCCCGCCTGTCCTCCTTGTAGAGGGACGACGGGTCCTCGGTGTACTCCACATCTTTGACCTTGTAGCTCTCCGCGAGCTCCTCCTTCGCTTCCTCCAGGTCCACGGTGTCCCACCACCGGAACCTCACGTGACGGTAGGGCTTGGACATGTTTTTCACTGTAAAGTGAAGGAAAGCCGTGGTTTATATCCTTTAACTATGTGGATGGGGTGGAAAGGATATCGTGTTGATGCCAAGGTAACACCTTACCCCCATCCACCTTTTAAATACAGGGCATTCTAGTTAAATTTCTTACTATGTTAGAATAAATACCATAACATTAAGATAAAACCACGGATCCAGCACGGCGTATTTAAGCCATACTAGCTAAAGGGCTTGATGAAGACTCCCATGAAAGCCATGAGAATGTTCCACGTATTCACGTTGCCTGCCCGCCCTTCACGCTTACAGCAAACATTCCATGAGAAGCGAGTAATAGCTTACTCATCTATGGACGCTTATCTTGTTGTCTTCTCCCTCGTCGATTACCATTTCACCGGGTTTCACTCTGACGACGTTGGCTCTGGAGTGTCTGTCGAGCCAGACATGGGCTGTCGCCGACCTCCCGTCTTCGCCCGTGAACATTCGCCCATCCACGTGGCCGTCGCTGTACCCGTCGGGCTCCTTGATAACGAGGTCCTCCATGTCGTTGCCCTCGAAGACGTTGTGGTTCGCCCCCAGCTCTATGCCGCCGCGGCTCTCGCTCCCGCTGACTTGGAGGCCGTAGTACGCCCTGCCCGATATCCTGTTGCCGACGACCTCGGTGTAGTCGCTTTTCCTGATGAAGACCCCTATCGAGCCTTCCTTCAGCTCGATCTCGTTGTCCCTTACGATGCACTCGTCGAGCTTGCCTGAGCCCTCACGGTACGCGGAGGGGCCGAAGACCGCTACCCCGCAGTAGTTAACCTTGTCGCAGACGATCCTGTTGTCCTTGACCTCCACCCGGGCCCCTGATCTGGGCTCGGTCCATGCGCTCTGTATGAATAACCCTACCCCGGCCACGTGGCTGTTGTAGGGGTACGCGCCGAAGACCTCGGAGATCACCGTGTTGCCCTCGATCCTTATGTCCGCTGATCCCCAGTTGTCGGTGACGAGTATCCCTCTCGAGTTCATGTTCTCTACGACGTTGGTCCTTATGACGGCCTTCCCCCGGTTTCTGAGGCAGTATATCCCTATGCAGATGGGTGCTTCATGGTTCAGGAGGTCCGGCCTATGGTCTGGGTCGTTCTCCGTCCCCTTGTTTGTGATGA
>CAYFYM010000226.1:0-12677 GCA_964347405.1 uncultured Candidatus Bathyarchaeia archaeon | reverse complement strand
CTGTACCCGAACTCCTCCACCAGCGCGGCGATGGTCGAGATGCAGGGCACGTAGACCATGACCACGAAGGCGAACACGAACATCTGGGCGGGCGACATGAACATGGAGAAGTCGTTCCCCCCCAGCAGCGTGCCCAGGAGTATGAGGGTAAGCTCCTTCCTGAGCACCCCGAAGATGAGGACAACGCCGGCGGCGGAGGGCAGCCCGAGCCACCCCACGGTGATTGGGCTCATCGCCCCCTCGACCACGCCGAGCACGCCGAGTATCGACGCCACCTGTATCACGAAGTTGCCGGCGATCATGATGGGGAAAGCCTCGAAGACGAAGCCCCTGAGCCTGAACCAGGTGCGCTGCGCCGTCGTCCTCGGCGACGGCACCCTGTAACCAGGTATCTCCATTATCAGCCCCACGGGCTCGTCCGGTGCCACCCTGTACGCGATCCTGCCGAGGACGAATATCAGCGCGAAGTCGATGATGTAGAGCAGAAGCGCCCACCTGAACCCCACGTAGGAAGCCACGAGCCCCATGATCACTATGCTGCGGGCGGCACAGGGAACTAGGCTCCCGACGAAGGCGCAGATGAGGCGTTCCCGCTCCGTCTCCATTATCCTGGCCCCAAGCACGGCTGGGACGTTGCAGCCGAACCCCAGCATGACCGGGATGAACCCCTTGCCGTGGAGTCCTATGGCGTGCATCGCGGAGTCCATGAGGAACGCAACTCGTGCCAGGTAGCCCGAGTCCTCTAGCACCGACAGAACAAGGTAGAAGGGGACTATGTAGGGCAACGCGACAACGACGCCTCCTATGAAGCCGTCTATTACGGCGTCCCAGATGAACGTCGCCGCTGGCCCAGGCCCCAGCACGGCCACGTACACGGCTTTAACGCCCATGAACGCCTCGTCCAGAGCCCCTGCGAGCCAGTCTCCGAAGCTGAATATCACGAAGAATGTGGTGAGTATGCTGGCTACCATGAAGAGGTAGCCCCAGACTGGGTGGGTGGTAGCGTCCGCCAGAGCCTCCCGGAGCCCCCTCTCCGGCACGACGTGGCTAGAGGACTCGTGCGCCACGGCGCTCGCTATATAGTAACGCTCGGAGGCGACTACGCTGCTCACGTCGTGGCGGTGGATCTCCTCTAAGGAGGCCGCCGCGCTGTCGACCTCGGCCCGGAGACCCGGCTGGCGCCCGTAAACGTACGCGGTTATCTCGTCGTCCCCTTCGAGGAGCTTAACCGCCACCCACCTCCTCGGGTAGGGGGTCTCCGCTTCTATCATGGAGGCGATCGCGCCCACCCTTCCCTCGATCTCGGGGCCATACGTCAGGGGCTTCGCCTTCTCCCCCCTCTCCGCCGCCTCCACCGTCCTCTCCATGAGCTCCGTGAGCCCTGCGCCCTTCACAGCCACCGTGGGCACCACAGGCACGCCCAGAAGCCTGCTCAGCTCCTCAGGGTAGACTATGACGCCCTTGCTCTCGGCCACATCTATCTGGTTCAACGCCACGACCATACGGGGCTCGAGCTCAAGGAGCTGAACGGTGAACGCAAGGTTCCTCTCCAGGGCGCTGGCGTCAACCACGTTGATTATGACGTCTGGCTGCTCGACCGCTATATACTCTCGGCTGATCAGCTCCTCCATGCTGTAGGTGCTGAGGCTGTATATCCCAGGGAGGTCGACGACCTCTATCTCGATGTCGCCATAGAAGAGGGTGCCCTCGGCCCGCTCGACGGTTTTCCCGGGCCAGTTGCCAACGTGCTGGTGCAGCCCCGTTAGCTGGTTGAAAATGACGCTTTTACCAACGTTCGCATTTCCCGCTAGGGCGACCCTCAGCTTCCTCAGAGACAAACTTTTCCACTTCAATACGGGGATGCGCTGTGGTGTGGGCCGTGGGGGTGGGCCCTCATCCATGGTCTTCCCTCGTCGTCGACGTTGATGAACACCTGGTTCGCCAGGCCCCTACCGAGGGCGAGGCTGGTGCCCCTGACTTCGACCTCCACGGGCCCCCTGAAAGGAGCCGCCTTAACCATCTTTACGTATGTGCCGGGCGTCAGCCCCATGTCCATGATCCTCTGGGTGGCGTGTCTGCCCCCCCTTATGAAGGCGACTCTGCCCTCCTCCCCCGGCTTCAGGTTGCTGAGCTGGGTCATGAGAGGATGCTCTGGCCCGGCCGCCTCCCTCGCCTCCTCGCACTCGCTGCAGCCCTCCACGTCAAGGGGGCACTCCGGTATGAGGGAGTCGTCGGGGCAGGTCTCGGGGCTGTTCATGGCTTTGCACAGGGCCACGGCCGCCTCGTCAGAGACGCCGTGCTCCATCCGGCAAGCCTCGTCATGGACCTTCTCCAGAGGCAGCTTCAGGAAGTCGTATAGAAACCTCTCGATGAGCCGGTGCTTGCGCACCACCTTCTGGGCGAGCGCCATGCCTTTCCCGGTGAGGCACGCCCCCCGGTAGGCCTCGTACTCGACCAGCCCCTCGTCCGCGAGGCGCTTGATCATCTGGGTCACGCTCGGGGGGCTTACCTTAAGCTTCTCGGACAGTGCCTGGTTTCTGGCTAGCTCTCCCCGCTCGTTGAATCCGTATATGGCTTCGAGGTACTCTTCCACGCTTTCGCTACCCAAACCCATCCCAAATTTAGGTATACCTAAATTATATAAATGTTGTTGAAAGCTACGACAGTGCGTAGCTGAACCTGGGGCAGCCAGCGAACCCGCCCTCTGTCCGCGGATCTATGGATTCCTGCAGCTCCCCGTCGGCGACAAGCTCCTCCAGCAACTCGAAGTAGGGGTTCCTAACATAGACGCCGTTCCTCCTGTGCCTCTTCCACTCTTCGGGGGATATCCCGAACACCTTCCCCCAGCCTTCCGGGTGTAGCGCGTTGAAGAGCTGCCTCAAGTCGAGCCGCCCCGCCTCCTCCAGCTTGGCCAGGATGAGTCTTCTCGCCTCGAACCTGTTCATCTGCATCCACGGTATGCTCCTACCCCTATCCATGACCTCTACCTCGACGCCGTCCCTGGTCAGTTTGATGACGCTGTTCTTAGGCGGCTGGAACACCCTGTCCATCACGTCGACCACGTGCATGAGGCCTCTCCTGCTGCTCACGAACATAGCCTC
Organism: uncultured Candidatus Bathyarchaeia archaeon; assembly: GCA_964347405.1. Taxonomy (GTDB): domain Archaea; phylum Thermoproteota; class Bathyarchaeia; order TCS64; family TCS64; genus RBG-16-57-9. Next base: position 9,576 of record CAYFYM010000226.1, on the reverse strand, counting down.
GTCATCTCCCACGGCAACGTAGCAGGGCTGGTACCAGTTGGCGATGTACACTGTGTCTGGCTCGCCCACGTGGATGGCAGCCAGCAGGAACGTGCCCCTCAGTCTCGGCGTCATGCTCTGGAACGCCTCGGTGACTGTCATCCCCTGGTCTACCGCGTCGCTGAGCATGTGGACGGCGACCTCGCTGTCGGTTATGTTGTCGACCACTGTGCTGTGGCTCCTGAAGGTGTGGCTCTTTTCGAGTTCCCTCCAAAGTTCCCGGTAGTTGGCGATGACGCCGTTGTGCATGAGGGCTATCCTGCCATCGTCGCTGAGAAACGGGTGGGCCATCTCTGCGGTGTTATAGTCCACGTTGTCCCTCGCGTTGTCGCTGTACCTGCTGTGGGCCAAACTGCAGGTGCCCTCCAGCTTCTCGATACCAGTGGTCTCCACCACGTGCCTGAGGTGACCCGGAGCCTTCACCACCTCGATGCTGTCTCTCTTCAGGACGCCCATGCCGGTGGCGTGGCCTCCGTACAAGGGCTCCTGCAACTCAAGTGCTCTGAGGAGAAGGGGTGCGATGGGCCTGTCCCCGACATAAGCTGCTAGCTGACACATACAGATCAGAGTGGGTGGGGGTGACGGTTTATATCTCTTGTCAGAGAAAAGAAAAGGGGTTACTCTATGCGCTCGATCTTGAAGATTACCGGCCTCATGCCGTCTGCGCAGCAGGTGACGGAGACTCCCTCCTCCTCGAAGTAGGGGAGGTTGCCCCCGAAGCCCAGGGTCCTCACGTTGGGGTAGATGGTCTGCCACGCGCTGCCGCAGAAGCCCTCAGGCATCTTCATCCCATCCAGGATGAACTCCTGGCCATCCTCATAGACGCTGCAGGGAACAAACCAGTCCCGCTCGGCCACTGGGTACTCGTCGAATATGTCCTTCGGGTCCTGCCTCTTCAACACCGTTATCTTAAGCTTTTCAGGCATAGCAGTGTCATCTTAGGAACCGGGTCTTATATCGATACCCCATACTGTTTAATTTCCTAGCACATACTCCTAGGCATGGTCAAAGCAGCTATCCTGGAGGGCGTCGAGAAGCTATCCACCACGGACTACCCGGTGCCAGAGGTCGAGGCCAACGGCATACTGCTCGAGATGGAGCTCTGCGGCGTCTGCGGGACCGACATGCACATGTACGGCGGCAAGATGGCTCTCTCCTATCCGGTGATACCCGGCCACGAGTTCGTCGGCATAGTAGAGGAGATAGGCGACGAGGCTAAAGGCTACGAGGTGAAGGGCCACCCCATCGACGTCGGGGACAGGGTCGCCGTGGTGCCGGGCACCAACCGCTTCTGCGGGGACTGCTACGGCTGCCGCTTCATGCCCCACAAGCCGACTCTGTGCACCAACAGGAGGGTCCTAGGCGTGAACATGACCAGCGCGGAGCCCCCCCACCTCAACGGCGGGTGGGCCGAGAAGGTGTACGTGGACGCCGAGCACTTCTGGGTCTACAGGGTGCCGGAGGAGGTGCCGCCTGAGGTGGCGGTGCTGTCCGAGCCCATGGCGGTTAGCAGCAGGGCCTTCGAGAGAGCCGCCGCCCCGGGGCTGCCCACCTACGGCGAGGGGTTCAGGACCGGCGGAAGCGTCGTCGTGCAGGGCGCCGGGGCCATAGGGCTTCTCGCGGTCGCCACCGCCGAGCTCGCGGGCGCCGGCAACATCATCAGCGTGGACATGGTCGACGAGAGGCTGAGGATGGCGGAGCGGCTCGGCGCGGACCACGTCATCGACATGAGGCAGCACGAGTCCGTCGAGGAACGAGTAGTCGAGGTCAACAGGCTCACAGGCGGCCTAGGGGCGGACGTGGTCATAGAGTGCGTCGGAGTCCCGGCGGCGGTGCCCGAAGGTATCGACATGACCCGCCGCGGAGGCAGGTTCGTGGAGGTGGGCCACTACACCGACCCTGGGCCCGTGCCCATAAACCCGCACACCATCTGCTTCAAGGACATGGACATACTGGGCAGCTGGGCGTACCCGCCGACCCAGTTCGCGACCTGCCTCGACCTCATGAAGCTGAGCGTGGACAGACTACCGCTCCGCGACATAGTGGCGCACAGGTTCAAGGTGGGGGACGCCCAGAAGGCCATGGACAACGTCATCGCCCGGCGCGGCATCAAGAGCGCCATACACGGCTAAGCCTCCCTCCCCGTTTTTCGATCCTGATATATTCCCGCGCCGTCAATAGACACCCATGTTCAACCTAACCAAGGAGCAGATAGACAGAGCGAGAACGCTCCACGAGGACTCGCTGGTGGTTGACACCCACAACGACACCGTCCTCCACCTGATCAAGTCCCCCCCGTTCATCACATCCGTAGCCAACCCCCCCTCGCCCAGGAGGACGCTGGGGGAGAGATCGGAGCACGGTCAGATAGACATCCCCCGTATAAGGGAGGGGGGCGTCGACTGCCTCCTCTTCGCCATGTACGGCAGCCCCCTCTACACGGCTAGGCTGCGCCGCCTCGTACAGATGCTCGACGCCTTCACCTTGGAGGTGGAGCGTTACCCCGACCAGATAGCGGTCGCGACGAGCCACCGCGAGATAACCCGGACGGTAAAGGACGGAAAGATCGCGGCGGTGATCACCGTCGAGGGCGGGGAGCCCCTCGAAGGCAGCGTAGAGGCTCTTAGGACGATATACAGGCTCGGCGTCAGGTCCCTCACCCTGACCCACTTCCCCCGGAACGAGCTGGGCGACGGCTCTGGATCGGACTCAGGGAGCCACCTCACCGATTTCGGCGTAGAGGTGGTCCAGGAGATGAACAGGCTAGGGATGCTCGTGGACATCAGCCACATCAACGAGACGGGTTTCTGGGACGTCATCAAGCAGAGCAGCGACCCCGTCGTCGCCACCCACAGCAACTGCAAGGCGCTCTGCAGCCACCACAGGAACCTCACGGACGACCAGATCAAGGCGCTGGCGGAGAAGGGCGGCGTCATGAACCTCAGCTTCTGCGCGGGCTTTATCAAGGACGGCATAGGCTTCGGCGACCCAGATGCCCTCAAGAAGGTCACAGTCGAGGACTGGCTCGACCACCTAGACCACGCCGTCGAGCTGGTGGGCACGAGCCATGTGGGCGTCGGCTCTGACCTCGACGGAGGCTGCGGTTTCCCCGGTCTCGACGACATCACAAAGTTCCCGAGCCTCACCGAGGGCATGGTGTCACGAGGATACTCCGACGAGGATATCAGGAAGATACTGGGCGCCAACGACCTCAGGGTCTTCAAGAAGGTGCTGAGATAAAGCCCCTACAGTCTGAATATCTTTTTTAACTTGAAGGTTGGGCCGCGGACCATAGGAAAAGGGGTAACTTAACGGCTATCAGGCATATGCTATGTGGATAAAGATTGATGGGCTATAAAACGTGGGTCTCCTCGAGGGTGATCCATCCCTTCTCGATGGCCGTGATGCCGGTGCGGGCTGCCTCTATGATGCCTATGTGTTTGACGTCTCGCATGAACTCGCTCACCTCGTTCACGGAGCCCGTGACCTGCGCCACTATGGTGTCCGGCTTGATGTCTAGTATCAGCCCCTTGTAGTGGTTGATGGTCTCAAGGGCCTCCTCCTGGGCCATGGGGTCAACGGTGTGCAGCTTCACCAGCGCCAGGTCCCTCTGGATGGTCCTCAGGGGGTCAAGGCGCTTGACTACTATTACGTCCACCATCTTGTCCAGCTGCTCGACGAGCTTGGTGATCTCATGGACGTCGCCTCTGGACGTGATGGTGATCCTGGTCGTGTCCTCGTCCTCGCCGGCGATGGCGGTGATGCTGTGGATGTTGAAGTTCTTGCGCCTGAAGTTGTTGCTGATGTTGAAGAGGACGCCGGGCTTGTTCTCCACGAGGAGGCTGATGACGTTTAAGGGTTTCACGTATACCCCTGAGGCAATCTAGGTTTTAAAATACTCCCTGGGCCAACCGGGGGATAGCCCCTCGGAAGCCCCATCACTTTAATCTCCGTGAACCAAGTACAGATCATGTCGAAGGCATTTCTCTGGGACATGACCTACGAGGAGGCACGCACGGCTTTCAAGGAGGCTGACTTCGTCGTGCTCCCTACTGGAAGCATAGAGCAGCACTCTGTTCACCTCCCCGTGTCGGTGGACAGCATCCGCGCCGAGGAGCTCACCAAGTATCTCGTCGAGAACTCCGGTGGGTTGAAGATGGTTATGCTGCCCACCCTCGTCTACGGGCAGTCTCTGCACCACATCAGGTTTCCAGGCACAGTCACTTTGACCGAGGAAACGTATATGAGCGTAATCAAGGACATCGCCTGGAGCGTCAAGCAGCACGGGGCCAAACGGCTTCTCATAGTTAACTACCACGGCGGCAACGTGGCCCCGATAGAGGTGACGCGCCTAATGATAGAGCGGGAGATCGGGTTAAAACTATACTTCGTCAAGTGGTCCGAGTACGCGTCCGAGACGGTGAAGGAGTGGGCGCCCGGGGTGGATTACGGGCACAGCGGCTTCTACGAGACCAGCATGATATTGAAGTTCAGGCCCGACCTCGTCCAGAAGGACAAGATCAAGGTTCAGGAGACACGCTACGACTCCAAGATGATGGGCGGCAGGACGCCTACGAGAGCCCCCTCCGCCGCCTACTTCGACGACAACTACATCACGGGAGGCATCGGCGACCCATCCCTCTCATCCGTGAAGCTTGCGGACAAGGTGATCCCCATAGCCACGGAGAAGATCGTTGAGGCGCTGAAAGAGGACATGCAGCGCGAGTAGCGGGCCGGGGGCAGTCAGTCCTCCGTGAGTATGTCCTTTAGCCCCATCCCCGGCGGGATCATGGGGTACACATTCTCCTCGGGGTCGATGGGCACGTCGATGACCGTCGTGTAGTCGGCGTCTACCGCCCTCCTTAGCTCGGTGTTCAACTCCTTCATGGTCTCCGCCCTGACGCCGTGTGCCCCATAGATATTGGCGAGCTTGGCGAAGTCCAGCTCGTAGTCCCTGTGCACCGCCGAGTACCGTCCATCCATGAAGAGCCTCTGCCACTGGGCCACCATGCCCAGCATCCTGTTGTTGAACACCACCACGACTATGGGGAGGTCCTCCTCCACGGCCACAGCCAGGTTGTTCTCGGTCATGGCGAAGCTGCCGTCGCCTGCGATGTTCAGCACCGTCCTCTCCGGCTTCGCCGCCTTGGCGCCGATGGCGGCCGGCGTGCCCCAGCCCATGGTGCCCAGGCCCCCGCTGGTCATGAACGTCCCCGGCTCGTAGACGTCGAAGTGGATGGCCGCCCACATCTGGTGCTGGCCCACGTCCGTCGTGACCAGGGCGTCCCCCGGCAGCGCCTTCCTGATGGCCTTGATGACGTTGGGGCCAGTGATGTCGCTGGCGTCGTCGGGCCACTCCAGGCTCTTCCTGTGCTCCTCTATCCGATCGGCCCAGTCGCCGTCGCCGTTCAGCATCCTCCGTGCCTTGATCCTTTTAACCAGCCGGCTCAGGCTGGTCTTGGCGTCACCCCAGACCCTGGTGACGCTGTCCACGTTCTTGTCGATCTCGCTCTTGTCGATGTCTAGGTGCACTATCTTGGCGTCCGGCGCGAACCCTGCCAGGGCTCCCGTGGTCCTGTCGCTGAAACGTGAGCCCGCGACGAGCAGCACGTCGGCGTCGGGGATCATGTAGTTCGCCTCTGTCCTGCCGTGCATCCCCAGAAGCCCGAGGCTCAGGGGGTGGCTGCTGGGTATGGCCCCCTTCCCCATGAGGCTGGTGGCGGTGGGCGCGTTCAGCAGCTCGGCCAAGGCCGTGAGCTCCTGCGCCGCGCCCGAGGCGACCACTCCGCCGCCGGCGATGATGGCCGGCCGCTCCGCCTCCGCCAGCACCCGAGCCGCCCATTCGAGCTCGCTGGGGTCCGGCTCTAATCGCGTCTGGTACCCCGGGAACTCCACGGGGGCGTCGAAGTCCATCTCGGCCTCGTCGGTGGTGACGTTCTTGGGGATGTCTATGAGGACGGCTCCCTTGCGCCCGGTGTTGCTTACTTGGAGCGCGGCCTTCACGGCCCACGGTATGCGACCGGCCTCCCTCACCTGGTGGTTCCACTTGGTGATGCTGGCGGTTACGCCGATGATGTCCACCTCCTGGAACGCGTCGGTGCCGACCATGCCCATGGGGACCTGACCGGTGAACGTCACCAGCGGGCTGCTGTCCAGCTGAGCGGTGGCGACGCCGGTGACTATGTTTGTGGCGCCTGGTCCGCTGGTCACCTGTACCACGCCGGGCCTCCCGGAGGCCCTGGCGTAGCCGTCGGCCATGTGGGCGCTTCCCTGCTCGTGGACGCCTGGTACGTAGCGTATGTCGCTGCCCAGCATCTCGTCGCATATGGGTATTAGGGCGGCGCCCGTGATGCCGAAGACGTGGGTGACCCCCTGCTTCTCCAGCGCCTTCACGTAGGCCCTGGCTCCGGTCATGCTAGCCAAGTCTCTCCTCCTCCGATGCTTGCTTGGCCTCTAAGCCGTTCAGGCTTGCCGCGGTTTCTTCACGGGACCTTTCTGGTCCGTCGGTCTGTGTCTCGCTGGGGCTACCTGAGAAAACGATACCCCATTTCTTAGCGCCCCTCTTCAGGGGGCTTGACAAAGCGATACCCCATTTTTGTCTCTCCTTTATGGGTCGTACGGCGAATAGCCGCCGCCGAGAATAAAAAGGTTATCCGTAGAACCTGTTGCGTACCCGGGTGGTTTGTGTCAGGTTACTTGGTACAGTAGGGGTTTTGTGGGTTGGTATCTTTTGAATGATGTATTGGATGACGGCATCTGCGGGATATGATGTGCTTGATATCTACCCCCTTGACGACGCTGGTATTATCTGAGTGAATATTGAAACGTCTGCTCGTGATAACGGTCTTTGAATAAACTGTTAATTCCAGTCTCCGATGCATTCTATCGGATACCTTAATATGGGGTGCGTGACTTGGTTCGAGGCGTCCGCCGCCGGTTACTAAAAAACTGGTGCCTACTCTTTTCTTCTCTTTTCCACGGACTCCTGGAGGCTGGATTGGGCTTCCCTGGCTCTGGTCATGAGCACCGTCCAGCCTTTTCTGGCTCTGTCACCCACCTTGGAGCCGCCTTCGCTTAGCCGCCTCGCAGCCGCGTCGGTGTACTTCTTCAGGTCTCCGAGGTTTTCCTTCAGCTGGATGGACGCCTCTGCCCCTGCCTTCTTGAGCTCGCCGAGCCTCTTCTTTGCCTCCTCGTCCAGCTTCTCGAGGGTCAGCCTCTGTTTCTCGGTCATTTTCAATCGTCTGGGGGGTTATCTTCGGCTAAATATTAGCGTAGTCGATGGGGGGTCTAGACTCCATTTATGTAAGCATGGACAGGTGCATCCGGTTGGTATCGCTGGTATAGATTGCTCTATCCGCCGTCAATGTGTACATCCTCGCCGCCGTGGCCGATATCCATGTGAGGTACGCCGCGACGAGGAGCCTCTGGGCCAGCCCCACAGGCGTGTCGTGTTCACCGGGGACGTGGCCGTTCAACGTGTACTGTAGGAACCCGGCCAAGACGAGGAACACGGCGCCTGCGGCCAAGGAGACGCGTCTATGGCCGCCCCAGTCCTCCAGCCCCTCCGTGTCCCGGAGGAAAAGAAACGGCGCTGCTAGGCAGGCGAGCTCCCCGAGTACCGTGAGGTTCGCGTGGATGGCGGCCGTGGTGGTGACGGATGCTCCGCCGGGGTCGCACGGGAAAACGCCGGAGCCCACGAAGTCCAGCAGCCCGTAGAGAGCCACCGCCGCCCCCGTCCACGCCCTATGGCCGCCCCGGCTTAGCATCGAGTGCAGCCCCACCCCGAAGAAGACGATCATGAGCCCCGTCACGATGAACGTAATGGACGCCGTGGAAGCGGTGGGTGAGCCTGCCTCACCGAGCTCACTTATGACGTTGTATACGTGGCTGTACCCTGGTCTGCTCAGCGACATGTAATAGACTGCGGCGAGGAAAAGCGGTGGAGCGAGGACACCCGACAGCGCCTGCATCTTCCGCAGCTCCATGTTAACAAATATGCTTCGAGTGATAAAAGCGGTGAGCGCATCGCGACTTGTCATCGTGTCCTCGGGTTAACCGAGTTTCTTGAAGACGTAGATAGCCCACCCCAGTGTGCTCCGCCCCTCCTCCAGATACGCGTTCTTGCCATGGAGAACCTTAGAGAGAAGCTCTTCGTTGTCAGGGTCTCCTGGGTTCTCAGCAATGTATTGTTCTGCTGCCAGCCATTGAAGCGCCTCGTAGTGGTCCCAATCATCCTCGTCGCTCACCAGCGTGTAAACGCATCTATGACCCAGCCCCTCACCTATCCTTACGTTACCGACGTGGCTGCCGTAGTCGTCCTTCCTCATGTTCTGTGTTTCGAGGTAGCCGTCGCTTGGCTCCCTCCTCCAGAAAGGCTCACCAACTACGACCCAGCCCCCCGGCGTCGTCATATCGGAGAGAGCCTTCACCGTCCCACGGTGCCCACCGTAGACCCAGCTCGCCCCGATGCAGCTAGCGAGATGATATTTCAAGCCTTCCTCAGGTGTATAGTCTGCCCCATCCATCTCGATGAAAACGAGATCGGCTTCAGGCACCCGTTCCTTTTTCTTTCCCTCACAGTCACGTATACAGTACGGTGATAGATCCACGCCGACCCCTGAGACGCCGTACAGCTCGGCGAGCCTGACCAGGAACTCGCCTTTACCGCAGGCTATGTCCAGCACGCGGCTTCCCTTCTTGAGGGGGAGGATGTCGCATAGCCTGTAGAACTTTTCCTTCGCCATGGGGTTGCAGACGAGGTGCATCTTATGGGTTATGTCGAAGTACTTCCAGCGGTCCATGCCTCACAGATACCGTATGTATCTGAAAACGGTTACGCGAACAACGTGGCTCCCATGGTGAAAACGCTCATGGCCGCATCTGCTTTTCCATGAGGGGAAACTCGTTTCTAATAAAAGGGATTAGGTGGGGGTGGTCTACTTCTCTAGGCCGCTCATCCTGCGGACCTGTCTGCCGACCTTCTCGATCTCCAGGTCGTCGCACTCTGCCATGAGTTCATCGAACTTCTTGGCGCCCGCCTTGGACTCGGCGACCCACGCCTTGGCGAAGCTTCCATCGCGGACGGCCTTCAGCGCCTTCCTCATGTTGTCCTCGACGTGGTCGTCCACGATGAGCGGGCCGACTGTCATGCCGCCCCACTTGGCGGTGTCGCTGACTGCCCTGTACATGCCTCCGAGGCCGCTCTTGTAGATGAGGTCCACTATGAGCTTGAGCTCGTTGCAGACCTCGAAGTACGCCAACTCGGGCGGGTACCCGGCCTCGGTGAGCACCTTGAAGCCGCGCCTGATGAGCTGGTCCACGCCGCCGCAGAGCACGGCCTGCTCGCCGAATAGGTCGCTCTCGGTCTCGTTCTTGTACGTGGTCTCTATGACGCCGGCCCGCCCCGAGCCAAGTGCCTTGGCTATGGCAAGCGCCTTCTCCAGCGCCTCCCCCGAGGCGTCCTGGTGCACCGCCACGAGGGACGGCACACCGAAGCCCGCCTCGTACTGGCGCCTCATCTCTGGGCCGGGGCTCTTG
>CAYFYM010000225.1:0-19508 GCA_964347405.1 uncultured Candidatus Bathyarchaeia archaeon | reverse complement strand
TGACCACCTTGGCGTGTTCCCCTGCGGTCTTCTCCCACCTCGGCACGTCGTCCGGCTTCACTGATACTCCGAGGGGCTCCCACGAGTAGTAGCCTGTTCCCATCCCGTCGTGGTTATCTGAGGTGTTCGCCGCGTTCTTGAAGCTGATATCGGGGTGACTGAAGCCGGGCGCCCCAGCCCGCATCTTGTCCCAGACCTTCTTGGTGTAGCTGAACGTTTCCGTGCCATATTTCTGGCGTCTTATAGAGAAAGCCGTTTTCCGTGCGTCAAATCTCCTATACTCGTCTTTGATTGGGTAATACTCTTCGAATGGGATGCGTCTCCCCAATATTTTCACGCGTCCCTATCCATGCCAACGGTTGTATAAAAAAGCCATACCTTCGGGAGTGTATGCAAGTATACTTGTGGTTGAGGCTGTGCTTGGTTGAGACGTCTCCATGACCTCATGTCCATCGTCGCTGAGAGCGCCTTCGATGTCCCCGGATGGACGTAGCCGCCTGTTATCGGCAAGCTATCTTTTCCTTCATCGATCATGGGGTGAACCTTTCCGGGTGCACCTTGTGCCAACCGGTGCGGCTCTGGTACTGCACAGCGACGGACAGGACGCCATTCTCGCCGTAGGCCCTGCCCATGAACTGTATGCCCGTGGGCAGTCCCTCATCATCGAAGCCGCTGGGAACGGATATGGCGGGCAGCCCAGCGCCGTTACCTAGGGCGCCCATGACGTCACGGGCGGTGCCCGGGGCGCTCTTCCTGAACTCCTCGTCGATCTCGGGGACCGTGGTGCCTCGGCTGGGCGCCGCCACAGCGTCGTACCCCGCCATGGCTTCCTCGGCGATCCGGGCCATCCTCTCCCTCAGCCTCAGGGCCTTGAGGTAGTCCACTGCGAGGACGGCGGTCCGGGCATAGGGGCCGTATCTGCACTCAGGGGCCGTGAGGCCCCGGGCGAGTCCACGCTCGGTGAACTCGTCGAAGGCGGCCGCGGCCTCAGCGTTGAGTATGGTCCGCGTGACGGCCTCGTAGGGGAACTCCGGGAACTCAATCTCCTCCACCTCGGCGAAGCCCTCCACCACCCTCACGGCCTCCTCGTAGTTGCGTTTAACCGGCTCCGCGACGCCGTCGGTCACCCCCTCAGGCAAGGCTACCCTCAGGCCGTCCCCCTTCAACGCGTACCTGTACAGCCTCTTGGAGGTGGACCTGTCTCCGGGGTCGTGGCCCGAGACGGCCTCAAGCACGATGCCGCAGCCGTCGGCGGTGAGGCAGAGGGGGCCCAGCTTGTCCAGGGTCCAGCTCAGCGCCATGGCGCCGCGCCTGCTAACCCTGCCGTAGGTGGGCCTTAGGCCAGCGACGCCGCAATTGTTGGCCGGGCTGAGGATGCTGCCCCATGTCTCGCTTCCTATGGCGAAGGGGACGAGGCCGGCTGCCACGGCGGCGCCTGAGCCGCTGCTGCTCCCGCCGCTCCAGTGCCGCTGGCTCCAGGGGGTGGCGCAGGGCCCGGTGAAGCTGGCGTTGGGTTGCCTGTACCCCATGCCCCCGGCTAGCTCTATCATGGCGAGCTTGGCGGCTAGGACGGCCCCCGCGTCGTCCAGCCTCTCCACCACGGCGGCGTCGCCGTCGAACACCCGGTCCCTGAAGGGGGCGGCGCCCCACGTCGTCGGTATCCCGGCGGTGGATAGCAGGTCCTTGCCCCCCCACGGTATGCCGTGCAAAGGGCCTCTGATCTTCCCGTCAATGATCTCTTCCTCGGCTCTCCCCGCCTGCTTCAAGGCTCTTTCCTTGGTCAGGGTGACGACGGCGTTCAGTGTCTGTCCATGCTTCTCCAGCCGCTCTAGGAAGGTCTCGGCCAGCTCGACCGGTGAGACCTCCCCGCTCTGAACGCTCTCTGACAGACTCCTCAGGGGCGTGTAGACTGGGTTCACTCCCCCTCCCTCCTGTATGGCTTGAAGACGCTGAAGGGCTCGTCCCAGTTGCCCAGCTCCACCTCCCTGAGTTCCGTGGCTGACTCGACGATCCTCTCCACCGCCTTCCTCACCTCATCAAGCTCCCCGGGGGCGATCCTGTCTCCGTGCTTCTCCTTTACGAGACTGAACAATGTCTCTGCTTCTGGGTCCATGGTGTATCGATGTGGGCTATGGGTTTAAAACAGCTATTTGATGGAGCGGGTCTCTATAATCTCTAAAAATCTTTCAGCCTTGTTCAAGCCATCTTGAAGGATAGCCGGGGGCGCGGGGTGCGGGTGCTGCACATCGACGACGAGGAGGCCCAGCTGGTGTTCGCCAAGACGTTCCTCGAGGACGCGGACCCCGGGCTCGTGGTCGAGTCGTTCAGAGACGCGGCCGAGCTGCTGGCGGCGCTGGACGAGTCCGTGGACTGCGTGGTCTCAGACTACATAATGCCGGGTATAGACGGTATGGAGCTGTGCCGCCGGGTGAAGGAGAGGGCGTCCGTCCCGTTCATCCTCTACACGGGGCGGGGCAGCGAGGTTGTCGCGGAGGCCGCGTTCAAGCGGGGCGTCGACGACTACGTGCGCAAGGAGCCCGACCCGAGCCACTACCAGCTGCTGGCGAGGCGGATACGATCCCACGCCGCCACATACAGGAGGCTGGGCATGCAGCGCCGGTACCAGGAGAGGCTTGAGCAGCTGAGGGGCAGCCTGGGGCTGCTGAGCGAGGCGGGGAGCCTCCGCGGCCTCGCCGAGAAGACCGCGCTCATCGTGGAGAGCGTGTTCGGCTACGGCTGCTGCTTCACGGTCTACAGGGACGGCAAGGTGGTGCCTGTCTACTCCAGCGGCCGCGTAGAGGCGCCTGAGCCGGACGTGATCGAATCCACCCGGCAGGTTGCGGACATGGGGGGCCGGGTCGTTGTGCCGTTGAGGCTGGGCGACGTCCAGGGCGCCTTGACGGTCGGCGTCACCGGGGGCGTCGGCGAGCAGGAGCTGAGCCTCCTCGGCACTCTGGGCACCCTTGTCTCCCAGTCGCTTCACCGGGTGGTCCAGACGGAGAAGATACGGGCGTCCGAGGAGCAGTTCAGGAGCATCGTGGAGAACGTCCGGGACGTCATCGTGCTCACCAGGCCCGAGGGCAGCATCACGTACATCAGCCCCAGCTGCCGAGGCGTCTTCGGCGTAGACGCCGGGGAGCTCCGGCGCCGCATGTGGGGCGACCTGGTCCACGAAGACGACATGGACAAGCTGGAGACGTTCTACGCCAAGAGCCTCCGCGGCGAGGGCGGCGCCATACCCGAGTACCGCGTCCATTGCGGCGGCGAGGAGAGGTGGGTGAGCCACAGCTGGAGCCCCATAGTGAGGGACGGCGAGGTGTGGCAGGTGGTGAGCGCCGTCAACGACGTCACGTGGAGGAAGAACGCGGAGAGGGCGCTCCAGAGGAGCCTCCGGGAGCTGGAGCAGACGAACAGGGAGCTCAACGACTTCACCCACATAGTGAGCCACGACCTCAAGGCGCCGCTGATGACGATAGAGAGCTTCAGCAGCTTCCTGCTGGAGGACTACGGTGACAGCCTGGACGCCGCCGGCCAGGACTACCTGGGCAGGGTGATGACGGCGTCCCAGAGGATGGTGGCGCTCATCGACGGGCTGCTTACTCTGAGCCGCGTGGGCAGGAGGGACACGGGCTATGTGGAGGTGGACGTGGGGCGGCTCATGGCTGAGGTGCTGGAGGACCTTGGCGGCCAGGTGGAGGCATGCGGCGCCGTGGTCAAGGTCGGCGAGATGCCTGTGGTGGTGGCGCAGGAGGTGTGGATGAAGCAGCTGTTCGCCAACCTGGTGGGCAACGCCATCAAGTTCAACGAGTCCAGGCCGCCCCGCGTCGAGGTGGGGCACCGCGACGACGGGAACAGGCACCTCTTCACCGTCACCGACAACGGCATCGGGATACCGGAGGAGCAGAGGCACCTCCTTTTCAGGGTCTTCAGCCGCGTCCCCACGGGGAAGCACTACTCGGGCACCGGGGCGGGTCTGAGCATATGCAGGAAGATCGTGGAGGGCATGGGCGGCGAGATAGGTGTGGAGAGCAAGGAGGGCTTCGGCTCAACGTTCTGGTTCACGTTGCCCAAGGGTCTGCAGCCGGACGACGCGGCCGCGGGGGGCGAGGAGGCCGAGGCGGCGGCGGTCAGGTCCCAGTGATCTATAAGCCTAACGGGTAACCGTGTTAACGAACATGGGCGAATAATGCTTTTTATCGATGCGGTGCTCAGGGGAGCCGACGTGAATCGGCTGGAGGCGCATCCGCGTGAGCGATAGGGTATACAGCGTGTTGTTCGTGGAGGACAACCCCAACCACTACGAGATCCTCCAGCGGTTCATAGAGCGGTCGGGGCTGCCGATAAGCGTCGACCACGTCGAGTCGGCGGAGGAGTGCTTCGCCATCTTCCTGAAGAAGAACTACGACCTGTTGATGCTGGACTACAACCTTGGCGGCGTCTCCGGCTTGGGCATACTTGAGCGGCTCAAGGACTTGGACGTCATGGTGCCCATAGTGATGGTGACCCAGCAGAAGGACCCCGAGATCGCGATAGACGCGATGAAGCTGGGGGCCGTGGACTTCGTGATGAAGTCCAAGGATAGCTTCAGGGGGCTGCCGGAGAAGATCGTGGGGTACGTGGAGGACTACGAGGGGAGGCTCAGCAGCGAGCAGATATACAGGCTTAAGCGGCAGGGCATAATCAGGAAGCCTAGAGCCCGGCGGCTTCTGAGGCTCATGATCAAGACCGAGGAGGACTCGCTGAGGCCGGCGTCGAGGACGCTGCACTTCTACGAGCCCGACCACACCGTGTACCTGGACACGTCGCAGGAGAGCCTGGACAGGGTGATGCAGCTGCTCACCATGAACAAGATCCTGCTGAAGAAGCCCGTGGGGGTGAAGCCGACGTGCCCCCGGTGCGAGTCGGACAACGTCACCGTTGTGCCGGTGTGCCCCCTCTGCGGCGGCAGGGTGTTCGTGAAGAACGCGGGGGCCGGGGCGGACCCGTCGAAGCCGTACAAGTGCTTGGACGGCTGCAACAAGGCGTTCATGGAGGTGGCTATCACTTACAGGTGTAACCAGTGCACCAAGGAGTTCAGCTTGGCTGAGTCGTGGTACAAGCACACTTTCGAGTTCACGTTGAACCCGCAGCTGCGGCTGGAGGTGGAGGTGCAGGTGAACAAGGCCGAGGAGATGCTCCAGTACGAGCAGAGGAGCGAGGAGGCCGAGCACCAGCTGGAGAGCACCAAGGCCATGCAGCAGGAGATAAGGGACCAGCTGCGGTCTCTTATCGTGAGCAAGCTGAAGAAGGACGGCTAGGCTTCCGCCGTGTAGAGCTCGGTGGCGTTGACGGCGTCCACCAGCGCCTGTTTGTCTACCGTGGCCCCTGGCTTGAGGGTTACGGTGGCTATGCCGGTCTTGTGGTCGGCTTCGGCGCTCTCTACGCCCTCCACGGCCTCAAGGGCCTTCCTGACCCTCATCTCGCAGTGGGCGCAGCTCATTCCCCTTACCTTTAACTCTACTGTGGACATTCTGTGTTCTCTGCGGGATGGCGTTTATTAAACTCTGTTGAAGCTAGCTGTTTTTATTACACCGTTATCCAGTTTTGACTGTGACTGATAAACTAGAGGAGCAGGCCGCTGGGACCAGGACCGCCGTTATCCCTGTGAAGGGGATGCACTGCGCCACCTGCGCCTTGAGCATCTCAAAGACGCTGCACAGGAGGGAGGGGGTGAGGGCGGCGGACGTGAGCTTCGGCACCGAGAAGGCCGTCGTCGAGTATGACCCTGAGAAGATATCGCTGGATGAGATCGGGGGCGCCATCAGGGAGCTGGAGTACGAGCCGGTGCTGCCTTCTGAGGCCGAGCAGAGCCGAGAGGTCACGCTCATGATAGTGGGGATGACCTGCGCGGCGTGCGTGGCGGCCGTGGAGAAGGCGTTGAAGCGGGTGCCCGGGGTCCTGGACGCGGTGGTGAACCTGGCGACGGAGAAGGCGTTCGTCAGGTATGATCCGCGGAGGGTGAGCATCCTGGACCTCCGTGAGGCGGTGAGGGGCGCCGGGTACGACGTGGCCGGGGAGGAGGAGGTTGACGTCTACCAGGAGAATCTGCAGGCGGTGAAGCGGCGGATGCTCACGGCTTGGGCGCTGACCCTCCCGATAATAGTGTGGATGATCCCGGAGATGCTTTTCGGGGTCATGTGGCCAAGCGCGTTCATGTTCAACGTCGGTATCACGTTGATCTCGGCGCCGGTCATCTTCTGGGTGGGGTGGCCGACGATCAGGTCGGCGTACGCGTCGGTGACCCACGGATCTGCGAACATGGACGTGCTCATCGCGATGGGCACCACCATAGCGTGGCTCACGGGGCCGGCGAGCTTCGTCTCGCCGCTGTTCAACTACGCGGGGAGCAGCACCATGATACTGGCTTTCCACCTGACGGGCAGGTACTACGAGGCGCTGGCCAAGGGCCAGAGCAGCCAGGCGATAAGGAGCCTGCTTAAGCTGGAGGCCAAGACGGCGACCGTGCTTGTGGACGGCGAGGAGCGGGAGGTGCCCGTGGAGCAGCTGAGCGTGAGCGACGTCATGGTGGTGAGGCCGGGCGAGAAGGTGCCCACGGACGGCGTCGTGGTCTACGGGGAGAGCAGCGTCGACGAGTCGATGGCGACGGGGGAGTCCATGCCGGTCTCGAAGCACGTGGGCGACGAGGTGATAGGGGCGACGGTGAACCAGGAGGGGCTTCTCCACGTCGAGGCGTCGCGGATAGGGAAGGACACGTTCCTAGCGCAGATCATCAGGATGGTGGAGGAGGCGCAGGGCTCCAAGGTGCCCATCCAGAAGTTCGCGGACGACGTCATCGCGGTGTTCGTGCCCATAGTCATAGGGATGGCGGCGCTGACACTGGCGGCGTGGCTCGCGGTGCCGGGGCCGCTGAACGCGGTACTGGCGTGGGGCGACAGTTACATCCCGTGGGTGAACACGGACCTGCCCCAGGCCATGCTGGCCATCTCGGCCATGATCAGCGTGCTGGTCATCGCTTGTCCCTGCAGCCTGGGGCTAGCGACGCCGACGGCGTTGATGGTGGGCACCGGGATGGGGGCGCAGAACGGGATACTGATCCGTAGGGGCGAGGCCATCCAGACCATGAAGGAGGTCAGGGCGGTGGTGCTGGACAAGACGGGCACCATCACCAAGGGGCAGCCCGAGGTCACGGACGTCGTCGCCTTAGGCGGGTATCCGGAGGAGCGGGTGGTCTACTACGCCGCCAGCTTGGAGCAGGGTTCCGAGCACCCGCTGGCCCGGGCCGTCGTTAAGACAGCAGTGGAGCGGAGGATCGAGCTGAGCCAGCCCACGGGCTTCCAGGCGCTGAAGGGCCGGGGGGTCACGGGCGCGGTGGACGGCGTCGAGGTGGCGGTGGGGAAGCCGGGCCTCGTGGGTTCGGGGCTCCCATCCGAGGCTGAGGCCGAGTTCAACAGGCTTCAGGCCGAGGCCAAGACCGTTGTGGCGGTGGGCGTCGGCGGCGAGCTGGCTGGGATGCTGGCCGTGGCCGACACGCTCAAGGAGGACTCTGTCTTGGCTGTCCGTGAGCTGGAGTCCATGGGCCTGAAGACCATCATGTTGACTGGTGACAACAGGGCGACGGCCAACGCCATCGCGTCCATGGTGGGGATAGGAGAGGTGTACGCGGAGGTGATGCCAGACGAGAAGGTCAGGATGGTGACGGAGGCCCAGGAGAGGCACGGGATGGTGGCCATGGTGGGCGACGGGATCAACGACGCGCCGGCGCTGGCACAGGCCAACGTGGGGGTCGCCATCGGCACTGGCACCGACATCGCCATCGAGTCCGGCGACATCATACTGGTGCGGGGCGACCTGTCGGGGCTGGTGACGGCTATAAACCTGAGCCACGCGACGTTCGACAAGATCAGGATGGGCCTGTTCTGGGCGTTCTTCTACAACGTGGTGGCTATACCGTTGGCGGTGCTGGGGTTCCTGCACCCGGTGATCGCTGAGTCCGCGATGGCGTTGAGCAGCATCACCGTGGTGACCAACGCCAACCTGCTACGGAGGGCCCGGATAAAGCCCAGATACATGAACTGAAGAGTTCATAAATTTTTTTTAAAAATATAAAGGTGGTTTGGCGGCTCAGCCGGTCTAGCCGCAGCCCCCGCCTCTGCGGAAGCCGCCGCCGTATCCCTGCATCATGCCGCCCCTGAAGCCGCTCCAGCCCCGCTGGACTCCGTTGCTCCAGTTGCGCCACATGCCGCCTAGGCCGCCCGTCTGGCCGTCCCAGTAGGGGCACCAGTCCTGCCTGGTGCCGTTGTACCTTGGGACGTACTCCCCTGTCTCGGGGTCCCAGCATGGCGGCTGGAGCTCCCCGTCCTCGTCCAGCGTCCACGTCCCTTTGACGATGCAGTGCCTGTACGGTGGACCGGATTCTCCGTCCTCTGCCTGCTCGCTCCAGATGGGGTGGGCCAGGGCCGGGACCAGGTACAGCGTACCCGCCAGCACCAGCGCCACTCCAACGAGCGCGAGCATGGTTTTTCTTGCTTTCATGCCGTGGAGCCTTGTATGGCGGCGGCTTTTAGATGCTGGCTGTAACGGGCGTTACGGTTTCTGAAACAAGGGATAAAAACCGCCGTCCAGTATGTGCGGGTGACCATGAGCTACAGGTTGTTGACGCAGGGGCCCATGGGGCCCATGCATAACGGCTCCCAGACCCAGCAGCTGATCATCCTCGTCGTGCTGCTTCTACTCGTGGTGGTAGTGCTGCTGCTCTACAGGCAGCCTAGGCAGGCGCGTGCTGAGAAGCCGGAGGACGAGGTTGAGGCTGATGAGCTCGGCTCCGGGGACAAGCTGGAGGTGGCGCTGAGGCTGCTGGACGTGAACGAGCGCAGGGTGGTGGAGGCACTGGTGGCCGAGGGGGGTAGCATGCTCCAGAAGGATATATCGATAGACATGGGGTTCAGCCGCGTCAAGACCCACAGGGTGGTGCAGAGCCTCGTCAAGAGGGGCTTGGTGACGGCGGAGGAGCACTTCAACACTAACAAGGTGACATTGGTAAACTGGCTAATGGAGTAAATGCTCTCTAAATAGAAAACATCTTAGAGGTTATACCAGTACATGAATTTAGTAAATAAAAACGCCATGACGATGGTGGCGAATGGGTTCTAGTTTGAGAAGTTTATTTTCCTTACCTTGTACTTATTGGCCCCGGTGTTTACTATGTCTGTGTCGCCGAGCCATTTGTTGCTGTAAGGCTCATAGGTGAGCATCCTGTCGTCGTCGAGGATAACCACGTTGAAGGCGTGAGTCGTCTTGATTTCCTGATCGTAGTGTCCCTCGGCCACGCCGATCGCCCCTTGATACCTCTTACCTGCCTTGTTGAACGCCAGGGCCGTAAACACTGCCGTGGTGTAGGCGTAGTTGTCGCAGTCCGCTATCTCGCTGCTCCCGAACCCCACCGCCTTCTTCACCTCCGGGTGGATCAAGTCGAGAACCTGTTTCCAAGAACCCTCATCGTATGCGTAATAGACGTTGTCGCTGGTCTCGACGTCGTAGATGAGCCCATACATCTTACCGTTGGCCGGGTTCACAAGGTTAGGTGGATCAACTTTCTTCTCGTTTTCATCGTTTACTGCTTGTTCGAGGATCTCTGATACGTCGGGGATCTCGACTGCGTTAGACAGGGCTTTAATCGCGTCATCGTACGCGGCCTTGAGTTTGTCCAGCTCGTCCTTCAGAGCTGTGTAATGTGCTTGGAGTTTACTGTATTTGGTTTCTGATTCCTTGTGGGCTGACTCGGATTCGCCGAGTTTTTCCTCGAGTTCTGTGATCGTGGTCTTTACGTTGTCTAGTTCTTTCTTCAGCTCTGCACAGAATATGTCCTGCAACCATCCCTTCCGGCTCACTTAAACATCACCCATGGGATATAGCTGATAAGGTCTTAAACTCTCCCATGCATATATAACGTGAAATTCATTCGCTTTTTTCTTGGATTTTTAATTGACAAGCTGGAGGTGGCGCTGAGGCTGCTGGACGAGAACGAGCGAAGGGTGGTAGAGGCCCTGGTGGCCGAGGGAGGCAGCATGCTCCAGAAAGACCTATCGATTAACCTTGAATTCAACCGCGTCAAGACCCACCGGGTGGTGCAGAGTCTAATCAAGAGAGGTCTGGTTACGGCGGAGGAGTACTTCAACACCAACAAGGTGACATTTGTAAACTGGCTAATGGAGTGAACGCGATTTCATAGTCTTCTTATGATGCTCCATTTCTGGTTCGAGATACATGAAAACGTGGGGATGTGTGAAACAACGCCCGAGAGGTTATGCGTCAGACAGACCCCATCCCCAAGCCATAAAGATTTAAAGATTCCTAAAAGTCATTCTTTTAGCATATATCTATGCGTGTACGCATAATGATTCTTGTCGTTAATCAATTAATCTTATACAAAGAGTAATTATTGGGCTCCTCCTACGATCAGGTTACACTACAAATTCTTGTGTCCTAAGTAAATTCCCAGATGCCTCGTATTTAACCCAGATGTAATGTGTTCCCTTTTCAAGTCCTTTGGGTAAGATCACGACACGCCCCCAATTTCCATCTGGTTGAGCATTAGTTGAATCAATAAAACCATCATCATTGACCCTATCAATGTATATTGATATTATTGAACCCGCTGTCGCTTGTCCTCCTTCCAGATAATAATCTCCTTCTTCGGAGAGTTTCTCAATAGGAATAATGATTTTATTTTGCCCCAGAGCATAACCCGTTTCTTGATCCGTCCATTTAGAATTCTGAAAATTCTTACTGATAAAAGGAATAAAAACATCACATTTATCCAGATTTTCCTTAATTACACCAAGCTATTTTTTTTGTGGGTTCAATGTCCTCATGAGCGAGAAAAACATCTAATCCATGTAGTTCTAATATTACTTTGATTTTCCCAAGTTGTTCTTTATCCTCATTCGAATAATTAAGAAAAACTGAAATCGTTTTTTAAACCTTGGGCATCATTTATCTTATATTTAATATATTAATAAAAGTCACGAATATTTAATGCGCTAGAGTATGACCTTTCTATGCAAAGAATGATTAGGAAAACCACACACACATCGAGGCTGTTATAAATATATAAACACTAGTCTTATAAACTGAACAGATTTATTTTTTACATACAGAAAAGTGAAGAAAGATGCAGAATTATAAAAAAGGAGCAGTACTTGCAGTTATCGTAATATCAACCTTTCTATTTGGCAGCATAGTAACCGCCGTGCCTACAGATGGCAACGAAAACCCGCTAGATGAACTATGGGAAAGACTACTCGGCGTCGAGGAAGAAGTAGAGGAAATCACAGAAGAAGTAGACGACTTGAGAACAGACCTGGGCCTCTTGGAGAGAATACATGAACTGGAGATAAGAATAGAATTACTGGAGACCTGCGGTGCAACAGAGGGAACGTTACCCACGCCCTATGTAGACTCCGGGTGGATGGACATCAGTAAAGGAGATTCCCTCATATTTGGACATGGATTGGGTTCTCTAGATTATATAGTCCATCTCCAGAGCAGATATGACATAGAAGAAGGTGACCCAATAACTCCACCAATCCTTGATCAAAACTTCCACAACTGGGAACACGGCGGAGACTGGACCTACAGCACCATCTACGAGGAAGTCGACAAACTCGGGGTTTGGTATGAGGCCTACAGTAACACGGTTGTGGTAATGAGAGCAGCCGACGACCCATACTCTGACCAAGTAAGGATTAGAATCTGGAAAACCAACTAGTCTCATCTCTTTTTTCTATACATCAAAATCTCTCGCGACACAAACTTTCTCTTTTCACGTTAAAAGATGAAAGGGGCTTTTCTTCTTCTTGCTAAAAGATTTAAAATCCCTTAAGAAGACTGAGCGTTTCTCACTTCCTTTTTTACCTTTTACTTGGGGATAGTCCTTAGATGAATATTTATTTGAGTTTCTAATTTATATTACCGATGGGTTCTCCGAAAGAAAAATCTGGCATGAACGACAACCCTCTACACATTCTAGAAGACATGGAGAACCTTGAAGAGATTCTTGACGACCAGGAAATACGTCTGCTAAACAACATCTTCGCTGATATGAAAGATTTTTACCTGATCACGGATTGCATCGAGACAGCGTTGTCAGAACGAATAATCGATAGGAGAGATCTCAGGGTCTTGTATAACTCAATACTAAAAGTGGTTATGCACAACGTTCGAAGGGTTGAAGAGAAGGATAACAATTACGTGAGAGCCTTCTTCAACTTACCAGAGATAATTCATGAATGGTTGTTTACTGAACGTATATACGTCTAATATCGCTTTTACTGTTAAAGTGGATGTTTATACATGAAATTAAGGGATAGCGAGAGTGGCTAGAGTGATCTCCTAAAATTAATTATGCACACAGGGAATAAGCATTACTTTACAGTCTTTACCCATTCAAGGATGATTCGATTTCCATTTTGAGAAAAAAAAAGAGTATAGCATATAGCTTTCGTGCAGTCATATGTCTATGGTACAGGGGTGATGTCGTGCGTATGAGACGGCATCTGGGCTGTAGTTATGATCACGGTTTCCAAGCCGCCCTTCTCACACTATGGTATAGTGGGGATAGGTGTGTTTCGCTCAACCCTTCAAGGGAAGCCAATCCCCATACTATCGTACAAGCTCTGTTTCTACCCCGTGATCCTTGATAAATAGAACTTGATAGCTCCTGAAGTCGGTTTAATCACTCTGTTTCTTCCCTGAACCTCATCTATCAATCGTCCTGCTTCGGCTAGACGCCTGACTGCACTGTCGAATGCCGCTCCTTTTGGGGAGCCTCTCTAGGAGCTTCACCGCGATGTTTTTCATCCCCATAAATGAGGAGTGTAATTGCACGCTATATTTTATCGGGTTAAACGAACTAATCGTCCGCGTTATCAACAAATCATCCTAAGAAACAATATTACCCCACCGTTACTATGTCTCCCTGTGACCCTTTCATGAAGAGGACTCTCGTATCCATCGTAGTTGTAGATGAAGTAAAGGAGTCAGTTCTGAGGGCCGTGGATCTTGCCGGTGGCCTCGGCGTAGAGTCAGGGGACGTTGTCGTCATCAAGCCCAACGCTAAAAACCAAAGCCCACCCGGTCATGGGGTTGTGACCGACCCCAGGGTCGTTGAAGCTCTGGTCGAGCTTGCCTACACCCAGGGCGCCAAGAGAGTCAAGATCGCGGAGGGGGCAGCATACCCGACCGGTGCCTACGACACGTTTGCCGCTTTCCAGACATCTGGAATCACCGAGATCGCCGGGAGGTGGGACGTAGACCTTGTGGACCTCAACAGCTACGACAGCGTGGACGTTGATCTATCGGACGGACTCGTCCTGGACTGGGTCAGGGTAGGGAGGAGCGTTCTAGAGGCTGACAGGGTCGTGAACGTCCCGGTTCTCAAGACCCACAGGGGTACTCTCTTGTCGGCATGTCTGAAAAACGTGGGCGTCGGCTGCGCAACCAGGGAGGAGAAGAAACGCCTCCACCGCCTCGGCATAGATGAGGGCCTCGTCGACGTTTACTCCATCGTTAGGCCCGGATTCAATGTGGTCGACGGGATAGTCGCCCTGGAGGGAGACGGGCCGAACCTCCCTCCCGGTAAGGAGAGGCCCCTTGGACTCGTCGTCGCGGGGATAGATGGGGTGGCTGTCGACGCCGTGTGCGCGAAGATAATGGGGTTCGAGCCCTCCAGCGTCAAACACCTCAGGCTCGCAGAAGAGAAGGGCCTAGGCGTCATGGATCTGAACAAGATAGAGGTCGTGGGCGAGAACTTGAGTATGGTGGCCACAAAGTTTGAACCACCATCCACGTTCACCGATCCCTGATATTCCCCCTCATATGAGAGAGTGCGCGCCTATGTATATGGGATGTATGGGTTTGTTATTGACTTGATCCAACAAGCTTGTTTTCTTTTAAGATTCTTAGTGTGTTTTCAAATGCTTCCTCGGTCTTCTCTAGATCCTCTTCCGTGTATTTAACACACAGCGTTCCTCCTCTCCCAGAGTAAGAGAATATCCCGTCGTTGATCATGGATAGGTAGATGGCATAACCCGCATTACTGGGCGCATTATATCTCGTTTTAACGTGGTAGTCCTCAAAGCATCGTGGACCCGTTTCCCATAGATAACGGTGCCCAGGCTTCACCTCCTCATTGAACAAGTTCAAGGAGACCGTTGTAGGGTTATCAACGGGTAAACCGTATGCATATGCTGCTACGCCCAGGTCTCCGGTTATCTCGTTGAAGCGTCTCGTCAGCCTCTTACCCGTATCGTACAGCTTAGGGTAGATCGTATCCTTTTCCTCGCTGATCCTCTTCAACATCTCCACCCCAGCAGCGATGCATACAGGCTGAGCGTTCCACGTACCACCGACGGATATCCTCACAAACCTGTTCCAATACTCGTCTTTGAAAGCATAGATCTCCATGATATCCTCGCGGCCACAGATGGCCCCCACCGGGGCGCCGCCGCCGATGATCTTGCCTAACGCGGTCAGGTCCGGGATGACGCCATAGTAATCCTGAGCTCCACCTGCGGAATACCTGAAACCCGAGACCACCTCATCAAACAACAGAACCACCCCGTATCTCTGGGTGAGTTCCCTGACTCCTTTAAGATACCCCTCCTCGTAGAGCGCGTTACAGTGATGAACGAAGCAGGATACCTGCCCTGACTTGAAGGCTTCCTCAACTAGATCCAGGTTGTTGAAAGGGACCACTATCACGTCGTCGCTGATCCCCTTAGGTATGCCCCTGACGTTGTAGATACCAACCGGGGGGGCCCGCCTGGCATACATCGTCGACGCCTGTTTCCCGTGATAGGCGCCCGCGTGAACCACTATCTTGTCTCTTCCAGTATATATCCTGGAGAGCCTGATACCCATTTGAACGGCCTCGCTGCCACAGGAGGCGGCCCTCACCAGGCCGTCACGTGCCGAGGGAACCATGTTCTTGATGTGCTTGGCCCACTCGATCTCAAGCTCCGTGGAGGCGCCCATGTGAAGAGCCTTGGCTGTCTCCCTATGGAAGGCTTCGCTGATCCTTTCATCGTCATAGCCGAAGAGGAGGGCTCCGTGGCCCATCACATAGTCCACGTACTCGTTCCCGTCAACATCCCACTTCTTGGTGCCTTCGGCCTCTGTGGCGTATATGGGGAAAGGCTTCTGGTGCCTGGCGTCATGCGTGACGCCGCTTGGGAAGCAGCTCAACGCCTCCCTATACAGTTCATGCGACCGTTTATGCTTCTCCTCGTAAACCTTTTCAAGCTCCTTAAGATTAACCATGTACTATTAATATCAAATAAACAAATAAGAATTTACAAACGAAGACACACATGCACACACAGGCTCAAGCTTCGTTAAATGTCGTCTTGAAAACCCATCAATCATACTATGCAGGCGGGAATATATCATATTCAGGGTGTATCTACACGATTTATTTAACAGGTATGAATACGCGATTGGTGCGCGCGTAATATCGGATGTAATTACGCACCATATCTTGTACAGGATTTTAAGGGAGATATACGGGAGTTTTTTTCCTGTCATTCCTAGCGTGCTAGGCAGTCTAATCAACAGGAGCATCAAGCATTCCTCGATCCTAAAAAAAGGAGTTGGGTAAACGCGCACAAAATAAAAAGAGTTAAGGCATCTCCCGTAGGAACTCTGCGGCTCTGATCTGGGTGCCGGGGATGACGTCCCCGATGGCCCCCGGCCAAGCCTCGACCGAGGGATACACCTGGCCGCTGTTCGTCTCCACGGTGATCTCGTAGCAGAAGCCCCCGTCAGCCGCGTTCGCGTTGTGGCTGCTCTCCCCCGGGTCTAGAGTGATCTCCAGCGGGCCCGGAGGCTCCACCGTCTTGGTTGCGCCTATCCAGCACTTGTACACGGTGACCCTGGCCTTCTGCTGGGTGGACGCGTTGTTCAGCAGGTTCCAGTTGAGGCTGTGGGTGTTCTGGGGAAGCATAAAGGGTCCGGTGGTATACTTGTACGTGTATCCCGCCATGGCCCTCGGGACCTCAACCTGTACAGCCTTCTTCGGGATGACGTCTGGCTTCGTTAACTTCACCGCAGATGCTTTTTGTTTAATCTTTCCTGCCAATAGAAACCCCCATAAAACAGAAGGGATCAAACAATAAATACGTTTATGTTACGGCGTTAACGCCTCGAAAAAACTTGCCTACCCATGAACCATATCATGTGTAATAACACGTCATATAGCGCGCGCCGCGACAGGAGACGCCAGCAGACACAACCAAAATAACATGTACCAGGTAAGGTGGAACACTTGTTCTAGAACAAGTGTTCCTCAGTGTTCTTAATACGAAATAAAGGTCTAGATTAACCCATGACGCCCAAAGACATACTCAGAGAGCGCATAGACCTCCTGTCAGGGGCGGACTGCATTTACACGAAACAGGTCACAGAGATACTTAACATCGAGATCAAGACTGACAACCTACGCGACCTTGAGAACTTGATCAATCTATACAAGATGCATGAAGAGGCTATAAAGGATATTAGAAGAGCCCTGATGCTAAAACAAAATACATTTCTACTGAGCTACCTGGCTACATACGCAAAGAACCTCAATTCAGCAGCCTAAAAGTTAGAAAAACATCGCACATATGGGCTGATCCAATAACTCGTTTATCTCGTTTGATGTTCTCTGTTTGAGAACGTGATATACGCTGTCCGCGTCTCGGCCTCTTGTATTAGTAATTCCTAAGAATTGATTCAGATAATTCTTAGAGTAATCCATAAGAAAAGTAAAACCGACTTTATATTAAATTTCATCCACGATCCCAGGTTTACAGGATTTTTCTAAGCAGTTTATGAAGCATCGTGTGTAATTACACACCCTATTTTCCGGCTTAGAGTAGTCCCTTCATGTCTTCGTGCCTTTTTTCCACATGTATCATAAGAAAAAACGAATATGATTATAGGTGTATTACGTCTTCCATTAAATATTCTACGCGCGCTTGAGCTGAGGAGTCCTAGTGGGTCAGGTCGTATGTGAACTGTTTCGAGGAAAAAAGGAGGTGTTTCCTGCCTTATTTTTTACCTTTATAGAACTCAGCGAGCTCTCTCGCTCTCTCCAATGGGGCTTCTACCGTCGGGTCTTTCCGGTATTCTCTGCTCATTAGTCGTTTTTGGTGTTCTTCTTGGGCTTGTTTAACCAGATCCGGGTTCTGGAGAAGGTCTAACACGGATCCAGCCATGGTTTTCGTTGCGAAAATCAGGCTCTTGTGGCCGATATTAGTTCCGCTACAGACGGTGAACTGCCAGCTGTGGCCGGGTGCCCCGTTGACGTTGCAGGCGGTTCTGAACTCCATGGATGGGGTGATCCAGCTGACGTCGGCTACATCGGTGCTGCCGGGGCTAGTGGTCCCATCGTCCCAAGCATCATAGATGGTGGTGACGAGATCCACGTCCACGATCTTCTCCCAGTCAGGAACCTTGTTCTTCCTTAGACCGTTTACTCTGTCTTCCTTTGGGAAGGTCTCCGCGATCTTCGCCGCTAACGCCAAGTCCTCCTCAGAGTATCCGGGCGGGCCCACCTGCCGCATGTTTGCCGTTACCACCTCGCTGAGCACCTTGTTCGGTATCTTGTGGTATCCCCCCCAGCTCATCTCGGCCTCGAGCCGTGTCTCGGTCATCATGGCCGCCCCCTCGGCGATCTTCATGACCCTCTTCTTGATGGGTTCCAGGAGGTCTTGTTCCGGAGCCCTGATGTAGTAGTGGCTGCGTGCGTAGTCGGGGACCACGTTGGGTTGACCGCCGCCGGCCTCTATGACGTAGTGGATCCTCGCCTCAGGGATGATGTGCTCCCTCAAGTAGTTCACGCCGATGTTCATGAGCTCCACCGCGTCCAGGGCGCTTCTTCCTGCCTCGGGGTTGCCTGCCGCGTGGCTGCTCCTGCCGTGGAAGTGGAACCTGCAGCCGCTGATGACGTTGCTGCTGGCCAGGGTGGCGACGTTCAGGGATCCTGGGTGGTGACTCAGGGCGGCATCCACGTCGTCGAAGAGGCCGTGGTTTACCATTATTCTTTTTCCGCTGAAGTTCTCCTCGGCGGGGGTACCGTAGAACCTGATGGTCCCGGGTATCCCGTGTTTCTCCATCGCCACGGCGGTGGCTATCGCGGCTCCTAGGGCGGTTGTGCCGTGGATGTTGTGGCCACATCCGTGGCCCATTCCGCCTTCCACCAGAGGCTCTTTTCTTGGCAGCCTCTTGTTACTCAGGTTAGGCAGCGCGTCGTACTCACCCATCACCGCGACTATGGGCTTGCCTTCTCCCCTCTCGGCGAGGATGGCTGTTGGCATCCCTGCCACCCCGTGCTGTACCCTGAACCCGTGTTCCCTCAGGGTGTCAGAGTGTAGCTTGCTTGACTTATCCTCACAGAGGCCGTATTCGGCGTACTCCCATATCTGGTCGCTGACGCCGACCAGTAGATCCTGGTTTGCATCTATCCAGCTCAAAGCTGTTTTCTTGACCATAACAACCGGATAAACAAAGCCGGTAGAGGTATAAATACCCTGAAACGTGTTCATACCAAGTTTTCGCGCGCACAGGTCAGATTCCACAGTTATATGAATATATCCAACATATAACTTGCGAAAGGATGCGCATTAATCCAATATTGGATTACAGTCGCTTGCGTGCACGTCCACGCCGAGGGATGTTTAGATCAGTTAAAGAAGGGAACAGCCTCCTGCAATCACGTAGGAAAGTGAACCCGCTTTCGTCGTATATTACCAAGGCAAGAGGGCAACAGTGGTGCTCGACACCATCGAGTGGCTTGTATTTTGGTGCGCCATTGACCATCTTCCACAACAGTCCACCAGGTCTCGCTGGTATCAACCAGTAATCGCCGGTGCTGAAATAGCCTTTAGAAAACTGGATTTCTATCCCCTTCTCGAGTGCTAACCAATCTTCACCACAAGAGGGTTCCAATGTCACCGGGCCATTTTCCCCCTCCCACCTTCGCACCTTGGGGTTGAACCATACAGGGAAGTTTTCATCAGTTATAGACTCTTCATTTAACGAAGAGACAGAGTGTTTGAGGACGTTATCCTTGACCTCAATTACCTTGGTAAAAACACCGGGGACCCCCCATAATTCGTGGCGGTCATCGGTTACCTCAACCCATTCACCGGCGTTAAACGGGTTACCAGAGAGGTTTGATTCGAGTAGAGTAATCTCGTTTTTTGAAAATCCTTTGACCCTGGCCACTGTTGTTCCGTTGTTCCTTGACCATTTAAAGGTCGGGGAATCAATCGAACCCGTTACTCCTCCTCCGTGTATTTCGACCCTGTAAAGATTGTTTTCTAGTCCACCATAGCGACTAGACGGGTTTATGCGAGCCCTAAGTGATCCCTTTTTATTCTGATCTTCAAGAACCTCGATGCAACCCCCTCTTTGTTGGAGGGTTTTGGGCTTCACCTTCTTGACCTTTACCTGCCAGATTATTTTTA
>CAYFYM010000224.1:0-2905 GCA_964347405.1 uncultured Candidatus Bathyarchaeia archaeon | reverse complement strand
GTTTCCGTCAGGGCTTATCCCCCCTCCTCCCACTATGGGCATCTGAAACAGGTCCCTTATCGTGGGTCTGTGTTTCCCAGAATCATCATTCATATCTCGATCCTTCCCTCAGTTTTTGGATTGCGACGCGTCACGCATACACATTTAGTAGTTGCGTGATAAAGGGAACGCACATATTGTAGTCATCAGTTGTGAGTCTGTTTTACCTCTTTCTGAACGTGGTGTGTATGGTGTAATGTTTGACTCCCACACTCAACCCCATACTCTTTTCTTCACTTCACCGTTACTCTACTCATGAGCCTTGAAAGCGGACTAGAGAGAGAAGTGAGGGACGTTATACGAAGAAACCGATGGCTCACGTTGTCGACGGCCTCCCCGAAAGGAATGCCGCAGAGCAGCGTCGTGGTCTACGCCAGCGACGGCTACACGATATACGTTCTGACGGGGAAGACCACCGCGAAAATCCGCAACGTCATCAGGAATCCGCGGGTCAGCGTCACCATCCCCTTCTACAAGAACCTCATCCACAGACTGATAACCATAGCACCCCCCGCAGCAATAACGTTCAGGGCAAAAGCGGAGACCATAGAGTTCGATAACAGGGAGGTGACCGAGTTCTACGAGAAGGCATTAAACTTCAAAGTGCCCGACAACATGGAGGAAGAGGGCGTGTGGATAAAGCTGACTCCGGGGAACTCGGCAACCTGCTTCGGCGTGGGGGTGAGCCTCCTGGAGCTGAGGGATCTGGAGAAGTCCCTCAAGATCGTGAGGCTGGCCGGCTAGTAGCCCACCATCCCAACCCTTATCATGGCACGGTCGGAGTATCACCGATGCGGAAATGCCCATTAAAGTGACAGTCATCGGGGGGAAGTGCCAAGGAGGCCACCACAAAGCAGGGGACTCCTGGACCATCGAGTCCGTCACCCCGGAGGGGATGTGCCTGGGGGCGTGGGGATCGGTCTACGCCTGCGTAATGGCCCTGAACATGGACGGGGGATTCTCGTGGGAGGAGGACCCCTCGAAGATCAAGATCCACTGCCCCGATCCCATTGGCATCACCCTGCTCGTCGAGAGAATAGAGAAGGAATAGCCCACTAATTGCGTTACATCCCCATCTTTTTTCTTCACTGGAATCAGCATCTTAGTGGTTTGAGGTTCATCGAAATATGAAAAGAATGATGGAATAATTCTTCCATGAAGTCAAGCCCATGTTAGATGAGGATGGCTTGAGGTGTTTCTCGCCGTATTTTCAAGATCTATTAGCGAAGCTTCTTCAGGCATACAGCGCAGATTCAACGTCTTCTACCTTTATTCTCAAATACTTATTGGACGTAGTACACTCGATTCTTGAAGATGCAGCGAGTAAGTCTAAAGGTCAACGAGCACTACGGGGACGAGGACATCAGCCTCACGTTCCCGGAGAACTGGAGCATCTATAGGGTGGAGATGGCGTGCAAGGAGGCGCCGCAGATGAGCGACGACGAGATCAGGGCTGCCCTGGACGACGCCGTCGGCGCACAAAACATAGAGGAGCAGGCGGAGGGAAAGAAGGGCAGGATAGTCGTCACGTGCGACGACCTGTCACGCCCCACGCCGGCGGACAGGGTCTTCCCCTTCATCGTCGAGCAGCTGCATAAAGCGGGAGTATCGGACAGTCAGATATTCGTGCTGGGCTCCTTCGGCTGCCACAACCCCATGAACCTGGACGCCTTCGCCCGGAAGCTGGGGGACTCAGTGGTCGCCAAGTACGACTGCGTAAACCACAACCCCTTCCAGAACTTCATGAACCTAGGCAGAACCAGCAGGGGCACGCCGGTGCTCGTGAACAAGGAGTTCGCGTCCGCCGATCTCCGCGTATGCATCAGCGGGGTGAAGAAACACGTCTGGGCCGGGGCCGGCGGCGGAGGAAAGGCCGTCCTCCCCGGGGTCTCCTCGATAGACACCATACTCTATAACCACAGCATCATAGAGGGCCGCAGACCCACCAACCGGCGCATCTGGTGGATAAAGGACAACCCCGAGAGGCAGGACATGCAGGAGACGGCGAGGATGGCCGCCCTCAACGTCTCCGTCAACTGCGTCTACAACCATCACAGGGAGCTCATCGACCTGGCTGCGGGCCACGTGGACGACGCGTGGAGGAAGGCCGTAAAGTCCTGCCACGAGGCCCACGCCTCAAGGCCGGCCCCAGAGTCCGACGTCGTTGTCGTGAACGCCTACCCCCAGGCCGACCAGGACATCGACTGGTGGGGAGCTCAGACGTCCCTCCAAGAGGGGGGCACCGCCATCGCCGTCCACCGCTTCACCGCAGGCAGAGCGCTCCTGCACTACAGGGCTGAGCAGATGGGCGCCCCCTGGCGGCGGATCTGCGGCTACCCAAGCA
The DNA here is from genome assembly GCA_964347405.1 of uncultured Candidatus Bathyarchaeia archaeon. Classification (GTDB taxonomy): domain Archaea; phylum Thermoproteota; class Bathyarchaeia; order TCS64; family TCS64; genus RBG-16-57-9. The sequence goes on along the minus strand of CAYFYM010000224.1, from coordinate 522 downwards.
GGCGTTGGCCAGTGAAGCAGGCGGGGCGCATCCTGGTCTACACGGACCGGCTGTCCAGGAGGCAGATGCTGGCCTACGATGAAAGGGTAGAGTGGCTGACGGACTGGGGTGAGGTGCTGAACCGGCTAAAAGAGATCCACGGCGATGAGGCGTCGGTGGCCTTGTACCCCTACGGGAAGACGCAGTTCGACGCAGAGAAGAACCCTCTAGAAATCTGAACCGGTAAGCTCCCTTTTTCCTATTGGAACTGTTTAATGAATAAGCGTGCGCCCTCATCGACGACTATTCCTGGATGAAGTGGAGCTCAACGCCGTTTGTGTCCTTGAAAAAAGAGCATCTTCATGTCTCCCCGCATCGCGCTGCTCACAGGTGGACCGTCGAACCTTATCTCGTCTCTGAGGCCCTCATACACCTCCTGTACGTCTTCGACCCTGAACCCTATGTTGGAGTTTTTGTGGGGCCGCCTATAAGTCTCTTCCCCGTCTGGGAGCTGCGGATGCACGTCGGGTGACGAACGCTTCG
>CAYFYM010000223.1:0-6949 GCA_964347405.1 uncultured Candidatus Bathyarchaeia archaeon | reverse complement strand
GACCTTAACGATCTCGTAGCCATCCAGAGACAGCGTAGCCATCTCTCCGTTCCGAAGGTATGCGACTTGGTTCGTGTAGGGCAGCATCGCGGGGACGTCGGAGGCGCAGTACATGCCGTTATCCGAGACCCCTATGACCAGGGGGCTCTCGTGGCGGGCGCAGTATATCTTGTCGGGCTCGTGTGTCGACAACACGACAACGGCGTAGGAGCCCTTGAGCCGCCTTAGAACCCGAAGGATTGCCCCCTTCATCCCTATGTTGGATTTTAGCTCCTCCTCTATGAGGTGGGGGATCACTTCGGTGTCAGTGCGTGAGACGAATATGTGGCCCTTCTCGATGAGCTCTTCCTTCAGCTCCATGTAGTTCTCGATGACGCCGTTATGTATCAGAGCTATGTTCCCGGAGCCGTCTGTGTGGGGGTGGGCGTTTTCCATGCTGGGGGCGCCGTGGGTAGCCCACCTTGTGTGCCCCATCCCGATGGAGCCCATCATCTCGTTTATCCGCTGCCCCTCGACGACCTCCTCCAGCTTGCCCCTGTCTTTACGCACGTGGAGCTCGCCTTCCACGACTGTGGCAACGCCTATGGAGTCGTATCCTCTATACTCTAGGCGCTTCAACCCGTCTGTTATCAGTTTAACTGCCTGTCCATCCCTGATTATGCAGCCGAATATTCCACACAAAACCGTCACACCCGTTTTAACTAGAGAAGCATTCCATATTAATAAAACATCTTAAAGAGAAATCAGACACAACCAAGCCACTGTGTTTTATCAAATCATATAAAAATCCATCGTCTACTATTGGTATTCCAGTGCTGGAGACCCGGGGCCCTTGAGGTACGTGGCGCTTACGAGCGGCAGAAACGAAGAAAAGTTCATCAGCAGAACCGTTGAGGGCGTGCTAGGCCAGAGACCGGCCCCAGAGGCATACGTTGTCGTCGACGACGGCTCGGTGGACAGAACCACCGAGATCCTGTCAGAGTACCTAGAGGCAACGGTTCTGAGCCTCGATAATCCACGTCACCCGACACGCGGCGTGAACCTGGCGTGGGCGCTGAACTCCGGGGTCAGGAAGGCCACCGAGCTCGTGCCCGGCTGGGACTACCTCCTCAAGGTCGACGCGGACAGCGTGCTCCCCCCTGACTACTTCAGCAGGCTGCATCGCAGGTTCAAGGAGAACCCCCGGCTGGGAGTCACCAGCGGCACCCCGTACGACGAGAAAGTCTGGCGTGGCAGAGCGTCAGACGGCGCCAAGATATACAGGCGCGCCTGCTGGGAAAGCATCGGACGCTTCGTGCCGTGCAACGCCTTCGACACCCTCGCTCTGCTCCAGGCCAAGAGGCACGGCTGGGTCGTTGAGTCGTTCCCGGATATAAAATACACCCAGCTCAGGACGTGGCGGAGAGGCAGCCTCGACAGGTGGATACTATCAGGCAGGTCCAGGTACTACATGGGCTTCCCCACGTGGCACACGTTCCTCGTGGCGTTGGTGTACCTCTCGGATAGGCCGTGGGTGCTTGGGGGCACGTCGATGTTCCTAGCCCACCTGATGACGGCCCTCGGCAGGCTGGAGAAGCCGTTCCCATCCGAGTACTACGAGTTCGCCCGGAAATACGCGATGTGGGAGACCCTGGAGCGGCTCCACGAGAGGAGGCTCACCTAGTTCTCCGCGAGGAGCCCCGTCACTATCTTGAAAAAGTCCTCTATGGCGGGCTCCTCGAGCCCAATCCTCACGTTGAGGCTGTAGAAGCCCTTCTTTGTGTGTCCTAGCCTGCTCATGCCGTGGTCCGATATGATGAGCACCAGGTCGTCCTCCCTGAGCCTCGACTTCACCCTCTTTGTGAGTAGGTCCATCTCCTCGTACAGCGTGGCCAGCTTCTCGGTGCCCCAGAACGCGTGGCCATACAGGTCGGTGACGTGGAAGTGCGTCATCAGCAGCCTCCACTCACCCTCAAGGGCGTCGAAGAGGCGCTCCACCTCCTCCGCGAATATCCGGCGGACCCTCTCCTCGAAGACTGGGAGGTAGTCAGGGTCCTGGCGCGCCCGAAGCACGTCGCCTATGGGGTACATCTCCTCCAGGTTCTTGTTGTAGACGGGGACGCCCAACGCCACGCTGGGCTTTACGGCCTCGAACAGCGTGTCCACCTTTATGTCCTCTCTGCCGGGGAAGTTCGGCCTCACGTCCATGGCCTCTCTCACCCTGCAGCCAACCTTGAACCGCTTGAGGACGCCGTGGATGCCCTTGTGTCTTCTCACATAGCTGCGTAGCCCGTCGAGCCGGCTGCCCCACATCTGGGGCATGTCCACGCCGTGGACCCCCGGCGGCTCACCTGTAATGAAGCTCGTCCAGACTATGGGCGTCGACGGGTCGTCTATCCCCCCCACGATGGGCACGTCGACCATGCCGTGCTCCCTCTGCAGCACGTTTCGGAGGCTCAGCTTCTCAACGAGGTCGTGGTCGAGCCCGTCGTAGGCGAGGATGAGGGCCCTCATCGTCATTCACTTCTGACTAGGCGCCATATAGAGGACCCGGTTCCGACGGTGTCGCTTATCCCCAGGGACTCGAGGATGGTGGGGGCTATGGACAGGCTCTTAACCTCGTCCTCGATTACAGCGCCCTTCTTCGCCCCGTCACCGTAGAAGATCAGGGGCACGTCGACGAGGACAGGTACGAACTTGTCAGTGTGATGGGAGAACTGGCCGTGCTCGCCGAACTCCTCGCCGTGGTCAGAGGTTACAACCAGCAGGTCATCGGGGCTGAACCTGTCGAAGAAGACGCCGAGGTCCCGGTCCATCTCCGTCACCTCCTCCCTGTACAGCGTCTTAGCCTGCTCTATCTCCTCCTCGGTGGGAGTGTAGTTGCCGTGCACCGCTTCTATGAGCTTGTCGTTCAGCGCCCGCATCTCGCCGCGGCTTAAGTCTAGGTTGGTCTCCGATGGATAATAGGGGATGTGTGGCTCCATGAGGTGGACCCAAAGGAAGTAGTATTCGTGCCCATCCATCCACTCTAGGCTGTACTCTAGGACCTCGCCCGCCCGCGAGTATGGCAGGTACCTCTCCTCGCTGTACACGTTGGCGCGGAGCCTCTTCATTCCAGCTATGACGCTGGGCGGCAGGTTTCTCCTCAGCCTCTTCCTCCAGCTCTTACCCATCCTTAGCTTGTTGGATTTGAGGTCGATGGTCTCGGCGAACCCCGGGTGGAAGTTGTTCACCATGGGGTTCGAGTGGATGACGGTGGTGTGGACGCCGTGCATGTTCAGCACCGTCGCTATGTTCGACTCCGGGTCGTAGGACGTGTCCGCTCCCAGGATGCACGGCATGCTGTGCAGCGTGGAGGTGTTGCAAGCCTTGGAGTTGCTGAAGAAGACCCCCCGATCGGCGAGCCCCATCAGGTTGGGCGTGACCTCGGGGTTAACGTGGTCGAGCCTCAGGGCGTCCAGTATTAATAGAACGACGTTCATCCTTCCGCCTCGTTTCTCACATACAGCGTGGCTGTCTTTAAAATAATGTATGGCTGCCTAGCCTTCAAGCTTCCTGAGGAAGTCCACCAGCTGCCTGGCCCGCGTCTCCGACGTATGGTGCTTCATGACGGTCTCGTAGCCGTTGTGGGCGATGCGCTCTATCTCCGTGTCGTCCTCCAGGTAGTACTCGAGCTTTTCCTTCCAGTCGTCCTGGTTTATCTCGACGTAGTTTTCACCAGCTTTGAAGTGTAGCTCGTCGGCTGTCTGCGGCTTGTCCGCCATGACGAGGGTGCCGCTGCCCATTATCTCGAAGAACTTGGATACCGGGTACCGGAAGATGCTGGTGCCGAAGACGAAGATCTTGGCCTTGGCGACGGTCTCGGCGTACTTAGGGCCCACGACGTAGCCCTGCCTCTCAAGCTCATGAACGTCCCTGAGGGGGGTCTTACCCGGCGGACGGCCCCTGACCATGCATCTCCAGCCTTTCCTCTCGGAGAGGCGAGGAAGCTCCTTGTAGATCCTGTGTCTGAGGGGGTATATGCGCCTCCTGTAGGCGCCGAGGAAGACCACGTCCAGCTCCTTCTCCTCGACGGGCCTGTATATGCGGCTGTCCGTGAACCAAGGGAAGTGCTGTTTAGCAATCTCTAGGTTGTCGAGGTAGTAGGTCGGGTCGAACCGTGTGTAGAGCGCCAGGTTGAACAGCAGCGGGGTCTTCCTGTACGGGGAGTACAGGTACCTCATGAGCACCCCGTCGAACCCCCTGTTGGCCGTGCTCACGATCTCCTCGGGGCCGACGTGCATGTCGTTCACCGTCATCACGGTCCTGGGTGTCTCGTCCGTCTTCTCCCCGGCCACCCGCCTGTTCTCTTCGTGGCGGGCGCTGCTGTTCACTATGAAGTCCGGCGGGTCGTTCCCGTACAGCCGCTTCACCGTCTCGTCGATGGTCTCGCCGGGGACGTGGCTCTCCCAGCCTACGCCGCTCCACTGGCAGTCGGCCAGCTTCGCCACCTCCTGCTCGAGGTAGTGCACGACGTTGAGGTTGACCAGGTCCGCGGACCTTATGGTGTTGAAGAGAACTCTCAATTTGGCTCAGTTGGGTTCTATCGGTTTCCCATCTGCATAAGGTTTTCTCGTGTGGCTACTTTTCCTCCTTGAGTTTGAAGGACTTCTTTATCTCCCAGACGGCGTAGAAGTAGATCACGGCGATTATCAGCGTGAAGAGGAGGCTGAAGCGCCATAGGTCGAAGTTTCTCTGCTGGTTGAGCATGTACATCATGGGGAAGAACACCACCGCCGTTATGGCGGCGAGCCATATCTCCGGGTAGATCCGTGTCTTGTAGCTCATCACCGTCCTATGTGGCGGTGGTTATCTATCAGTTATGGAAAAAGGGTTCATCTTTACAGCCACTCGCCGAGCTGCTCCTCCGCCCTCTGCCGAAGCTTCCGTCTCCTGAGGAGGTACCACGTGAGCCAGGTGAGCGAGAAGAAGGGCACGACGTCGAGCCCGGGCACGAGCTCCAGCAGCGATATGGCTCCGACGACGTTGAAGTAGAAGGCGCAGAACAGGAAACCTGCCAGGTCCAGCGTGTCCCCGAGCACAGGTGCCAGCAGCATCGGCGCCATGAACTCGAGTATGTCTAGGAATAGGCATACCATGAGCGTCGTTAGCTCCTCCCAGGAGATCCTCAGTATCCACGGCGCCGAGACCGTCTCAGTCTCCAAGAACCCACCCACATATTCATGGGTTTTGGGGTATAAAAAAGGTCATCCTGTGGGGATGATGAGCTGCGTGTCTTCGGGCACCACGATGAACTGGCTCTTCCCCGTCTCCGCTATGTCGCTCAGCGTCTCCAAGTAGAGGTACAGCCGTGTTAGCTCGTCTAGGTCTATTCCGGGGTCCGTCTCGGCTATCGCCATCAACGCCTCTCTGGTGGCGTTGGCGACTATTAGCCTGGACTGGGCTACGCCTTCTGCCTCCTTGATTGCTGACTGGGCTCTGGCGTCCGCGATGACGAGGAGCCGGGTCTTGTTGAACTCGGCGGCTATGGAAAGCTGCTCCGCGGCGAGCTTCTTCTCTATGGCGTCGACGAAGTTGACGGGCAACGCTATCTTCCTGATGTTGACGGCGTCCAGAATTATCGCTTCGCCGATGCTGGGCTCCTGGCTGAAAGACTCCTCCAGCTGGGCTCTCAACACCACCCCTATGTTGGCTCGCTGCTCTATGGTCTGTATGGCCGTGTAGTCCACGAGGAGGTTCCTGATGGTCTCGCGTATTATGGGTATTACGGCTCTCTGCCTCCAGTCTAGGCTCGGGTACCTTCTGAACAGGTTGGCGGCTCCGCTGGGGTCGATCCTCCAGCGCACCGTCACGTCGACGTCCACCTTGAGGCCGTCCTTCGTTAGGCTCTCAACCGCGGGGAAGTCCCCCACCTCTGTGACGTCGCTCCACATGTGAACGCTGTCCGTTGCCACGTATATCTGGTAGACGCTGGCCCACGGCGCCTTTATGAAGTACTGGGCGTTGTTCCCTGTGCCGACGACGTTGGTGGACCCGAACACCGGGTCCACTATGACGGCGACGTAGCCGACGCCTATGCGGCCTACGCCGAAGAACAGCAGGCCTCCCGCTATCACTATGATTACTAGCGCTATTACTCCGATGCCCTCGAACCGGGGGCCGTCGAATCTGAACCTTCTTTCCACTGGTTTCACCTTGTCAATACATAAAGAATGGTTGGTTAAAAGGCGTCTCTAATTAGTCCCTTATCCCCTCAAGGACGCTTATGGCGTTCCAGATTCTGGTGCGGCTGTACATGGGCATGTTGGGGTCCTGGCTTATGTCCTCCAGTATGGCTATGGAGTTGGCCGCCCTGGCGGCTACGCTGAGGTTCTCGTCGAGGAGCATGTCGGCCGCCTGTTTCGCCGTCCGCCTGATGTTCCTCGGCGTGGTGTTATCGTCCGCGATCATGTTAAGTATTGACATGGCCTGCTCCATCTTTCTCATGTACTCGTCTTTGATACTCATGTTATCTCCTCCACGCAATTACTTTGTGAGGATTTGTTGTATAGGATTAAGGGTAGGGATAAAAAACTATCTTTTTTCTAGGGGTTTACATCGAGGTACGCCGGTAGATCTGCTACGCTGTCCAGCAGCACGGGGGGCGGGGTCTCGTCCTCCCAGCTCTTTAGGCCGCGGCGACCGGTGGCGACGCCTATGAACATGCATCGGCTGTTCTTAGCGGAGTCGTAGTCGATCTGGTGGTCTCCTACCATGACAACATCGTCGACTGTGAGGCCCAGTTGCTTGACCGTGTACTCTATGGCTTCCCGGTAGGGCTTGGGTTGAGGTGTCTTTCCTCTCCCCAGTATGAGGTCGAAGCATCGATGCATGCTGGTCTTCTTGAGCGCCTCCTCCGCGTAGCCGTGGTGGCTCCTGGTGAGAACCGCTAGCTTTAGTCCGTATGCCTTGAGTTTCTTGATCGCCTCGG
>CAYFYM010000222.1:0-3978 GCA_964347405.1 uncultured Candidatus Bathyarchaeia archaeon | reverse complement strand
TTTGGAGCGTCTAAGAGAATTCCTGCCATGGTTAAACGGTGTCAGATGGAGGTACTATGTCTTCAGAATGCGGGTGCCTGGGGGTTGGGTGGCGCCGCCGTTCTTTATTGTTAAAAAAGATGGGAGGATCCGTTTTCTTGATGCCCCCGATTACTCCGACGGTTAACGTCAATACTCGATTCGGGCAAGCATCATTCAAGCACGGACGTGCAATGCCTCTTCTCGTGAGACGTATTTTTCGATTACCTCTACGAATTCTTCACTCAGTCCACCGAGATCGTATATCGTCACATACCTCACACCATGCTCTTCCACCATAGACAGATCCCTGTCAAGCTTCTCTGGGGTCAGCAAACTGAAGCTCTTCAGCAGTCCTACCCTCTGCAGCTTCTGTATGAAGCCGGTCCTGGAAAGCATGCCGTAATCCAGCAGCCCCAGACCGACTTGATAGTTATCGCGTACAGTCGGCTTCCTGGCACTGATGTTGTTCAGCGTCTTCCTCAGCAGGTCTCCGCGGATGCTGGAGTAGCACATGAAGATCACCCTGTGGTTAAACGCCTTGGGGTTGAAGTGTACGCCCATGAAACCTAGTAGCTTGAACGTGAGATAGTTCACCAGGTGGTATTTTGACATGACGGGGTAGGACGTGGTGGTGATCCTGATGTTGTAGCGGTCCTGCATCTTGAACATCTTCCTTATCCTGGGCTTGGTTATCCTGAGATGGTACTCGAAGGCGTTGGCCAGCACCCGTGGAAGGTGGTAGACGACGTAGCGTATCCAGAACTTGGGCAGCTCCAGGTCGAGCAGTACCTCGAGCATCTCCTCGTTGTGGCTTAGATCCAGGTGAAGCCGGTCGAGCTCCCTGTTGTCGGAGAACGGTGAAACCCAGTAAGACTTCTCCAGTATGGGCCAGTACGCCGTCTCTGCCTGTGGGTTGATCTCCCGCGCGCGTGACTCTAGTTCCCTGTACTCGTCCAGCGAGGTCGCCGCCAGGTACACTTTGACGGGGAAGTCTATCAGCGACAGTTTTCCTAGGTCTTCCCATGGGAACTCGGCGAAGAAGCTGACATTCATCTTAGGGCTTACCCTGTATGCACGCTTTACGCTTTAACGACACCATTTTTCTCTTTTGGTCCCGAGTCCTCAGGCGGAACATTGTTTAGTTCGAGAAGTGGCTGTCTTGTTAAAATGTAGATCACTACATCGAATACATAAAAAAATGGTTGTTGTTACTCTAGGGGCTCCAGTGCTTCCTCGGTCGCTTCCTGCCAGCCCTTTCGCATGGCCTGGTAGGCTTTCCCAGCCCTCTCCCTCAGCTGCTTCAGCGTCTTCTTGGAGCTTTCCCCTACCGCGTCCATGCGTCTGTCGATCTTCTTGACGAGGTTCTTACCGGCCTTGGAGAGGCCCCTGGCCTCCTCCCTGAGCTCCTTGGACACCTTCTTGGGCGTCTTCTTGACCTTCTTTATGACGTTCCGGGTCTTCTCCTCCCACTCGTCCAGCTCTTTCTTTATCTTCTCAGGCATTTCCATACCCGTGTTGAGGTTTAGAACGAACGCTTATAGTGGTTTTGGATCATGTTTGTGTAAACGTTGAACCCGTGTTTGGGACGGCTTTCCCTGTTATGCGGTGCGTCCCTCGTGTCTACAGCCATTTTCTCCTCCTGAAGAACACGATCCTCACAGCGGTTATGGAGATCATTATGAGCCACAGCGCCGGGTAGGCGTTTCTCCACCCGAGCTCGGGCATGTACTGGAAGTTCATGCCGTAGACTCCCGCGAGGAAGGTCAGCGGTATGAATATGGTTCCTATTATGGTGAGGACCTGCATTATCTGGTTCATCTTGTTGCTTATGCTGCTGAGGTAGATGTCAAGCATCCCGGACAGGAGGTCCCTGTAGGTCTCGACTGCGTCTATGACCTGTATGGTGTGGTCGTAGACGTCCCGGATGTATATGCCCGTGTTCTCGCTGAACATCCTGCCTCTCAGCTTGTCCAGGCGGTTGATGACCTCCCTCAGGGGCCAGACGCTCTTCCGTATGGCTATCATCTTGCGTTTCATTTCGTATATGTCGTGGAGGGTCTCTATGCGGGGGTCCACGACGAGCTCGTCCTCTATGTCCTCGACCCTGTCGCCGATCTTCTCCAAGGCGGTGAAGTAGCCGTCGACGACGGTGTCGATGAGGGTGTACGCGAGGTAGTCTGCTCCCATCCGTCTGACGATGCCTTTGCCTTCCCTTATCCTCTGCCTGATGGCCTCGAAGCAGTCCCCGGTGTGCTCCTGGAACGAGACGATGTAGCGGTCCCCGAGGATGACGCTGACCTGCTCTATCTCCACGTCCCCGATCTCCTCGTTGTAGGTGATCATCTTGAGTACGAAGAAGACGTGGTCCATGTACTCCTCGACCTTGGGGCGCTGCATGGTGTTGACTATGTCCTCCTGTATGAGGGGGTGGAACCCCATGCTCGTGCCTATCTCGACGATGTCCTCTGCGTCCAGGCCGTCCACGTTTACCCAGGTGACGTCGGGGCTGCGGAGGTCTTCGATTATCTCTGACGGCTTCTCCACGGTCCTCTCCGTGTAGCCTTTCTCGCCGTAGGACATGACGGTGATCCGCGCCGGCTGGGGCTCCTCCTCCCCCACGTAGACGGGGGTGCCCGGGGGCAGCCCCGATTTCTTGGAGCGTCTAAGGAGAATTCCTGCCATGGTTAAACAGGTGTCGAGGGAGGTATTATGTCTTCAGAATGGCGGGTGCCTGGGGCTTGATTGCTGGGTGGCGCCGCCTATGTTATTAAAAAAGGGTGGAGGACCCGGTTTTCTTGATGCCCCCGATTACTCCGGCGGTTAACGTCAGCGCCAGTACTGCGTAGGGCGCTACCAGTCTTAGTTTGGAGATGGGGACAAGCTCTCCGCCGACTGGTTCACCGTTCAACAGCTCGAACTTTTCGGCTATTGCTTCGGCGAACTCTTCTGCGGTGGCTACTGCCTGTATCCAGCCGGGATCGAACGGTGGGGCTATTGTGCCGGGCTGAGGTCTTACGCAGTAGTCTCGGAACCAGATTATCAGGGGGTCAGTGATGTTGATGCCTTCCACGTCGAGTTCGTCTAAGCCGGCCAGCTCTGCGTTGTTTACCGTGGCTATGATGTCGTCGTACTCGTCGACGTCTAGATCACCGTCCAGGTCAGTGGTAGCTTCATTGTTTCGTACGTTTGGTTCACCATCCGTGGCTAGGTTGATGATTTGTTTGTCAAAGGTGGTAAAGTTGGGTGATGCCGCCATTGTGCTCCATCCAAGCGCGATTCCGTGAGCCGTGGCGGTTGTTGTTCCTAGCTGTGTTATGGCTCTGATATTGTTGGCTACTGTCTGGTAGTTAGCGGCGGTTAAGATGATGGGTGCAACCTCTACCTGTGCTATTGAGGCGAACTGTACAACTGAGAGCTCGACGGTGCCATCGTGAGGGAGGTTGTTTTCTACGGCGTCAGCGATCCCATTTACTATGACTATCCAATTCCCTGCAGAGATGCTCCCAGATCCGTCTATGACTAGGCATAGCTGTATGTACTCTTGGGCCTGTGCCGGTGGAATCGATGTCGTGAGTACTGTTGCGATTAAAAATATGAGTGCGATTCTGTTAAATTTTTTCATAGATTAATACAGAGTAGATCTTTACTAATTCATGTTGTTACTGAAACGTTTCTGTTAATAATACAGGTTTTCTTTATACGGGAAGTAAAAGGTTCGATATTTCTCTGAGGCTTGACACCGGTAAAGAGAGCGTGAGCTTGTCCGTGTGTCCCTGAAAAGAGGGTTTTGGTGGTGCCGCCGGAGTGATTTGAACACTCGGCACCCCGGTCTTCAGCCGGGCGCTCTCCCAGGCTGAGCTACGGCGGCATGCACAAATACACCAAGCGGACAGGATAAAAGCCTTACTCAGAGGGGGCGGGGGCTACCCCGGCTCGCTGAAGACCATCTCGGAGAGC
>CAYFYM010000221.1:0-2887 GCA_964347405.1 uncultured Candidatus Bathyarchaeia archaeon | reverse complement strand
GGCGATCAGAGAGTGGCTGTCGAAGAACCTTAGCCTGGAACAAGTCAGGGAGAACGACACGAATCACGAGCTGCCCAAGAGCCTCATAAAGGGCATGGGGGACATGGGTCTCCTGCTGTTAACCATACCCGAGGAGGACGGCGGCTCAGGCGCCGACTGGGTCACCGCGACCATTGCTGCTGAGGAGATGGGGTACGCCGACATATCCGTCGCTTCAGCGGTGTTCTACCTTGTTCAGGCTAGCTGGGGCTACGTGGTCAACAGGCTCGCTTCAGATACGGTAAAGGAGGGCTACGTGAAAAGGGCGGCGCGAGGCGAGGGCTTCGTAGGCATCGGTGTCACCGAGCCTGGAGGAGGCAGCGACGTCGCCGGGTTTAAGACGGAGCTTAAACCAGACGGCGACGGCTGGGTCGTGAACGGCGAGAAGACATATATAAGCGGCACCGCCGAAGCGGCGGAGATGGACGGAGGCTACTTCGTTACAGGGTACAGCAACAGGTCTAAGGGACACCGAGGCATGACGGCGTTCTTCCTCCCTATCAACGATGAGGGCGTCGAGATCACCAAACGCTTCGACAACATGGGGCGGATGGCAATAAGCACAGGCGGGTTCAAGATGACAGACGTCAAGGTCCCGAAAGAGTACCAGCTCGGGGAGACCAACCGGGGCTTCTACCTAACGATGGAAGGCTTCGACGCGGCTCGCCTCCTCGTGTCAGCCAGCTGCGTAGGCGCAGCCCAGAGAGGCCTCGAGATAGGTATGGACTACATCAAGGAAAGGGAGGCATTCGGCCAGCCAATAGCTATGTACCAAGGGATACAGTTCGACTTGGCGGACATGGCCGCTCACAGCGAGGCGATAAGGCAGCTGATCTACAAGACGGCCTGGATGCTGGACCAGAAGTACCAGCACGGCACGTTCACGGCTCTGGAGTGCTCGAAATACCTTTCCATGTGCAAGTACCTCGCGCCTCACCACGCCCTAGACACTTTCAGACGCGTCATGTACTGGTTCGGCGCCTACGGCTATACCAAGGAATGCCCCCTAGAGATGGGTCTTAGGGGCGTGATGAGCTACTGCATCGGCGCGGAGGGCGCGCAGAACATACAGAAGATCGTCATCGCCCGCGAGACGCTTGGCAGAGAATGGACCCGCACTCGCTGAACCCCTCATATCCCCAATTTTTTAGATAAGTATAAAGCGTGGATACATTGTTTTATCTGCGGTATACATGTCTGGAATAGCTCAGCTTCCACCCCAGGTTCAGGAGCGTCTACAGCGACTACAACAGCTTCAGAACACGATGCAGCAGCTCCTCCTCCAGAAACAGAGGATAGAGATGGAGATGGTCGAGTCAGACAAGGCGCTTGAGGCACTGGAAAAGGTCAGAGGAGACTCGAAGGTATTCAAGAGCGTCGGAGCGGTCCTCCTTGAGAAAGACAAAGAGACAGTGGTGAAAGAGCTCGAGGAACGAAGAGAGTTCCTAGAGATGAGGGCCAAGGTCCTCAAGAAACAGGAGGACAAGACTCAGGAGAAGATGACGACCCTGCAAGAAACCCTCCAGAAGGAGCTCGGGATCACCCCATCTTAACACACAACCCTTAACCCCCTACACCCAACAAGTAACATGTCCTAGACGACGGTGTCAGTTTTGCAGCCAGAAATGGACGGGTTCAGCGGCGTCATCAAAGGCAGAGTCATCGTTCTATGCCATCATAACGCTGATCCAGACGCGCTGGGGGCAGCCCAAGGCGTGAAGGAGCTCGTACGAGTCTTGACAGGCTTGGAGCCGATCATCGTGATCCCTGACGACGCCAGCATTCTCTCAAGAAGCATAGCGTCGAATTTAGGGATAGTATTACTTGAGACAACGTTCCAAGAAGCCAATACGTACGTGGTCGTCGACACGGGAAGCCTAAACCAGCTTGGCGAATGGGAGAGACCGTTAAAGGAGACTGACGCTGGGATCGTTTTCATAGACCATCATCTACCGGACAGCGAGATGTACGAACTATCAAACCTATACATCGTGGACCCTGAAGCCTCCTCAGCGTCTGAGATCGTCTACAAGCTATACGTTCACCACGACGTGACGCCCTCAGAGGCCACGTCGATGGCACTGCTCGCCGGGATCGCGTACGACACCAGGCATTTCTCGATGGGCGGATCTAAGACGTTCCAGATTATCTCGACTCTCCTCGAAAAAGTGGGAGACATCTCAAGGATCAAGGATCTGTTAAGCATCCCAGCTAGGAAATCTGAAAAGATAGCTAGGCTACGAGCAGGACAGCGGGCAGACGTAGAGATCATGGGGGACTGGGTGATAGCTCTTAGTCACCTGGGCTCCTATCAGTCTTCAGGGGCAAGAGCCCTCCTGTATTTGGGGGCGGACGTAGCCGCCGTCGCGGGGGAAGACAAGGGAGTGCTGAGGGCCAGCTTCAGGTCCAAGAACCGGTTTCACCTGCTCACCGGAATCCACCTAGGTGAGATGGTGGGTGAGATTGCCTCACGGTTCGGCGGGTCAGGGAGCGGCCATCCCACCGCAGCCGGGTACAATGGTGAAGGTACAGTTGAGGAGTTCATGGATCAAGTAAAGAAGCTACTCAAGGATGAGCTTAACAGGCTCGAGGCCCCCAGCAAAGTATTATAGGTTAAACTATTATATCTTGGGCTGCGTTCAATACAGAAACCCGGTTTCGTGAGGGCCGCAGAGTTGGGACTGATCGAAGTTAAAGACCTGAAGTACACCTACCCCCACTCTGAGAAACCCGTCCTCACCGACGTCTCCCTCACGGTGCAGCCCGGGGAGTTCATACTTCTAACGGGCCCCAGCGGCTGCGGCAAAACCACGTTCTGCAGGTGCCTCAACGGTTTGGTGCCCAAGTT
>CAYFYM010000220.1:0-4151 GCA_964347405.1 uncultured Candidatus Bathyarchaeia archaeon | reverse complement strand
AATTAGAGGGCTTGATGGTGATGGCGATGGGTTCTAGGCGGCTTTCTGGCATGCGCGGGTTTACAGTCGTCTGGTTCGGTCAACTCGTGTCGTTCCTCGGCACAGGGATGACCCAGTTCGCCCTCACCATCTGGGCCTGGGAGAAGACAGGCGAGGCCACGGCTCTGGCTTTGGTGGGGTTCTCGTTCACGCTGCCCTATATACTGGCGAGCCCCTTCGCGGGCGCCTTGGTGGACAGGTGGAACAGGAAGCTCGTCACCATGCTGAGCGACATCGCATCGGGCTTGTCTACGCTGGCGGTGCTGGCGCTATTCGCCTCGGGTAGGCTAGAGGTATGGCACCTGTACGTCACCTCGGCGTTCTCGGGGGCCTTCCAGGCCTTCCAGTTCCCGGCTTTCTCGGCCGCCATCACCCTGATGCTCGACAAGGAGCAGTACGCAAGGGCCAACGGCATGATGAGCCTCGCCAACAGCGCCTCAGCCATCTTCGCGCCGGTGGCGGCCGGGGTCCTTCTCCCCGTAGCCGGCCTGGGCGGCATAATGACGTTCGACGCCCTGAGCTTCGTGGCCGCCGTGGCTGCGCTCGCGGTGATCCACATACCCCAGCCCAAAAGCGTAGCGGAGGCGAAGGAGATGCCGAGCCTCCTCGAGGACTCCTTGTTCGGGTTCCGTTACATCTTGGCGCGGCCCAGCCTCCTAGGGCTACAGAGCATATTCTTCATAGCTAACTTCACCGGAAGCCTCAGCTTCGCCCTCCTCGCCCCCATGATACTCAGCAGGACAGGGAACGACAGCCTGGTCCTGGGGACCGTGCAGTCGGCGTTCGGCGTCGGCGGCGTAGTCGGCGGCCTATTGATGAGCGCCTGGGGAGGCCCCAAGCGGAAGGTCTATGGATTGCTTCTGGGCCTGGCTTCCAGCTCCCTGTTGAGCACCGTGCCCATGGGTCTCGGCCGGGGCGCCCCCGTATGGGTGGCCGCCGCGTTCCTGTTCCTGTTCGTTAACCCCATAACCAACGGCTGCAGCCAGGCCATCTGGCAGAGCAAGGTCCCGCCCGAGCTCCAGGGCAGAGTGTTCTCCACCAGGGCCCTCATCGCCCAGGCCTCTCAGCCGGTGGCCCTTTTCGTGGCGGGGCCCCTCGCCGACAGGGTGATGGAGCCCGCCATGGCGTCTGGGGGCAGCCTTGCCCCCGTCTTCGGGTGGCTCGTGGGGACGGGGCCCGGCTCCGGCATGGCCCTCATCTTCGTGCTCGCGGGCCTCGTCGGCGCCGCCGGCGGCCTTGGAGGGTTCCTGTTCGACGCCGTGAGAAACGTGGAGGACTTGCTCCCCGACCACGACGCCGTTACTGTTGAGGCCGTGGCTGTTTCCGAGGATGCGGACTAGGGAAGACCCGGTCCTCCCTGACCCTCAGATCGTTTCTCCGGTTTCTGCGCACCCACTCTAGAAGCGACTCTTCTCGCATGCGAACCGTTGGGGCTAGACGAGCCTTTACCTTTAAACCATGCTCACTTGAGGCGCGGAGGGAGGCATGTGAAAATGGGCTCACCTCGAAGCAGGGGAGAGATGAATCGATGAATACTCTATCGGGGCCCCGAAGAGGGTGGACGAAGGCTAGGTCTTCATGAGCGCCAGGTAGAAGGAGTCCTGCAGCCTCCTGGACTCGGCCAAGGTGAACCCTGCTTCATCGCCTAGCGCGGACAGTGACTCGATGGTAAGCAGCTTGTCGTTTCTATGGCCGTAACTGGTTTTAACGGTCTCACAGGGTAGCCTGGCCTCGACGGACACGAGTATGAAGGCCTTGCCGGCTGTGTCTAGATCCATGGCAACGTCCCAGACGTGGAGGGCTCCGCCTTTCTTCAGCACCCTATAGGCCTCCCGCAGCGCCTTCCTGTGGGTCTCTTCGTCCATGTACATCATAGTGTAGAAGCTGGTTACGGCGTCGAAGCTCTCGTCGAGGAACTTGAGGTCAGTCGCATCCATGACCACCTTCAGGGCTTCGTTCGTGGTCTCCTCAAGCTCGACTCGGGACCTGTCGATGGCAACTACTCTGCTTCCCATTAGCCGGCCGATGACGCCCTCGCCCCCGCCCCCGATGTCGAGTACATATCCGTTGACGCCCAAGGGCTTGAGCTCCATGACCTGCGTCTCAACTATACGAGCAGCGTCCGTGAAGGCTTTCATCGTCCACTCGCATAGCTCTTCCAAGGTCTCGGAGGCTTCCGGCGAGGCAGAGTCCAGCCTCGCCTTCACGGTGGCGAGGCTCTGCACCGCTCCCACCAGCTCGAAAGCCATGTCCTCAATGGGTCTATCAAGAAGTCTATGGATCTGAGCGAAGGCTCTGCCCGCTTCCTGAGCCCACTCCTCTGTACTTGACGAGAGAAGCTCCGAAGCAGTCAAGAGCCTCCGCCTAAGTTCCTCCATGGTGCACTAACTCTCAGCCAGCTTCTTAAAGACCGCCTTCATGTCGGAGACGCCTCTCCCGAAGATGCGTCCCTCAAATTTCGTTTCTAAGGTGGAGGATGGCTTCAGTTGGCCTCGTCTCCTGGGGAGACGGTGTCGATGTGGCCGTTAAGGATCAGGCTTCGTCCCTCTGCTCCCACGCCTAGACGCACGGGACCGGGGGGGTTTAGGTCTCTGAGCCTGGGGTCGGCGGTCTCATCAGGAGAGAAGCCTTTTCTCGGGCTGGGTTCAGGCCTTCATCTCCGCCAGAGCCTTGAGCAGGTCCTCCGCCTCCTCCAGGGTGTTGTACTGGACGAAGCTGGCTCGGATGAGTCTGGGCTTCTCGTAGTAGTCGTGGACCCTGGAGTAGAAGTCCTCGGCCCTGATGGCGATGGCGTGGTCGGCCCAGAGGCGCCTCACGACCTCGTCCTGGGACACGCCTTCGACCTCGAAGGAGAACGTCGGGTCCCTCTCGTCAACCCTCCCGGGGTCCGTGATGCCGTAGACCTTCACGTGCGGCATCTGGTTGAGCCCCGGCACGTCTCCGACGCCGTCGAGCATCGCCCTTGAGACGCCCTTCTCGTACTCCTCCACGGCCGTAAGCGCAGCCTTCAGCGTCTTCCTCCTGCCCTTGTAGCCGGTGAATTTCCCCTTGAACTCGTCTCCGACCTGCTCGGCGAGCCAGGCGTGGTGGTCGACCGCGCCCTTGATGGCGGCGAACTTCGCCTGATCCCTCGTCCCCCACTCCCAGCTGTCCGGCGGGTAACCCGGGGCCGGCTTCACCTTGTAGGGCTTCAGCTCCTCAAGGCATTCTTTCCTCCCGTACATGAAGCTCCCGTGGGGGCTGTAGAACTTGTAGCCGGAGAAGACGAGGAAGTCGCAGTCCAGGGCCTGGACGTCCATGGGGCCGTGGGCGATGTGGTGGACGGCGTCGACGACGAAGTACGCCCCGGCCTCCCGGGCTAACCTGCGGACGCTCTCCAGGTCGGTCTTGGTCCCGAGGACGTTTGACGCCGCCGACGCCGAGACCACGCAGGTCTTGTCGTCGACGAGGGTGTCGAGGTGGCTCACGTCGAGCGCCCCGTCCTCCTTGATCTCGGCGAGCCTCACCTCCTCGACGATGCCCCTCCTCTCGAGCTCGAGCCAGGGGCTCAGGTTCGCGTAGTGCTCGTAGCTGGTCGCGACGACGTTCTTACCGCCGGTGAGCCCGTTCCCGATGGCGTAGCCCAAGCTGAACATCAGGCTAGTCGCCGACTCGCCTGAGACGATGTCGTCGGGGGAGGGGGCGTTCAGGAGGTCGGCGACCGCCGCCCGCCCCTCGTGTATGACCTCGTAGGCCCCCCTCGACTCGTCGAAGATCCCGCCGACGTTCGCGCTGTGGTCTACCCTCGCCCTCGCCTCTTCCTCAGCGGCTCTCCCCACCACGAGGGTCCCGGTCCCGTTGTCCAGGAACGCCCGCTTCCTCCCGTTGAAATCCCTCTCAGCCCTCGGAAACCTCGACCTCACCATGCCTATGAGTTCTTGATCGAACAACTCTTCAACCTTCACTCCACATAGGCGGCACCACATTAACTGTTTTTCGCTGCTGAAACGCATTGAGAGGCGTTCAAATCGATGAAGGTTGCATTGTTGAGTGAAGACGCCTGGGGTTAAAATAAAACCCCTCACACACACTCTCAAATCTTCTCTCTCACTCTCCCTCTTATTACACCCCTA
>CAYFYM010000219.1:0-5876 GCA_964347405.1 uncultured Candidatus Bathyarchaeia archaeon | reverse complement strand
ATAGCTACAAAAGACCTGTTTATTTTTTGGTACAAAAGAGAGCCGCGGCTTCGAACGTCCTTTCTTTAACTCTTTAACTTGTGAAACACGCGGCAGGGAGGACCATAATATCGGTGACTTGTGAAGGTATTAGGCGTATTACGCTGCCCGGGGCGCACCAGCTATCTTTTTATGGGGAGCCTTCAACAGATCGCTCACGAACTGAGGTAACAATATGAAGGCACAGGTGACGTTGACCCCCGCCGAGGGGAAGAGACTCATAGCCAAGGCAGTATCGTGCATGGAGTCGGTTCAGAAGGCCTACCGGGAGGGGACCCTGATCATCGCCACTAGCACCACCACGGGCTACGTGGCCGAGGAGCTCACAGGCGAGAAGATCAACAAAGGCATGTTCACGGCGGGCGTCGTGACCAAGGATGGCGTCAGCATAACCAAGGCTGACGGCAGGTACAAGCACCACGTCTTCCATGAGGGGGAGCTCAAGATGTGCACCACATCCGAGCTCGTTCCGTACCTGGCGAGGATGGGCCCAGAAGACGTGATGATCAAGGGCGCCAACGCCATCGACCCCTTCGGCTCCGCCGGCGTACTTCTCGCCGGCTCCGGGGGAGGCACCATAGGAACCGCGTGGGGCCACCTGACGAGGAACGGAGCCCAGCTCATCATAGCGGCGGGGCTTGAGAAGCTTGTACCGGGGCCGTTGGACGGCGTGGCGCCCATGATGGGCACCAAGGTAATCGACAAGGCCATGGGCTGGAAGTGCGGCATGATGGTAGTGCAGGGCCAGATCATAACCGAGATGGAGGCCATGAAGCTGCTCTTCGACGTGGACGTGATACCGGTGGCCGGCGGAGGCATCGACGGCGCCGAGGGATGCAAGATATTCCTGCTGGAGGGGCCCGTCGACAACGTGGAGTTGGCCTACGAGGTTCTCTCAGGGATCAAAGGCGAGCCCAAGATCACCACAAGCGTCATGGACAAGCCCGAGGACGCGTAGAGCCTAGACGTTCCACTCCACGTCTTCCGCGCCGTGGAACTGGGCGAACATCTCTATTTCTCTAGACAGTTCATCCTCGTAGTGCTCCGTGGGCTCGAAGCCTTCCTCCACCCAGTAGCCGCGTATATTCATCACGTTGTTCTCCCTGTCCATCTTGGGCTCGACCCTCGCTACGAAGCGGTCGCCGTAGAGAACCGGCAGGTGATAGTAACCGTATACCCGCTGATCCTTGGGTACGTAGGTCTCGAGGCGGCACTCGAAACCGAAGAGCTCCATGATCCTCTCCCTGTTCCACATCATGTTGTCGAAGTAGACGAAGAGCCGCGTCTCGTCGAATCCGAAGTCTGAGTCCATCTCCTCGAGTCTATCCTCGTCTTGGGAGAGGCAGTAGTACGGGGTCTTTTCCCCCTCGACGCTGTGCTTCACGGCCTCGCCCTCGGAGACGAGACGGTCTAAGAGTTTCTGCAGCTGCCTGGATGTACGGCCTAGCTTCACCGACCATGGGTGATAGTATTTCCTTACCTCTTGAGGCTTCACCAGCCCCAGGCAGCTCATGGTCTTCAACGCGAAGAACCTCACCCTCTCGTCTTCACCCGGCTCCGACGTGTCCACGCCAGCGGGCAGCACGTTCTCGGCTAGATCATAGTATCTCTGGAAGTTCTCTCTACGGTCGATCAACAGAATCCCGGCGCCGAAAAGCAGCTCAAGCGCCAGCTTGGCGGGCTTCCAGTTCCACCAGCCGCCCTTCCTCTTGGGTCCCTCGAAGTCCTTGGACGAGAGGGGGCCCTCGTCCCGGACCCTTTCGAGGACCCTGTCGAGGAGCTCGGGGTCCGCCTTGCTTCTCTTGGCGAACCTCGCCCTCATCTCCTCCCTTCTAACCTTCATGGATTTGATGTAGTATCTGTAGTCCTTGAACGGGATGTAGCAGGCGGAGTGGGCCCAGTGCTCGAAGAGCAGCCTGTCCCTGTACGCCAACGCGTCCAGGTGCTCTTTTTCGTATTGGCCGAGCCTCGTCCACAGTGTGAGGTAGTGGGCCCTCTCGACGACGTTGATGGTGTCTATCTGTAGGCAACCCAGGCGATTCACGGTGTCGTAGACATCTGTTTTCTCGACGTGACCCGGGTACCCGCCTACTCCTTGTTTCTCCAACATCAGCCGTCTTACAGTCTCTCTCGTAAAGGGCAAAACACAGTGTAAGGCGTCTACGGGTTTTTAATGGTTGGCTAGGCACGTTCACCGCGTTTGACGCTGCTTACAGGGGATAGAGCTATCCTTTAAAACATGCGCTGTATTGTCTGAGTGAAATGTCCAAGAGGCCGGCTTGGGAGATCCAGAGAGAGGTCAGGGTGAAGGCCGAGGAGGAACCGAGCCCCGAGTACGGCTGCTCGCCGAAACAGAGAACCCTCCAGCAGCACATCAGGTTCGGCGTTCTCATCCTCGACAAGGTGCCCGGCCCAACCAGCCACGAGGTGGCTTCCTGGGTCAAGAAGCTCCTTGAGCTGGACAAGGTGGGCCATGGGGGCACCCTCGACCCCAAGGTGACGGGCGTCCTGCCGGTGACCCTCCAGGACTCGACCAAGGTGGTGCAGGCCCTCCTCGACTCGGGTAAGGAGTACGTATGCGTGATGAGGACCCACGGCGAGGAGAGAGAGCGGATGGTCAGGGACGCGCTGACGGTTTTCACGGGCGAGATCTACCAGAGGCCCCCGCTGAGGTCCAGCGTCAAGCGCCGGCTGCGGACGCGGTGGATCTACGGCGTAGACTTCCTTGAGGGAGACGGGAAGAACTGGCTCTTCAAGGTGGCCTGCGAGAGCGGCACCTACATACGTAAGCTCTGCTACGACGTCGGCGAGTACCTGGGGGCGGGGGCCCACATGCAGGAGCTCCGGCGCACCCGGAGCGGCCCCTTCACGGAGGAGGAGGCGTGCACCATGTACGACCTTACCGACGCCATCGACCTGAGGGACAGGGGCGACGAGGAGCCTCTGCGCCGCCTCATCCGGCCTCTGGAGGATGCGCTGGAGCTGGTGCCGAAGATATGGATAAGGGACTCGGCGGTGGAGGCGGTGTGCAACGGCGCCCAGCTCGCCGTGCCTGGCATACTCAGGTACAGCACGGGCATCAACGTCAACGACCTCGTAGCGGTGCTGACCATGAAAGGAGAGGCCGTGGCGCTCATGAACGCCGAGATGAGCAGCGGCAAGATCCAGGCGGAGAGCCACGGCATCGCGGCGTCGCCAGTCAGGGTTATCATGCCCCGGGGGATCTACCCCAAGTCGTGGTGAAGGTGAGCGGCCACTACTATTCACCGGACCCCGATTCTCGGCTAGAGTACGGCTTGATCGACACGGTTCTCCGTGGGAGGAGGTACAGGTTCTTGTCGGCTTCAGGGGTTTTCAGCGCCAAGAGGGTGGACAACGGGACGAGGATGCTGGTCGAGGCGATGCCGATACCTTGTACGGGGAGGCTTCTTGATGTTGGGTGTGGCATCGGCGTAATAGGGCTTGTGGCTGCGTCTGAGAGCCCGCGCCTCGAGGTGACGTTGACAGACGTTAACCCCCGCGCGACGATGGTGGCGGCGAGGAACGTGGAGAGGATGGGGCTTGGGAACGTTAGGGTTCTGACGGGCAGCCTCTACGCGCCCGTGGAGGGGGAGAGCTTCGACGTGGTCGTCTCCAATCCCCCAATCTCGGCTGGGATGAGGAAGGTGGTGGAGCCCCTGGTGAAGGGCGCCCGCGATCACCTCGCTGCGGGCGGCAGTCTGCTCGTGGTCGTCCAGTCCAACAAGGGTGGCAGGACCCTTGCCGGTTTTCTTGACGAGTGGTTCGGCGGGCACCAGGTGGTCGAGAGGGGGGGCGGGTACCGGGTGCTCTCCGCTCGTAGAAGCTGATGCCTGCTAGATTATGAAGTACATGGGGCAGATCTCTTCTGAGGTGGGCCAGACGTTGGAGCTTATGTTTTTGACGCCGGGTATCTCCGCGATCTCTTTTCCCAGCTGTGAGTAGTGGGTGAGGTCGTGGATCACGGCCAGCGCCAGGAGGTCGTGTTCCCCGACGGTTTTGGTCGCCACGATGACGTTGGGCATCTCGATGAGGGCTTCGAGGATGGCGTTTGGGTCTGCGCCCATGCTCGTGGTGGCGTCGATCTGGAACGCCGCGACTCCCTCGTAGCCTATTTTACCGGCGTCGACTACGACGGTGCTTCCCCTTATCTCTTCTCTCTCGACCATCCGGTTGTAGTGGTTGATCACGGTGTCCGTGGACTTTTCGACTCGGCGCGCTATCTTCCTGAAGCTGAGCCGGCCGTCGTCTGTGAGGGCCTCCGCTATGTACTGGTCCAGCTCTTTCATCTTCCGGCCTCCAGCAGGGGCTCTAGCTCGAAGTTCTGGGGGCAGAGGAGGAACTGGTCTACCCATATGTTGGTCTGGACGATGTTTACCTTGGTGTGGCTCTGGATTGTCTCCTTGAGGGCGTTCATCTCGTTCATGTTGCGCTTCATTGCTATGGCGAAGACGTCGTAGCTTCCCATGCTGTGGGTGGCGAACGTGACGCCGTCCTGCTCTTTGAGGAACCCTATGACCTCGTCTATGCACGTGGGCTCCGTGTCTATGCTGAAGTTGGCTATCACTTCTTTCCCGAACTTGCGGGGGTCCAGGAGGACGGTGGTGCGTTTTACCAGGCCTTTTCGTATCAACTTCTTGAAGCGCTTGATTATCGTGTCCACGGAGACGTCGCGCTGTTTGGCTATCTCGGTGTACCTGGTGCGGGCGTCTAGCTGAAACGCTCTGAGGATTGCGACGTCGGTGTCGTCTATCTTCATCTCCTTCATCCCAGAGAACGATGCACGATATGGAATACGTTGCGCCGGCTTAAAATTTCTGGGTTAGATGAGGTTCTTTCGTTTGTCCGGTTGTGGGCTCTGCTTGTAGAGGACCAGGGTGTTTCCTATGAGGTCTACCTGCGTGGACTGGGTCTTGGCTGTGATCTCTTGGGATAGCAGGGTTTTCTGGTCTTTGTGGGCGTTGAACTTTATTTTGATTAGTTCGTGGTGGGCTAGCTCGTGGCTGATTCTGTCTATCTGGCCTTGGGTTAGGCCTTCTCTGCCTATCTGTATGGTGGGTTTGATGTTTTGGGCGTGTGTCTTGAGTTTTCTCATTTGTTGTTTTGTTGGGTTCATCTGTGTTGGGTGTTTGGTTGTTGCCGTTTTTTTAAGGGTTTTTGTTTCTTGTGTTATTGTTTTATAGTTGTTGGTGGGTATTTTGGGTGCTGGAGCCCGGTCGTCTAGTGGACAAGGATGGAGGCCTTTGGAGCCTTAGACGGGAGTTCGAATCTCCCCCGGGCTACCTTGCTCCGTTTACCAGAAGGGAGAGTTTACACTGTTCTTTTGCAGAAAGGGCTGGTTTTATCCAACCTCCAGAAAAGTTCACTTAAGTGGTTTCATTCTAAGATTTGAATACGCCCTATGGTTTCGAGAAATAGATGGAGCTGGTTTATTGGCTACGCTTTGTGCTATTTATTGCCTTACCGCGCGATTATCACCAAAATTAGGGACCGATGTGGAGAAATAGATCACCAAATCCGCTTTACACCCCTAAGCTCCCACAAATTTAATCATTCATCTCTATCTTCATTAGAATCAGCTCTGAGTGTTTATGAGAAAAAGGATGGAGTCGATTTAGACTCGAATCATTTAGAATAGCTACGAGTTTATCGGGATGAAGGCCTGACTCTGTCTCTCCCCCACATTCTGCTGTACGAATATCGTCCTCTCACGTCGCTGTAAAAAGGTTCTGGACCTAAAAGCACCGGGACGGCGGCATTGATCCGAGGAGGATCACCCTGCATCTGTTGAGGGGTGTGGGTGGACGTAGGAGTTCTGC
>CAYFYM010000218.1:0-9813 GCA_964347405.1 uncultured Candidatus Bathyarchaeia archaeon | reverse complement strand
TTCAACGGTGAAATGATATGAGCGAGGAAGAGAAGGCTGACGTCCTCGAAGAGGAGGACGAGGAGCAGGAGGCGGCTGAGGCCGCCGAGGAGCCTCAGGAGGAGCCCGCGGAGGAGGCTCCAGAAGAAGAGGCTGAGGAGGAAGAGGAGGTTCGCTACGAGGACGCCGTGAACAACGGCGACTTCATAATGGTGGAGATGACGAGCCGCGCGGAGACGGGCGAGATCATAGAGACCACCGACGAGGAGCTGGCTCGCGAGGAGGGCGTCTTCGAGGAGGGCAGAGCCTACGGCCCTAGGCTGGTCATCGTGGGAGAAGGCTACGTGCTGAGGGGGCTCGACCAGAGGCTCCCCGGCGTGCCCTATGACGAGGAGACCGAGATAGATATCCCGGCGGCGGAGGCCTTCGGAGAGCGGGACCCCGAGAACGTGCAGATGATCCCGTACAGGGTGCTGCGCAGCAAGGGCGTCAACCCCGTCGTCGGGGGCGAGCTGGAGATCGATGGTAGGCGCGCCACCGTGAGGAGCGTAGGCGCGGGCAGGGTGCAGGTGGACTACAACCATCCGCTCGCGGGCAGGGACGTCGTCTACACGCTTGAGGTCACAGAGAACGTCACCGACGACAGGAAGAAGATGGAGGCCCTCATCGGCAGAAGGTTCCTGGGCATAGACCCGGGGGAGTTCAAGCTCAGGAAGACCAAGAAGAAGGTTAGGATCGGCGTCCCCGACGAGGTGTTCTTCGGCGAGAACATACAGATCGCCAAGAGGGGCGTAGCCCTTGACATCCTCCGCTACTTCGAGGAGCTTGAACGAGTAGAGTTCTACGAGACCATAGAGCGCAGCTAGGCTGGCGACTTTGAAGCCCGAGGCAGCCGTTGTGGGCGCGGGTCCCGCGGGTATACTAGCTGCCACCGCCATCTCCGCGGAAGGGTACGCTGCGAGGGTCTACGAGGAGCACCCGGTCATAGGGGAGCCAAGCCACTGCGCCGGCGTTCTGAGCGTCACGGGCCTCGAGGAGCTGGGGGTCGAACCCTCAGAAGAGTTCGTGCAGAACAAGGTCTACGGTGGACGCGTATACGCGCCGGACGGGGGTTTCATCGAGATAAGGGACCGGAGGCCCAGGGCGTACGTCGTAGACAGGGCTAGGTTCGACAGGCACTTGGCGGGTATGGCGGTGGACGCGGGGGCGGAGTTCAGGCTCTCCGCCAGGGTCGAGGCGCTTCGTTTTATCGAGGGCACCTGCGTGGGCGTCCTGGTTGACGGCGGCGTGCGAGAGCCATGGGTCGTGGTGGACGCGGAGGGCGCGGGGGGCAGGCTGCTCAGCCGCAGCGGCATAGAGACGGGGCAGACGGGCACTCTTACAGGCTACAACACTGAAATCGGGGGCGTGGACGTCGACCCGGAGATCGTCGAGGTGTGGCTCGACGACGAGCTCGCCAAAGGCTTCTACGCGTGGGTTGTACCCATCGACGAATCCACCGTCAGGTGCGGCCTAGGCACCGCCGGAGTGGACGGCGTCGAGCGTCTCAAGGGCTTCGTTGGGAGGAGGTTCGGCAAGGAGCCGCGGCGGGTCACGTCGGGCCTCATATGCGCTGGGCCTCCCGTGGAGAGGGCCGCGTACAGCGGGCTGCTTCTGGCGGGGGATGTGGCGGGACAGGTGAAGGCCACAACCGGCGGGGGCGTCGTAGTGGGCGGGCTGTGCGCCAAGCTGGCGGGGGAGACGGTCGCCGACGCCCTCGGCTGCGGGGACATGTGCTGGGGGAGGCTGTCCGAGTACGAGAGGCGGTGGAGGGGCCTCTACGAGAGGGAGCTCAAGACCATGTACACGGCGCGGCGCCTGGTGAACAGGCTGTCCGACGAGAGGCTCAACAGGCTGATGGGGGAGCTTAGGGAAGCCGGCCTTGAGGGCGTGCTCGAGGAACTGGTTTCGAGGGGCGACATGGATATGCAGGCGGGCGTCATAAGGGAGGCGGCCAGGAACCCGAGGCTGCTGTACGTGCTTCTCAGAGGCGGCGGCGCGGCTGTTCTGAGGGAGCTTGTCTCTTTGCTGTGGTGAAGGCGTTGGGTGGGGAGGGTGATCGTCCGAGGGTCGTGGAGAGACACAGGGGGTTCGACGTCTGGTTCGACCCTGTGAGGGGGATATACTACGCGTCTCACTGCGAGCACACGAAGAGGTCTTCCTCGATCGCCGAGGTCAGGAGATGGCTGGACAAGCATAAAACGTAGGGTGGTGGGTAAGCCGGCTTTTTCCTCGTAGATTGGCTTGTAATCTGCCTAGGTTTGTGGGGGGCCTGTTGGTTAATGTATTCTGTTTCGACGTTGAACGGTTTTGCCTTGTGCCTACGCCGCGGTTCATGGAGGCGGTGGCTGGGGGCGCGTGAATGGCAGCATGCCTGGGATGGACGGCGTTGAGTCCACGAGGCGGCTGCGGATGCACTCCGGGTGCCGGCGATGCTGTACAGCGATCACTGGTACGAGGATGTGGCGACGGAGGCGTCCTAGGCGGGCGCGAAGGATTACGTCAGGAGGGCCAACTACGCCTGGCGTTTCAATGTTTTGGCGTGGGTGAGATGCGTGGTTGATGCGCACTGGATGGGGCTGGAGGCGAGTGGGCGCCGGCGCCCAGGGGCCGCGGCGGACGGTTAACCGATCCATGCTCCATAAAGTATGAAACGTGTTTCCCCGTTTTCCTCTCCATGAGCGCTGAGGCGGCCGTCGAGACGGTGGAGGCGGAGGCCCCGAAGGAGGGGTTCATGAGGTGTCCAGAGTGCGGCTACGAGATCCCGGACAACCTCGTGGTTTGCTGGAAGTGTGGGGCCATCCTGAAGTAGCTGTCTGAACGCGATGTCTTTCTACGCCCGTTCGTCCGCTGGGTGACACGATGCGCGGAGATGGGGCCTTTCACTTCAGGAGGTAGATGAAGGGGACGCTCAGGAGGAGGATCACCCCTGCGCCGGTGAACGGGGTCGCCGGGCCCATCGTGCCGTAGAGGTAGCCCCCGATCAACGGGCCGGCCGCCGAGCCCAGCCGCACGCTGGCCATCCTCACGCCGAAGGCAGAGCCTTTCTGTTCATCGGGGAAGACCTCCGACACTATGGCGAGCGTGGCTGGGCCCATCATGCTGATCAGCCCTCTGGACAGCACGTATATCAGCAGATAGGCTTGCCAGCGGTCCACTAGCCCCCATAGCCCGTATATCAGCGGGATGGGGAGCAGGAGCAGCGTGATGAGCCTCTTCTTACCGTATCTGTCCGCCAGCAGTCCTCCGGGTACCTGTATAAGTAATCCTAGCAGGTTGGCCGCGGTGAAGAACAGGCCGATGACGGTGGTCGAGAGGCTCTGCTGGTTCTTAAGGAAGAGGGGCAGCATGGTGCCGACCATGCTCTGGGCCGAGTTCGTCAGGAAGCCGAACATGAAGTACAGGAAGGAGGCCTGTAGACGGGTTTCGGCGATCCCGGTGGAGCCGGTTTTCTCCGTGTGGGCCTGTTTTGGGGCTTCTCCATGGATCCTCAGGATGGGGATGATGGCTATCATGAAAGCGGCGCTGGCGGCCAGTAGGGGTACCTGCCACCCGATCCTCTCGGCCAGGTACCCGCTGACGGGAGGGGCCACGGTCCCTCCTATCGACCAGTCTAGGCTCATGAGGCCGAAGACTGTGGCCTCGGTCGCCGGCGTCGAGGCTGTCGATATCAGGGTCATCCTCGCTGGGCCTGCGAAGGCTTCGGCTATCCCGTGGAAGATGTACAAGGCGGCGACGGTTCTCCAGTTCTTGGCCAGGGCTATGAGGAACGTGGACGAGCCCCAGAGTAGTAGCCCTACTAGAAACATGCGTTTCCCCCCCAACCTGTCCATTATTTGGCCCGCGGGGAGCATAAGCGCCGTGCCGGCGACGCTTGAGAGGGATACGACTAGGCTGATCTCTATCTCGGAGGCGTCGAGGCTCTGCAGGTAGACCGGGAATAGGGGCTGGATGAGTTGGAGGCCCACGACGGCTACGAGGCCTGAGGTGAAGAGCAGGAGCAGGTCTCTCTCCAGCCTGGTGAAGGATCCTATCCTGTCGATCGCTTTCTTGAGCATCGTTATTATTTATTTTTATGATATTTAAGATGGTTTTACGTCTTCGCTGGTCGTCTGAGACGGGTTCATGTGGGGGAGGGCGGGGGCGCGATGGGTTTTTGTTCTCTTGGGGGCCGTTAGGGTGAGGGTCGGCGTGGCTTGGTGGCTCGTGTCGGTGTCTAATGGTGTCTGGGGATGTGCTGTCAATCTTTAAATAATACTGCATTGGCTTATGGTGTGGTTACGAGTTGGCTACGTGCATTAGCTGTGGGCGGAGGATTACTCCCGAGGAGAAGGCCGTAAGGTTCAGGTGCCCCAGCTGCGGCGCAGTCACTCTCTGGCGGTGCGAGAAGTGCAGGCTGTTCGGGAGGAAGTACAAGTGCCCGGCCTGCGGGTTCAACGGGCCGTAGAAGCCGTAACGGCCTGTATTCCATAGAGTCGAGTTTCTGTTTGAAGGGCTCCAATTTATGGGGCGCCGGTGGTTGAGGCGGGCTCCTCCTCGGCAGGGTAATCCTTCAAATGCGCCGGTCCACCATGAGTCACCATGGACGGCGGCTACAGCCCCAGGGACTTGGCGGTGTACGCCGTCGTCTTCGCGGCTTGTTACCTCTTGTTCCAGTCTGTGCCCAGCCTGTGGGCGGAGCTGTTGACGGCGAGGGCCAGCTCGGCTGCGATGCGTCTCGTCGGACTGGAGTCCGGCTGGGGGGTGGCCGACGGCCTGGTCTACCTGGATCTCACGAGCGGCGTGCGGCCCGTCCACGTTTACATCGTCAGGGAGTGCAGCGCCATCCACGTCCTCGGGGTCATCCTGGGCCTCGTGGTTCCCTTGAAGCGCGGCGGCTGGGCGAGGAAGGCCAGCGGCGTCGCGTTGGGTGCCGTGCTGGTCAATGTTTTGAACGTGAGCCGCGTGGTCTTGACGTTGGTCCTGACGGGCTACGATGTGGCTCCTCTGAGCTGGTGGGTTTCCAGCCCCACGGTGGAGACTTTTCACTATCCGGTGAGCTTCGTGTACGGCGTTGTGGGCGTCGCGGTCACCGTCGCCCTCATTGATCGCTTGGTGCTTCCGGAGCTGGGCGACTTTCTGGCGGGGCTCCCGGAGGCGTTGAGCCGGGTCATCGGGGCGACGTAGAGAGGGGAGGTGCTGGGGGGCGTGTGTGTTCGGGGGAGAGTCGGCTTTTCCGTTGTAACTGGTTACTTGTTATAAGCGTTTTTTCGGTGTGCGGTTGGTTATTTGTTTCTCTGTTTTTTAATTGGTTATGGTTTTTTTTATGGTGTTGTTGTTTTTGTATTGGCTGTTTTTGGTTGAAACGGCGGTTGTTATCATGTTTCCATGTTTTTAGCAAATGTTGAATAGGTTGGGGTCGGGGCGTGGGGCCTGCGAGCCGGGGGGCGATGAACGAGGCCGCCTCTCTGGCTTGCCTCTGCAGGGGGTTCCTATACGTGTGTGTTGACGCTTTTATCCTTCATTGATTGCCTGCGGTAGGGGTTTCCTCAGGCGGCCGGGCCGTTGATCGTGGACTGCCTCTGCGGCTCGATGGGGCCGGCAGTCATGTGCATAGCCTCTCCGTTATGCCGTCGTACGTCTTCATGGCTCTGACGCCTGTGTCGGTGATCTTGTAGACGTAGCGGGCGGCCGAGATCTTCTCCCTTCTGAGGTACCCCTTTTCCACGAGGTTGGTCACCATCTCCTTGCCCCGCTTCCAGGGCAGAGCCACCCTGTGGACTATCCTGTTGAGCACCGTCTCGCCGTTGTACACGGCCGCGAGGATGCCGTAGTAGTTGTCCGTGGTGGACCGGTTCTTGACGCCGCGGCTCATCCGCGGCTCGCCGGTGGGCGCGTCCGCCTGCACCCGGTGCACGGCCTCGGCGATCATCCGCGTGAAGGCCTCGGCCACCTCCTTATCCTCCTCGGTGAAACGGCCGGCCCGGCGGCACTCCAGGTTTACGGTGCCGATGACCGTGTCCCCGTGGATCATTGGGACGCACAGCTCTGAGAGCATGGTGACGGCGTCGCGGCCGTTGCCGGGGAAGTAGTCGGGGTCGTCTCGGGTGTCGTTGACGAGCTGGGTCTCCATGGTCTCGACCGTCCGGGCGTTTATGCTCGGCCAGTCGAGGTTGAGGTCCATGACGACCCTTGGGCCTATGGTGCTGACGGACTTGAGTATTTTGTCCTCGATGACCGCCAGCGCGATCTTGTCGGTGGGCACTACGGAGTGCAGCATGGTTGTGGCGAACATGGCCACGTCTTCCAGGAGGTGGTACTGGGCCAGCGTGTACCGCATGAAGCTGAGCTTGGCCCCGATATCACCTTTCCCGCGTGATATCTTATGGGTCATAGGGTAAGGTTATCTGTGTTTGTTTAATAAATGTTAACGTCATTAACCTTCATGATCTGTCAGGGTACAATGATTCTTCATGTATATTCTTCACAGCAGGCATCAGAAATATGTATATTAAGAAATATTCATGTTTTATTTATATATTGATTAGTGATGTTTCTTAGTATTAATAGAATGTATTCATGCTTCATATCTTTATTATAATCACTGGAACGTAGATTGATATAATGTCTGAAGAGTGTATACGCATAGATGACATGGAGCTGGCCAAGTTCTTTCACGACCTATTTCTATCGTTCATGCATTTCGCGATGGGCATAGTGCCGAGGAGCCGCATGAAGAAGATGACCAAGTACCTGCACGAAACCATGTACCACTATATAGACTTCAAGCTGCTGGGGTTGATCGAGTACAACGACCCGGCAGCGACCCTGACGAAGTATTGCAGATTCCTGGAGGTGAACGAGCTGGCCGAGGATGTAGGCTTAGAGTCCGAGGAGACGCGGTTCGGAACGTCATGGAGGGTCAAGGTGGGTAACTGTGTCTTCGGGAACAACTGCAGAAGCCTACGCGCCGAGCGGTTCATCTGCCCGGCCGCCCTGTTCGCGGGTTTCCTGCTCCAGGAGACGGGCCCGGGTAGGGTGAGGCTGGACGCCAGCAGGTTGACGGTGTTTGGCTGCGAGACAGTGATAGAGGCGTGGGACGAGGTGCTGAAGCCCCATAGGATCTTGTTCAAGGGGTAGCGGGTCCCGGCGGCTGTGCTCAGTGGATTACGTGTCCATATCCCTTCCAAGCCCCGGAAAGCGTTTCATATCTGGGCCATGGCCACCTCATGGTAACAATGCATAAAGTCTGGATGGTATAACGGGAAAAAATTGGGTTTAAAGTCATCCTCGTTTTATGACTACGCCGGGTGTGGCTCCTGTGTGCCTGGATTTCTCCACGACCGGCACGCCGTTCACGATGACGTACTCTATGCCCCCCGGCTGGTTCCTGGGTTCAAGCGCGGTCCCGGTGACCTTCATCTTCGGCAGGTCCATCAGCACGATGTCGGCGTAGTGCCCTTCCTTCAACGCCCCCCTCCCCTTGATGGCGTGCCTGTTGGCTGCCTGTGTCGAGGTCTTGTGCACCGCCTGCTCTGGCGTCAACGATCTCTGTTTGTTCACGAACTTCTCCCAGAAGCCCACGAAAGCCGAGTAGTTGTTGATGCCTCGGATCGTCCAGGGCGGGGCCTTGGGCACGTGTTTGTAGTCGTCTACGCCTGTATCGACTCCTACGCAACTCACAGGGTGCTGGTAGAATATGTCGTGGTATGGGGCGTCGGGGTCCACGGTGCCGCTGGGGTACACGGTCGCGATGGCGGACTTGGCGTCTGGGTCCTCGGCTATGAGGTCGAGCCAGGTGTCGAAGGCGTCTGTCTCCCGCATCTCGGCTATCTGCGCGATGGTCTTGTTCGCCGTCTCCTTGTTCTTGTGCTCCAGCACAGTGATGTTCTCGGCCCAGCGGGGGTTGGTGTTGGGGTTATAGGCCACGCGGATGAACCATTTCCCCGAACGTATGGCTTCCTTCACCTCCTGCCTGAAGTCCTCGACCTTGAGCCACTCGGCGAACTCGTCCCTGCTGCCCTTCTCCCTGAGCCAGGGCTCGAACAGGGCGCAGAGGTACTGCCAGCCCCCATACCGGGTGGGGAGGGCGGTCGGGATGACGTCGAAGCTCAAGTCCATGCCCTCCTCCAGGGCGTCGTCTATGACCTTCAAGGTGGACCGCCTGTTCGCCTCCTCCAGCATGTGGGGGTAGCCCTGGGGCTGCACGTACCAGCCCGTGAAGAGGTGGGCGATGTTCATCTTGACCCTGCTGGCGCGGCAGATGTCCAGCACCTCGTGGATGCCGTCGATCTTGTCGTGCTGGCGGTGGCCGGCCGCTATGTTGCGGCGTCTGCCGGTGCGCCGTGAGTGGGGCGCGTAGACGCCGCCGTACTCGTTCATTATGGAGGCGTGCGTCACGAGCTCGTCCCGGTCCGCGAAGCAGGAAGGGTCGTAGTCCAGCCCCACGGACATGCCCAGGCACCCGTCCCCCATGGCGCCGTGGATGAGCTCCGCCATCTCCTCCCGCTCCTCCTTTGTGGAGGCGCGCTCGAAGTCGTCCTCCATGACCGTCCTCCGAACCGTGTTGTGGCCCACCAGCGGGGCGAAGTTGCAGGCTATGCCACGCTTCTCCACAGCCTCGAAGAGCTCGGCGCTGGTCCTCCAGTCTATGGTCCAGCCGAAGTGCTTCTCCATGACCTCGTTGACCCGATCCCTCTCGAAGACCGTCTGTTTGGGGTAGTACTTGTACCTGATGAGCTCCTGGAGGTGGTCGCGGGCGATGCCGGGGAGGTTAATCTTGTCGCCTATGGGCGCCAGGGACATGCCGCACTGGCCGCCGACGAACGTGGTCACTCCCTGGAGTATGTAGCTCTCGCACTTGGGGAAGAACAGCATCCCCATGTCGGCGTGGCTGTGGGAGTCTATGAACCCGGGCACAGCCGTGAGGCCCCGTGCGTCTATGGTTTCATCGGCGTCGGCCTCGAACGCGCCCAGGGCTGTGATCTTGTCGCCTGTGACGGCGATGGATCCCTTGTATGGTTTTTTCCCTGTGCCGTCGATGATGTCTGCGTCCTTGATTAATAGATCCATAGTGTGTTCTCCGAATAGAATATGGTGTTTCGTGTATAATTGGTTTGAGGGGAGGCGTGGCGGCTAGAGAAACGTCTGGGGCGAATGGAGAGCGGTCTCTTGTTTAGCATTTGCTCCGATCATGGTCTTTATCCATGGCCGGGGTCTTGGCCGTCTCTGTTGGAGCGTACGAGGGTTTTCGAGTCTCCGTGCCGCGGCCTTGCGCGGCACTGTCAGCGACCAGATGCGGGTTAGAGGAAGTAGTGTAGCAGCAGATCGAGCCTGCCGCGCTTTATCAGGTGCATCCCCGAGTGCCTCATGACCTCCCTTATCCTGGCTCTCATGGAGGGCTCGTAGCAGTAAATGCGGCAGTTCTTGCAGGAAGGCTTGGGGTCCAAGAGGCAGCGTTCCCTTCTCTCGGCGGCGTAGGACAGGAGCTCCGCGCATTCTGGGCACAACCCCGGGGTTGAGCCGTCTCCGTGGCTCGTTCTCTGGATGTCGTTGTGTTTGGCGTCGCAGTAGATCCTGATGAACTGGGTCAGGGTCTCGATGTCCTTGTTGACTGCGCGTCGATCCATGGCTATGCTGGTTGAGGGGCTGGTGATAAACGTGTTCACCTACGCTGGCAAATGTGGTTCCATCGTGTCAGATAGGTGTCCAGCCTAGTCTCCCTAAGCCTGCTTCCTCCCATGCTATCCTCGCAGTGTACGAATGGGCGTAGCAGGCTCCAAGCGGCCCTCCTCGTGCTGGGCGTGTCTGTTCCTC
>CAYFYM010000217.1:0-6656 GCA_964347405.1 uncultured Candidatus Bathyarchaeia archaeon | reverse complement strand
TTGGGCTGTCAGCCAGCTTGGCAACGCCACCATCGTTGAGTTCTCGATCCCCCTGGATTCGGGGGACGCCCTAGATCAGAGCATGCAGGGAAACAGAACCTACGGATTCTTCCTAGGATACCACTCTACGGCCCGCGACAGATCCACATACCACACAGCCCGATCCGAGACCATAGACGTGCTCATCGAGGCCGCCCCTGCGAGTCCCCCTCCAGAGCCTAGAGGCTTCCCTCGGGTGGCTGTCGGCTCACTAGGCGCGCTGATAATCCTGGCCACCGTGGTTCGTATTATAAGGAGACCAAGGATCATCCGGTTCAGAAAACCCGGCTCCTAGAGCCGGTGTCCTAGTCTGGCCTTAAGTATCATCCTCTTGAGTTCAGCAATCGCCGCCCCTGGGTCTATGTTCTTTGGGCAGACGCTGGTGCACGCGAAGACCTGGTGGCACCTCCAGACACCCGATGCCCCACTGTCGGCGATGATGAGCCTCAGGGGCTTAACCTCCTCATTCTCCCTGGAGTCGACGTTGAACCTGTAAAGCTGTGTCAGGGCCGCAGGGCCGAGGTAGTATGGCTCGGTGCTCATTATGGGGCAGGCGGATGCGCAGGCTCCGCACCAGATGCAGTCCGAGGGCGACCTGTACCTCTCGAACTCGTCCATTGGAACCCTCAACTCAGATTCTATTTGCTTTGGCTCAAGGTAGGGCATGACTTCCTCCATCTTTTCCAAGAACGGGTCAATGTCTACCACGAGGTCCTTCAGAACCACGAAGTGGGCGAGTGGGTCAACCCTTACTCTCCGTCCAACATCCGAAACTTGTACTCCGCAACCCAGTCTCTGTACGCCGTTCACCATCACCGCGCAGGAGCCGCATATCTTGAACCTGCAGCTGAACCGGAGGCTCAGGCTCGGGTCAAGCTCCTCAATAATGTATAGGAGACCGTCGAGAACCGTCATCCCTCTATGGTAGGGGACCTCGTAGATCACATAATAGTACCTTTTGTCGTGAGCCGGGTCGAAACGGTAGACCATGAACTCCACAGTCTCTCCCTCATTGATCGTTGCCCGCGTCATCATGATCAATACTCCCTCCTCTGCAGCTCCAGCTTGGTCACCTTGACGGGTTTGTACTCAGGCCTCGGCTCCTCGGGATCGAAGAAGACGAGGGTGTGCTTGAGCCAGTTCTCGTCGTCCCTAGCCCTGTGATCGGTTCTGTAGTGGCTGCCTCTGCTCTCCTTTCTGTTTAAAGCCCCAATCGCTAAGGATATGGAGAGGTCAAGCATCCCTTCGAGCATCAGGGCGTCGACTAGTCCTATGTCGAAGGAGCCCTCCTCCGTTACACCGGCCTCCTCCCGGTACCTTTTCCTCAGTAGACCCAGCTTGCCGAGGCCGGTCCTCATCCTGGCCCCGTCCCTGAAGATGCCGAAGTGGTCCCACATGGTTGACCTCAAGTCTCTTCTTATCTCGTAGTGGTTCACGTGGCTCGCCTCACCCTTTTTCTTGAGGGTATTGATCCTTGACTCAACCTCCTCGGCGGCCTTTTCAGCGGTTCCTGTTTCCACGTGGCTCACGTTCTGGGCGTCTGCCGCTGCGGCTGCCCCTGCCCTGGCCCCGAAGACGACGCAGTCGAGCAGGGAGTTGCCGCCGAGCCTGTTGGCACCGTGGACGCTCATGCACGAACACTCACCCGCCGCATACAGGCCGCGGAGCCTCGTTCTCCCGTCAACGTCCCCCTCTACGCCGCCCATCGTGTAGTGCTGGCCAGGCTGTACAGGTATAGGTTCATCGACTACGTCTACTCCGGCGAAGCTTTGAGCAAGATCCCGTATCTGGGGGAGCCTATCCATGATCTTGTCCTCGCCGAGGTGCGAGATGTCGAGGTGGACGTACTCTTCCTCGAATCTCCGCCCTTCCAGGACCTCCGTCCAGATGGCTCTTGCGACGATGTCCCGCGGCGCGAGCTCCATCCTGTCGGGGGCGTACCTCTCCATGAACCTCTCACCATCGGCGTTGAGGAGGACGCCTCCCTCACCCCTGGCCCCCTCGGTGATGAGTATGTTTGTGCCGTAGAGAGTCGTGGGATGGAACTGGATGAACTCCATGTCCTCAAGGGGAGCCCCCGCCCAGTAGGCCATCGCCATGCCATAGCCCATGCTATGGTGGCTGTTCGTGGTTCTAGAGTAGATCCTCCCGGCACCGCCTGTCGCCAACACCACAGATTTCGCCCCGAAGGCCTCGGTGCCCCCCGTCTCCAGGTCTAGGGAGACGAGGCCCCGCACACCGTCGTCTTTTATGAGCCTCAACGCCGTCTTCTCGTTGTAGAAGGCCACGCCCAGCCTCAACGCCTGCTGGTAGATGGTGTGCATGACGGCGTGGCCGGTCTTGTCTGCGGCGTAGCAGGTCCTCGGGGAGCCCGCTCCCCCGAAAGGCCTCTGGGCTATCGTCCCCTCGGGCGTCCTGCTGAAGGGGCATCCCCACGAGTCCAGCTCCCTCACCCTCATGGGCGCGTCCGTGCAGAGCCTCAGGGCGGCGTCCCGGTCCGCGAGATAGTCCGACCCCTTCACGGTGTCTACGAAATGCTTCTCGACGCTGTCGTCTGGGTCCACGTTCCCCAGGGCCGCGTTTATGCCCCCCTGCGCGGCGACGGAGTGGGATCTCATGGGGTAGATCATGCTCATGACGGCCACGTCTGCCCCGAGGAGCTGAGCCTCTATGGCCGCCCTGAGGCCCGAGATGCCTCCGCCTATGACGATGACGTCATGTCTCTCCAACGACTCACCCCTAAGGCCCGACGACCATTATCCAGGCGACAAACGTGATCAGTGTGGCCGCGATCACCGCGACGAAGAGCCTGTCCTCGTGTCTCGCTGCCCACCCCGTGAACTCGATGAGCAGCACCCTGACGCCGTTGTAGAGGTGGAACGACCCCGCGAACAAGAGCAGGTCGACGGTCACCAGCCTCCTGCCTGGTACTATGAACCCGAACTGGTTCGCCATCACGTGGAGGACCGTGGTGACGATCAGCGTCACCGCCGAGACCCTGTGGAGCAGCCAGGCCCACATCCCAAGGCCTCTCCGCCTGGCGTGGGTGACCCAGTGGACGACGTTGCCCGGCTTGGCGCCGGGGTTCCTGGACTCCCGCGGGACGCGGTCTTTTTTCTCGCCCAAGTAATCCATCAGTAGAGCATGTGGACGAGCCGATAAAAACGTTCATCAGCCCACGCAACGGCGGCTGCCGTGGCGTGAACCACGGTTTAAATCCCGTCCCTCAGAAGGGTCTAGTGATGGCCGAGGTATGATGGTATGAAGCCTGGGGACGGGGGACGCGCCACCGGAGACGCGTCCGAAGAATCGCTGTTTAGGACTGAGAGCGACCTGCTCGGGCCCGTCAAGGTGCCGAGGGGGGCATACTTCGGCGCCTTCACCGCCAGAGCCCTAGAAAACTTCCAAGTGTCGGGCCTGTCCATCGACGGGGAGTTCACGGCGTGTCTGGCCTTGGTCAAGAAGGCCGCCGCCCTAGCCAACACGGAGCTGGGCTACCTGCCGCGGGATCGCGCGGACGCCATAGCAAAGGCCGCGGACGAGGCGTCCGCCGGAAGGTTCGACGACAGCTTCAGGCTCGACGTCTTTCAGGCGGGCGCGGGCACGCCCTGGAACATGAATATGAACGAGGTCGTCGCCAACAGGGCCAACGAGCTGCTAGGCAGCCCGCTGGGGTCGTACACGCCCATCCACCCCAACGACCACGTGAACATGTCCCAATCGTCGAACGACGTCGTCCCAACCGCCATGAGGCTGACCTCCATCAGGCTCGCGGAGGGCCTGGTCCGGGAGCTCGGCAGCCTGGCTCAGAGCCTCGGAGCGAAGTCGAAGGAGTTCATAGACACGGTCAAGAGCGGCAGGACGCACACGAGGGACGCGGTGCCAGTCACCCTCGGCCAGGAACTCGACGCGTACGCCCAGGCTGTCCAGACGGGTACAGCGGATATCGTCGACTCGCTCAAGGGCCTGAGGCAGCTCCCCATCGGGGGGACCGCTGTAGGCACAGGGCTCAACACCTACCCCGGCTACGGGGCTGCCGTCGTCAGGCTCCTGGCGGAGGAGACGGGCCTCGACCTCGAGGCCGCCCCGAGCCTCTTCGAGAAGACTCAGTTCCCCACAGACTTCCTCCGGCTGATGAACGCGCTCTCCAGCCTGTCGAGCAGCCTCATCAAGGTGTGCAACGACCTCATGATGCTCAGCTCGGGCCCCCATACCGGGCTTGGCGAGGTTAAGCTCCCTCCAGTGGAGCCCGGCTCCAGCATAATGCCTGGGAAGGTCAACCCTAGCATCCTCGAGTGCTGCAACATGGTGTTCATGCAGGTGACCGGAAGCAGAGGCGTCGTCGAGACAGCGTCCCAGCTTGGAGCCTTCGAGCTAAACGTCTACACGCCTCTGATAGCCTTCAACGTCTTCACATCCCTCAGGTGGCTCACCAACGCCGTGAGAACCCTCAACCACAGGTGCGTTCAAGGGATAGGCGTGGACGAGCATGCTGCCCACAGATACTTCCAAAACTCCAGCTCCCTAGCCACCCTGCTGACGCCCATAATAGGATACAGGAGGGCGGCCGAGTTAACGAGAAGAGCCGAGGACGAGGGAAGGCTGGTGAGAGACGTGATACTGGACGAGGGGGTGCTAACCGAGGAACAACTAAACACGCTCATGGAGTTCTCCACGAAACCAAACCTTGAGGTGGTGGATAAAATCAGGAAGGAAATGAGGGCATCACAATGACTCTGACCTTCACGCGCAACGATTCCAAGGTACATAAAATTATAGAATAAAAGGAGAAAAACAGAGACCTTCACCGATTTTAGGTTTAGAGTCATAACATGGCTACCACCCCTTTATCTATACTTTTAATGGGGAAGGGGGGCTACGTCTTGTTTTGTAGGGGCGTTTATGTTTATTTTTTAGAGTTCTGGGCTCTCTGACGCGACTAAACTCTCCTCAAAGTTACCCATTTTTATAGCTTCAAGTGGAGTGGCGCACTCGTCTATATGACGACCTCGCTATAGGTTTTAGGAGGGGCTCAGCCTGTTCTGCGGCGTAGACGGCGAGGGCGACATCCCAGAAACTATCGCCGGAAAACTATACTGGAACTGTAGGAAATAGATAATAGTTGAGGCCTTGTGTTCTCAGGGAAACTGAAGACAGGTCTACCGATTCTCCTATTCTCCTTCCTGCTGCTCACTGTAGGGTCAGCATGCCTCGTGTACCTGCAGGTCGTGTTTCCCAGGCTCGTGCCTGGCTACGGCGGCGGCGAGAGGTTCACCCTCAGCGAAGCAGACAATTTCACTTTCCAGATACCCTGGTCGGCCCATACAAGGCTCCACGTGGCCCTAGAGGCCAACGACACTGTATAGAGCTCTACATGGATGGCACCCACGTCTGTGACTGCTCTCGCTACGAGTTCGTGGTGGAGGGCGGGGGTGAGGCTCTCATCCTGTTGAGGTCTAGCTCTCCAGCCAACGGCTTGTTCAAGGCGTGGCAGGAGACTCCGCTTGGAAAACAGCTCTCAGCATCCCTCATGCTCCTGTTTGGTCTCGTTGGGGTGGCGGCATCGATCATAACCCGTAGGAAAAAAATGGAGCCTATCCTCTGGGTAGTAACGTTTTCATT
The DNA here is from genome assembly GCA_964347405.1 of uncultured Candidatus Bathyarchaeia archaeon. GTDB lineage: Archaea > Thermoproteota > Bathyarchaeia > TCS64 > TCS64 > RBG-16-57-9. Next base: position 995 of record CAYFYM010000217.1, on the reverse strand, counting down.
CAGGTGCATGTCGTTTAATGGATAATATAAATTATGTTCACTGCCAAGATTGTGAGAAAAATATGACCGGCTATAGTTTTGCAGGTTTACATGGCTGCCATATAGAGGTCCCGCATGTCCTCCTCGCTGCACCTTCGCGGGTTCCGCGGGTGACAGTGATCCAGCATCGCGTTGGGGGCCATGACGTCTATGTCCGCTGTTTTTATAAAACATCGGCGGGGACGGAGGCTCGCGGGTCCCATACAACCTCAATGTGTCGTGGCTGTTCCGCGTCTCGACACCCTGAGAAGGTGTAATCCTTGTCAATACTCGGGGAACGGGATCAGCTTCATTCCTTCGAGGTCCTGGATCGATATCTTGGCCGTGCCGCCCAGGGACTCCACCTTCTTGATGACCCAGGAGTAACCGTTGTCGTCGGACTCTAGGTAGGCTTTGATCCGTATGGATTGACTCATGAAATAAGCTACGAATGTAGTTCATATATATGTGTTGAACGACGCGCCTGCGGTCCAGCCCTAAACGTAAAGTACATCGTCCATGCACTCAGTGTACGATGCATTATGAAGTTAAGCACACTACCCAGGGTGAGGCTCGCTAGCCTCCCGACGCCCCTGCAGGAGCTGCCCAACCTCTCGGCGGCCCTCAAGGGTCCACGCATCTACGTGAAGCGCGACGACATGACCGGCCTGGCCTTCGGCGGCAACAAGACCAGGAAGCTAGAGTACCTCATGGCCGACGCTTTGAGCCAGGACGCGGACTACATAGTCACCGGCGCGGGGTTCCACTCGAACTGGTGCACCCAAGCGGCCGCCGCCGCCCGCAGGCTGGGCATGAAGGTGGTGCTGGTCAAGTCCGGGCCAGAAGACGGTTACGATCCTGTGGACATCGACGGCAACCACCTGCTGCACCGATTGATGGGCGCCGAGATAAAGGTGGCCCGCCCCGAGAACAGTGAGAAAGTCATCGAGGAAACCATGGAGAAGCTCAAGGCGGCC
>CAYFYM010000216.1:0-2455 GCA_964347405.1 uncultured Candidatus Bathyarchaeia archaeon | reverse complement strand
ACTCACTAAAGCTCTTGAGGCCTTATACAAGGCGCTTAGCCAACAGCCCGGGTTCGAAACCAGTGCCTCTGCCATGAACGAGCCGCCACAGCCAGCGAGAGGATAGCAGAGAGGAGAAGCGGGGCTTGAACATACTCGACTTCGCCTTCATGTCAGTGGAGGGGCTCCGGGAGAGAAGGTTCCGGTTCGCCCTGAACCTGGTGGGCATACTCATCGGATGCGCCGCCGTCACCGGCCTCATCAGCATGACCCAGGGCATGAAGACCAGCATAGTGGACGATGTATCTATCTTCGGCTCCAACACCATACAGGTATACCCTGAGAGTGGCGGAGACGAGGCGTTTTCTATCCTCGACCAGCGGGACCTGAATAGGCTGCGAAACATCCCGGGAGTTGAGGCAGCCGCACCTGTATTTGCAGGACATGTAGCTTCCTATGAGCATCGTGGAGGAGTTGAGCGTGTAGGGATGGCTGGTATCGATGAGACCTATTTCATCGTTCACGGCGGCGAGAACGAGGTTGAGGATGGAAGGCTTCTTGAGCACAGCGATAGCGCCGCTGCCATGCTTGGTTACAACGTCTGGTTCGTAGACGAAGAGCAGAGGTTCCAAGTCGGTGACAGGATAAGGTTGACAGCCACCGTGGATGGCGAGGGGGTGGAGTTCACCATCAGAGTGGTGGGGATACTGAAGAAGACCTCTAGCATAGCCAACACGGGTATAGACGACGTGCTGATAATGCCGCTAAGCTACTATGAGAAGGTGTTCAACACGCAGGGACGCTACGTGGCGGTTGACCTGAAAGCAGAGACCATGGAGGACATTGAAGAGATCAACCGGGTCCTGGATGAGGACTTCGACGACCTGGGCTACGTCTCCATGGACATGATCATGGAGGAGGTCAACATGATCACCGGGACCATCAACGCCGTCCTCGGCGGCATAGCCGGGATAAGCCTCCTCGTCGCGGGCGTCACCATAGCCAACACCATGACGGTGAGCGTCATGGAGCGAATAAAGGAGATAGGAACCATGAAGGCAATAGGCGCCACCAACAGAGACGTGCTCCTCCTCTTCATATCCGAGAGCATAGTGACCGGATTAATAGGCGGTGGCCTGGGGGCCGGCCTCGGGTTCGTGTTGAGCATAGTCATCGGACGAGTAATCAGCCTCGCCCCAGAGCCCTCCATGAGCCTAGGCCTCACGGTCACAGGCTTCGCGATAGCTACCTGCGTCGTCTCAGGCATCTACCCCGCCTGGAGGGCGTCCAACCTGAACCCCGTAGAGGCGCTGAGAGATGAGTAGACACAGGGGGGAGACGTGGCCGTGAAGCTCCAAGACGTGGTAGGGATAAGCCTAGGGACCGTGGGCGAGAAGAAGCTAAGATTTGCCCTGAACCTCGTCGGTATACTCATCGGCTGCGCAGCCGTAGGAGGGCTCATCAGCGTAACCGCCGGCATGAAGGCGGACATCACCGACCAGATCATGGGTTTCGGCCCCACCGTCATCAACGTGTTCCCCGACAACAGCAACAGAAGAAACCCCGTGGAACTCGGCTGGCGGGACATGAGGATCATAGAGGCCATACCCGGCGTCGAGGCCGTCACGCCCATGAACTTCGGGGGGACCTGCGCCTACAAGGCCAGGGGGAAATACTACCACGCCGGCGTAACAGGGGTCTCCGACGCGTACTTCCGCATCTCGGGCGCGTGGGAGCTGGTGGAGGGCAGGTACTTGACGAGAAACGACAAGGCGGCGGCCATCGTGACAGAGACCTTCGTGAAGCCCTGGGGCGTCGACGAGCCTCTCTACGAGATCGGTGACAGGGTGAAGATCGTCTACAGGCGGGGCGGCGAGGAGCACGAGATCACTTTCAGGATCGTGGGGATAATGACGGAGTCCTCATCGGGTTTCGGAAGCCAGTCAAGCGCAAGCATGTACATCCCCCTCAGCGCGTTCGAGCAGATGTACGAGACCGGCGGAGTCATCCACCTCATAAAGCTCAGCACCAGGGAAATGGGACAGGTCGGCGAAGTCGCGGACAGGATCAAGGACAAGCTGGGCTACGTGAGTGTTTTCACCATGGACATGATAATGGATGATCTGGACAACGTCATGAACACCCTGAACGCCGTGCTCGGCGGCATCGCGGGCCTCAGCCTCATCGTCGCGGGCGTCGGCATCATAAACACAATGACGGTGAGCGTGATGGAGCGCACCAAGGAAATCGGGACGTTGAAGGCCATCGGGGCCAAGAGCAGGGACATCCTGGGCCTCTTCATGGCGGAGGCGCTCATCACGGGCGTCGTCGGCGGCGTCATCGGCGCCCTCTTCGGTTTCACCATTAGCTACGTGGTGAGCCGCTTCACGGCAGTACCCAGCGCCTCGTCGCCCTCCCTCGGCGTCCTCATAGTCGGCTTCGCAATGGTTACCTGCGTGGTCAGCGGCCTCCACCC